>CAZRBP010000085.1:0-15232 GCA_964598305.1 uncultured Pseudomonadales bacterium | reverse complement strand
GTTCCGATAAAACCAAGACTTGAATCTAGGGAGGATTGATGAGCCAACCACTGCCTGCGGTGGACTACCTGAAATTGCCTGAGGGTGGCGACCCCTACCTTGAGGGGCACCAATGCCAGTCCTGCGGCGCGACCTTCCTCGGCGAGCGCAGCGTTTGCTCCAAGTGCGGCGCTCGGGACCAAATCAAGCCGGTGCGCCTGCCGAATTCCGGCAGCCTTTATTCCTACTGCATCGTGCACCGCTCCTTCCCCGGCATCGAGGTGCCCTACATCAGCGCCATCGTGGATCTCGATGACGGCACCGCCATCAAGGGCAACCTCATCAACATCGAGCCGGACCCGGACAAAATCGAATTCGGCATGCCCGTCGAAGTGGTCTTTGACGACGCCTTGGGGCGCAAGGACCGGGACGGCAATTCCTACATGGCTTACTTCTTCCAACCCAAGAGCGGCTGAGTTCGGCCGCAGAGTGATCGAGTTTCAACTCATAAGCAGTAAAGCGAATCCAAAGCAAGGAGATTTCAGATGACTGACGCATATGTTGTTGGCGTGGACATGATCAAGTTCGGGCGCTTCCCGGAGAAATCCGTGCCGGCCATCGGCGCTGAGTCGGCGTTAATGGCGCTCGACGATTGCGGGCTCGGCATTCAGGACATGGAGGCCCTGTACTGCGGCAACCTCGGCCAAGCCAGCGGCATGGTCGGCCAGCGCATCCTGCAGCAGATCGGCCAGACCGGCATCACGGTGGTCAACGTCTCCAACGCCTGCGCGACGGGCGCCACAGCCTTCCGCGAGGCTTGGGCCTCGGTCAAGGCGGGCCTGTACGACATCGTCATCGCCGTCGGCGTGGAGCAGATGGGCAAGGGCCTGCTCGGCGGCGCGGGCGGCGCCACCGGCATCCCCAAGGAGGGGCTGCTCGGCTCCGGCACCATGCCCGCAGTCTTTGCGGAAGCGGGTATGGAGCACGCTCGCAAGTACGGCACGACCTTTGAGCAGTTCGCCAAGGTGTCGGTGAAGAACCACCATCACTCCACCATGAACCCGAAGGCGATGTACCAGATCGAGACCCCGCTCGAGACGGTGATGAACGCGGAGATGATCTCCTATCCCAACACCAAGCTGATGTGCTCGGTGAACGTCGATGGCTCGGCGGCGGCGGT
Source organism: uncultured Pseudomonadales bacterium (assembly GCA_964598305.1). Taxonomy (GTDB): domain Bacteria; phylum Pseudomonadota; class Gammaproteobacteria; order Pseudomonadales; family Azotimanducaceae; genus Azophilus. Next base: position 14,073 of record CAZRBP010000085.1, on the reverse strand, counting down.
GATCGCCTCGGAGAGCAAGGCCAAGGAGCTCGGCCTGATGAGCCGCGCCGTCAAGGTGCGCGCCTCGGTGATGACCTCCGACCGCTGGCAGGAGCGCGACCTGGTGATGCCGGACGTGAACACCTGCACCCGGGAAGCGGCAGCCAAGGCCTATGAAATGGCCGGCTTGGGCCCGGACGACATCGATCTAGTCGAGTTGCACGACTGCTTCGCCACCGCGGAGATCCTGCACTACGAGAACCTGGGCCTGTGCGGCGACGGCGAGGCCGGACGCATGATCGACGAGGGCGAAGTCGCGCTCGGCGGCCGCATTCCGGTCAACGTCTCCGGCGGCCTGCTGTCCAAGGGCCATCCGTTAGGCGCCACCGGCATTGCCAACATCTACGAGGTGTCCACCCATCTGCGCGGCGAAGCCGGCGAACGGCAGGTAGAAGGCGCCCGCATCGGCATGACCCACGTGATCGGCCTCGGCAGCGCCTGCGGCATCCACATCCTGGAAAAAGCCTAGGCTCGGGCTGACGCTTCGGAGCACGTCGGCGCACCTCCCCGGTGCGGTGCGTCGGCGTTCGGCCCCATGCGCATTGGCGTCGTCAGCGACACCCACAACAATCTGAAGAACGTTGCCCGGATCGTTGAGCTGTTCAACGCTTCCGGCGTCGAGCGCGTCATCCACACCGGCGACATCACCCAAGCCAAGACCCTGGACGTCTTCGCCCGCCTCAAAGCACCCCTGCACGGCGTTTTCGGCAACAACGACCTAGAGCGCGAGAGCCTGGATAGGGCCGTTGCCGCCCACGGCTTTCAATTTGCCGACCCGCCGCTCGAGTTGCACTGGCATGGCCGGCGCATCGCCGTGGTGCACGACCCGCTGGAGTTCAACGGCTTTCTCAGCACGGAGCATGAGTTGGCCCTGCACGGCCACACCCACTTTTACCGCTTGGACAGGCAACGGGGTCAGACCATCTTCAACCCCGGCGAATGCGCGGGGCACTTGGCTGGCCACAACGCGGTGGGGATAGTCAACCTCGCCGACCTCGGTGCGGAGGTGATGCGCTTCTGAGCCGGAAACCGGCTGTTGCCGCGCAAGGGCTGGCGACCTTATGCTTGGCTCATTGAAGCCGCAGGAGCGGACCATGCTGGATTTCGCCGGATCAATCCCTAGCCCGCAACGGAATTGACCACCCGTAGCTCCCGCATTGTGGACAAGCACGGCAGAGCAGGAGGGCAATTCTCAGCGCGATTCGCCGAACGGGTGCTTGCTGCCCGCTGGCTGGTCATCGCGGCCACGCTGCTCCTGGTTGCGGTCGCGTCAAGCGGCATTGCGCGACTGGAGTTCTCCGCCAACTACCGCATCTTCTTCGACGAGGATAATCCCCAGCTCATGGCGCTCGAAGCGCTGGAGAACACCTACGGAAAGAACGAGAACATCGTCTTCCTGCTGGTTCCGGACGACGGTGACGCCACGTCGGAGAAGGCCCTCTCGGCAGCCGTCTGGCTCACGGACGCCGCTTGGCGAACGCCATACGCAAGGCGGGTGGACTCGCTCGCCAACTTCCAGCACACCACCGCTGACGGCGACGACCTGTATGTGCGGGACCTGGTTGATCCGTCGCAACTGAGCCAACCGGAGGCGCGGACGCGCATTCGCGACATTGCTTTGTCCGATCCGCGCATCGCCAGCGGTATTCTCGCCCTGAACGGCGATGTCAGCGTGGTGAACGTCACGATTGAGCTGCCGGTGGAGGATCAGCTCGAGGCCGTGGCCGAAGTGGCCGAATTCGCCAGAGCGGTCGCGGCGGAGGCGGAGGAGCGATTTGCCGGCATCGATCTGCGCATTGTCGGCACGGTCATGATCAACCAAACCTTCGTGGAAGCCTCGATCAGCAGCCAGATGATGTTCCTGCCCGCAAGCCTTTTGCTGATGGCGGCGATCCTCGGCATTCTCACTCGAAGCTGGGCGGGAGTCGCGGTGACCGGGTTGGTCATCATCTTTTCCATTCCCGCGTCGATGGGCCTCGGCGGTTGGGTCGGCCTGCCCTTCTCCCCGCCCATCTCGCCGGCACCGACCATCGTGCTGATGATCGTCGTGGCAAACTGCGTCCACCTGCTGGTTGCGCTGCAGCAGCGCCTGCGCGCTGGGGACTCCAAGCACGATGCCATCGTCGAGTCCCTACGGCTGAACTTGCATCCGGTGTTTCTGGCCAGCGTCACGACAGCGCTCGGATTCCTGAGCATGAACTTCTCCGAGGTGCCGCCCTACCGCCATCTCGGCGTCTTCGTCGCGTTCGGCATCGGCGCCTCCTTCCTGCTGTCCGTCACGTTCCTGCCGGCGCTGATTTCGCTGCTTCCCATTCGCGCCGCCAAAGACCGACGGCTGCGGGGGCTCTCGATGAGGCGCTTGGCCGATTTCGCGCTGCAATACAGAAAAGCCCTGTTCTGGGGGTGGTCAGCGCTCGTGCTGGCGATGGCGCTGGCCATTCCGCGCAATGAACTCAACGACGTCCTGGTGCACTTCTTCGATGAGAGCATTGAGTTTCGCCAAGACACGGACTTCATGGACGAGCACTTGAGCGGCAATACCCTGATGGAGTACTCGCTTGAGGCGCACGCCGAGGGCGGCGTCACCGATCCCCTGTTCCTCGCCGAAGTCTCAGGCTTCGCCGAGTGGTTCCGCGAGCAGCCTTCAGTGCGCCATGTATCAGTCATCACCGACACCTTGCGACAACTCAACCAAAGCCTGCACGGCGACGACCCCGCTGCCTACCGGATCCCAGAAAGCCAGGAGCTGGTGGCGCAGTACCTGCTGCTCTACGAGCTCTCGCTTCCCCAAGGCCTGAATCTGAACAATCAGATCGACCGGTCCAGATCAGCCACGCGAATCTCCGTGTCGGCGCAGACCCTGTACTCGCAAGACCTACTTGAGTTGAACGCACGCGCCGAGGCTTGGCTGAAGAACAACGCGCCCCATGTGGCCGGCGTCAACAGCAGCGGCCCGTCCGCCCTGTTCGCCTACATTGGGCAGCGCAACATCAACGCCATGCTGGTCGGCACCGTGGTCGTGCTGCTGGCCATTTCCGCCATCCTCCTGTTCGCCCTGCGATCGCTGCGGCTGGGGTTGATCAGCATCGTGCCCAACCTGCTTCCGGCGGTGCTCGGCTTCGGCGTCTGGGGGTTGACGGTTGGCCAGGTGGGGCTCTCGCTCTCCGTCGTGGTGGCCATGACCGTCGGCATCGTGGTGGACGATACGGTCCACTTTCTCGCCAAGTACCGCCGGGCGCGGCGCGAGTACGGCCAAGACCCCGAGGAAGCGGTGCGCTACGCCTTTGACACTGCGGGCCGGGCTTTGCTTACCACAACGGTGGTGCTGGTGGCGGGTTTCCTGATCTTCGTGTTCTCACCGTTCGTTCCCACCGCGCAGGTCGGCGTCTTGACCGCAATGATCATCGGTTTTGCGCTGATTGCTGACCTGTCGCTCCTGCCGGCGTTGCTGACGGCAACGGATCGGCGTTCCGAGGAGGTTGCACCCACTCATGTTCAATAATCCATTCGATTCATTTCACGATACGGTTGCCAAAGCCAAGGACGAGCGCGAGGAACTCGACCGGCTGCTGACCATTTCCACGCCCAGCGAGCGCGTGCTGGTTGGCGCCATCGCTGTGTTGATGCTCATCCTCGGCGCATGGCTCTTCCTTGGCAGCGTGGACCGAACCGCCGCCATCGACGGCGTGCTGGTCGAAACAGGCGGCGGCCCGATCGCGGGCAACCGGTCCATCCAAGCGCTGGTACGGGTCGATGGGGATTTGGCGCTGGAAATAGCGGCGGGCCTGCCCTTGGTGATCGGACTGGCTACGAAGAATGGGGAAGCGGACGCGTTTGATGGAAAGATCGTCAATATCGCTGCGGTGCCGCCGCCCAAAGGAATGGTGGTGTTGGGGTCGGGGGCTTCCATGCACCGCATCGACATCGTCCTCGATGAAGGCGTTGACGTTGCCACGGTAGCGGGCGGGATGCACCGCATCCTAATCGACGATGGGGAGCAGTCCCCCGCCGCGCTTTTCGGGCTGACTCGGCACTAGAATGCCGGAGCGCACCGCCAAGGGGGGAAAGCCCGCTTCGGAGCCCCTGAAGCAAAGGGTGACCACGCCCATTTTGCTGCAGATGCACGCCACGGAGTGCGGCGCTGCCTGCCTAGGCAGCGTGTTGGCCTACTTCGGGCGCTGGGTGCCGTTGACCGAGCTGCGCGAAAAGTGCGAGGTCAGCCGGGACGGCAGCAGCGCCGCCAGCATCGTGCGCGCCGCCCGGCACTACGGACTTGAGTGCAGCGGCCTCAGCCTGCGCGCCGAACAACTGAAGAAGGTGGAGTTGCCGCTGATTTTGTTTTGGCAATTCAGCCACTTCGTGGTTCTCCAAGGCTACGGCGACGGCCACTTCCATCTCAATGACCCGGCTACCGGGCGACGTACCCTCTCCACCGAGGAATTCGCCAAGGACTACAGCGGGATTGCGTTGCGATTCAAGCGGAGCGCCGACTTTCAGCCCGGCGGCGAGCGGCCGGGTTTGTTCAGTCAGTTGAACGCCTTGCTCTACGGGTCCCGGAGCGTGCTTGTCGGCGTGCTTGCCTGCGCGTTCATGTTGACGTTGTTGGCGCTCGTCATTCCGGCATCCCTTAGTGTTTTCGTGGACCAAGTGCTGGCAAGCCATGGTCCCTGGCGCGGATTGGTGACCGCCCTGCTGGGCGGCGGCGTCTTGGTGTACATCCTGTCCTTGCTGAAGCATCGATTCCTGAAACGGCTCGCAACCCGGATTTCGGTGACCGGCTACGACCAAGGCTTCTCGAAGCTGCTGCGCTTGCCGATAGAGTTCTTTCATCACCGGATGGTCGGCGACTTGACCGATCGCGTCTCATCCATCGACCGAATCGCGAAGAGCTTGGCGGATCAGTTCCTCGTTCTCATCGTTGATATGGGCATGAGTGCGGTGTTGTTTGCCGCCATGCTGGCCTACGACGTCCGGCTGGCCTTGATCGTGCTGGCGCTCGCCTTCCTGCACGGCGTGCTGGCCCACCTTCTCAATGGACTTCGGACGGTCCGCAGCCAAGCGATGCGGCGCGAACAGGGACTGCTGATCGGCGTTGGCATGCAGATGTTGAGCCATGCGGACAACCTGCGCATGACCGGGGCGGATGACCGCTTCTTTTCCCGCTGGAGTGGCCAGCAGGCCCGCGAACTGCAAGCGCGGCAGCGCCACGCGGAGCTCGGCTCAGTCAATGCCGCGCTTCCTGGCTTGGTCGCCGCGCTGCGCGGCGCGGCGATTCTGGGTCTGGGGGGCAGTCTGGTCATGGCCGGGGAAATGACCTTGGGAACGCTGGTTGGGTTCTACATCCTGGCAGAGATGTTTCTGGCGCCGGTCGGGCGCTATTTGGAGTTTGCCAGCAAACGCCAGTCCCTCGAAACCGACCTGCAACGATTGGAAGACATCTCCAAAACCGCTGAAGACCCTGTGTTCAGCCGCCGCAGCCGGGAGTCGGAGTCAATTCCCACGTTCAACGGCCGCCTCCAGCTTGCCGGCCAGATCGAATTGCGCAACCTCACCTTCGGATTCAACAAAAGCCGCCCTCCCTTGATCAAGGACTTCAACCTCGTGCTCAGGCCCGGGCAACGGGTCGCCTTGGTCGGTCCGAGCGGTTCCGGCAAATCGACCTTGGCGCGGCTGGTTTCGGGCATCTATCAGCCTTGGTCCGGGGAAATCCTGTTTGATGGCCACCAACGCGACGAGATCCCCGAAGAAGTGCTGCGGCGCTCCATCTCCATGGTGGATCAGGAGGCGGTGCTCTTTTCCGCCTCGGTGCGCGACAACATCACCTTGTGGAACCCTGCCGTTCCGGATGAAGTCATCGTCGCCGCCACCCGGGATGCCTGCATCCACGACGAGATTCTGGTCAGGCCCCAAGGTTATGCGACCCTGATCGAGGAAGGTGGGGCGAATTTCAGCGGCGGGCAGCGGCAACGGTTGGAAATCGCCCGGGCGCTAGTGGGCCATCCAACGGTGCTCATTCTTGATGAGGCAACCAGCGCCCTCGATGCCGCGACCGAGGAAGCGGTCGATGACGCCCTGCGGCGTCGCGGCGTCACCTGCCTGATCGTGGCGCATCGGCTGAGCACCGTGCGCGACTGCGACGAAATCATCGTGTTCGACAAGGGCGCGGAAGTGCAGCGCGGCACCCACGACGAGTTGATAGCCGACCAGGACGGCACCTACTTCAAACTGGTCAAGTCAGGCTGATGCCGGACGCAACCCCCAACTACACGTCAATGGCGGATCTCGCGGCTCGCTTCGGCACGCCCGTGCCCTGTGCTGGCAACCTGCCGTTGCAGCTCGACGATTCGCAGAGCGTCTGGTTCATTGATCAGGGTGCCGTCGATCTGTTCCTCATCGAGATCCAGGACGGCGTGGAGCAGGCGGCGCCGCAGCATTTGCTGCGCTGTGAATCGGGCGACGTGCTGCCGGGCGTTGCGCCGGACGCGCAGGACCAAGCCACCACGCTCAGCCTCATCGCCAAGGGGTTGCCAGGCACCCTGCTGAAGCGTCTGCCCGCATCCAAGCTGTCCGAGGCTCATCCGATCGAATTAGCGGAGCAGATCGACGGTTGGCTGACCGCCATGACGGACACGCTGGCGCGTTTTGCCGACCCCATTCCCCGTCCCACGGCGCTGGCCGAACCGAGCATGGCCCAGGCATTGGATCCCTGCACCCTATCCGTGCGACGCGGCGTGGTCTGGGTATCCGGGCCCTCGAGCGGCGCCAGCGTGTTCATGGATATATTCGATCAGGCCGAACTTGCCGAGGAGAGCGGTGCGCAGGAAGCCCTGGTGCCGCTGACGAGAACGAGTTGGCTCACCTTGTTCGACGCAGCCACGGTCTCTTGCAAGTCAACTGAAACGCTGGCCCGCGAGGGTCTGCTGCTGCCGGCACTCGCCTTCTTTCACGCGGTTGCCTTCAACCTGGAGCGCCTTAATCGCCGACTGGCCGTGGTCGATGACGCGAATCTCGAACGCGAACGCACAACGAGCCGGCGCACGGCCGAAATCGGTGCTAGGGCGCGGCTTTTCAACATCTATGACTTGCCATCGGAACAGGACAGCGCCGAGGACACCGCCCTAGTGGACGCCCTGCGAATCATCGGCCGTCACCAAGGCTTCAGGTTCAAGATTCCAGAGCGTTCGGGGCCTTCCGAATCCCCGGCCGGCCTGGTTGACGTTCTGGACGCCTCGGGTGTGCGCGCCCGGCGCGTGCGATTGGACGCCGAAGGCGGCTGGTGGCGCAGCGACAGCAGCGCGCTGCTGGCATTCCGCGCCGAGGACGGCCAGCCAGTCGCACTGCTGCCGGGCGTTTTCGGGCGCTATCGGCAAATCGATCCGGTTACCAAGCGCCGTGTCCGAGTGACCGCGAAGCGCGCCGCAGCCCTAGCGCAGGAAGCTTGGATGTTCTACCGGCCACTGCCCTCAGGCACTGTGCAGCCGAAGGACCTGCTGGACATCGCCCTGCGCGGGTCGGGCGGCGACCTGGTCCGGCTGGTGGCTGCCGGGCTGCCAGGCGGTCTGATCAAGTTGTTGCCGGCGCTTGCCCTGGGTTTCGTTGCCCATCAGGTCGTGGCGGGCGGCAGCGTCGGAGCGCTTTATGCGGTGGCTGTGGCGCTAGCCGGGTTCGGCCTGCTTGGCGCACTGCTGCACCTGCTGCAAAGCACGGCGATGATGCGGCTCGAAGGCCGCTCCGCATCGCGGCTGGAGGCCGCCTTCTGGGATCGCCTCATACGCCTTCCGCCGAGCATTCTGCACCGCCAGCCGGCCGGCGACCTAGCCATGTCGGGCATGACGTTTCAGAATCTTCGCGATGGCCTGCAGGGCGTCGTCGCCGACAGCCTGCTGTCCATCATCTTCCTGCTGCCGGTGTTTGGCATCATCGCCTTCTACGATGCCACCTTAGGTGGTATCGCCCTCGCGTTCAGCCTGGCTTCGCTGTTGGTCACCGCAGCCCTTGGGCTGCGCCAAGTCGCACCTTACGGGCGCATGATCAGCGCTGTGCGCCGCGTCACTGGAAGGCTGTTCCAAATCATCGGCGGCATCGCCAAGCTGCGCGTGGAAAACGCGGAAGGGTCGGCCTTCGCCATCTGGGCAAAGGACTACCGAGAGCAGAAAAGGGCGGAACTCAAACTCGGCGCCCTGGAGGGACATTCCCGCGCATTTGGCGCAGCACTTCCCTTTCTCGCCGGCGGAGCCCTGCTTTTTGCGGTGGCAACCACCGGCGATCGCAACGTCCCGGTCGGCGACTTTCTGGTTGTTTACACCGTCTTCATCGCCTTCCAGTCCGCCATCGCCCGGCTCGGCGAGTCCTTCGGCACCATTGCCGCAACGCTGCCGGCCTTTGAGCAGATGCGCCCGCTGCTCGCCGTGGTGCCTGAAGCCGATGTGGAAGGGGAGCCGGTTGATCATCTGGGCGGTGAGGTGCTGTTCGACCGCATTTCCTTTCGCTACGACCCGGACGGCCCGTTGATTCTCGACGATGTCACCATCCGCGCCCGTCCCGGCGAGTTCGTCGCGATTGCCGGCGAGTCCGGCGCCGGCAAAAGCACCCTGTTCCGGCTGGCGCTGGGATTCGACCGGCCAGCCGCCGGCGCGGTGTACTACGATGGACGCGACCTCCGGCACCTCAACCTGAAGCAGGTGCGCCGACAGATCGGCGCAGTGCCGCAGTCGGTGGGACTTCACCCCCAGGACATCTGGGACAACATCGTCGCGCACCATGAGGGAACCACCGTCGACGAAGTGTGGCAGGCGGCGCGACGGGCTGAAATCGAGGGGGAGATCAAGGCCATGCCCATGGGCATGATGACGATGGTCGGCGCCAGCGGGTCGGTCCTGTCGGGCGGCGAGAGCCAGCGTATCACCATCGCCCGCTCGCTGATCGGCACTCCGCGAGTCATGCTGCTCGACGAGGCGACCAATTGGCTCGACAACGAAAGCCAAGCCGAGGTCATGCAGAACCTGGCGCTTTTGACCTCGACCCGAATCGTCATCGCCCACCGTTTGTCAACGCTGGAACAGGCCGACCGAATCTACGTCATGCAGGCCGGAAAGGTCGTGCAAAGTGGCTCCTTCGACGAACTCATAGCCGTTGACGGCGTTTTCAAGGAACTGGTCAAAAGGCAGGTCGCCTAGACCATGGATCCCCTGGACCCCATGAAAAGCCTCCTTTCGAGAGCCAGCAGGGACAGCGCATTTCGCGCCCGCCTACTCGCCAAGCCGAAAGAGGCAATCGAGCGGGAATTCGGCGTGACGCTTGCCGATGGCCACGAATTCCACGTGCATGAGGAAACCGATGCCGTCACGCATCTCGTGCTTCCCCCTAGGAGCAAACGGAGCGAGGAGGAACGGGAGGCGGCCAGGACCGGCGTGGCCTCACTCGAGTTTCTCAAAAGGACCATGCACGATCCCGCGCCGCCGATTCGCCCTGCGCCGGAGGCGGCCCCGGCAGCTGCCCGGCTGCGCGCCCTAGCGCCGGAAGCCTTGGCGCAGGAAGGCCGGGAGAGCATCCGGCGAGGCCTCGCATTCCTGGAATCCACGATCGACGAATCCGGGGCTTGGTACTGCATCCGCTTCAACATCGCGGATCCCAAGGTTCCCCGGCACTTCGAAAGGCCCGCATTCATTTCAGCCTTGTGCGTGCTGGCGTTGGAAAGTTCCGATGAAGAGCGGGCCAAGGCTCTATGCGCCCGCACCAAAGCCTATCTAACTGAAACGATGGAATACCCCGGATTGTGGCGCTACTACCGCCATTTACCCCACGATCTCGACAGCACCGCGCTCAGTTCCCTCGTCATCGGGAGTCATCCTTGGATTGCGCTGGGCAGGAACCTAGCCTCGATTTTGGCCAATCGCGATGAGCAAGGCCGATTCACGACCTGGGTGCTGGCGGAGGACGAACCCGATGTGGTGCCGAGCTTTCGGATCGAAGCCGACCCCGTCGTCAACGCAAACGTCATCGCCTACCTAGGGGACTGCCCCGAAACGAAGTCGGCGCGGACGTGGCTGGAAGCCCTGATTGCCGAGGACAAACTGGAGGGCACGTCCAAATGGTATCCGGACCAAGTCACGGCTTGCTACGCCATCGCCCGTGCCCTGATTCGCACGCAGCCCGCCCTTGATCACTTGCGACCGGTGCTTGCTGACCGAATCCTGGCGCTACGCGACCAGCGGGGTGAGTTCGGCAACGTCCTGCAGACCGCCCAAGCCGTCTCCGCACTCCATAGCGTCGACGGCCTTGACCGCATCGACCCCACACAGGCGGCGGTGGACATTATCGGTTTGCAGCGAGACGACGGCAGCTGGCCGGAGTTGCTCGCCTTTGGCGACCAAGCCCTGAGGTGGGGCGTCATAGGGCAGTTCGGGCATGGCTCCGAATCGGTGACTACCGCGTTTTGCATCGAGGCCTTGGAGCGCCTTCTAAGAGTGCTCGATGCCTGAGTGATTGGCAGGTTACTTGTCCAGTGGTACGATCAATTTCACCTAGAGGAGCACCACAGAAGCCACCATGCCGCCAGATGCAGCCGTAGAGGGGCGCTTAGGCCCAAGCGAGGCTGAGATCGCTCCGCCCATCGAGCCCTCGATTGGAAACGCTTTGCCCCACTATCTCCCCTTGGCCATTTTTCCGTTGATTTTTGTCGCCCTGATCGAGGGTGGTTGGTGGATGTTGGCGCCCTTTCTCTTCATGAGCGTCGCCGGTCCCCTCGATCGGGCGTTCGGCGTGGACGGGCGCAACATGGATCCGGCGAAAACGCCGCAACGCCGCCTGCTCTGGCACAACCTGCCCGTCTGGGCGTGGGCGATTCTATGGCCGGCGACTCTCATATTCGGCTTGTGGCAGATTCTGGTCGCCAATGCGTTCACCATCTGGGAAGACGTGGCCCTAGCCATCATCCTGACCATGGAAGGACAGGCAGTCTTTGTGGTCGGACACGAATTGATTCACCGGCGCTCAAATTGGGAAAGGCGGATTGCCGAGTTCCTGCTGGCCTCGGCCTCCTATCCGCAATACGCTACGGAACATGTTTACGTTCACCACGCCTTGGTTGGCACACCCCATGACATGGGCTCCCCTCCAAAGGGCGAGAGTTTCTGGACGTACTTCCCCAAGGAAATCGTCAGCAACCTGACAAATTCCTGGCAGGTTGCCAAGGAACGCTTAGTGCGGCGCCGTTTGCCCTTGTGGCACTACAGCAATCCCTTCTGGCTCTACGGCCTGGGCTTGGCGTTTTGGTGGGGGCTGGTCTTCTGGATGGGCGGCATTTGGGCGGTTCCGGTCTTTGTTTTCCTAGGCTTGAGTTGCGTGTTCTCAATGAAGCTCAGCAACTACCTCCAGCACTACGGTCTGCGGCGGGTGCGTCTGCCGAACGGCCGCTGGGAGAAGATCATGCCTCGCCACTCCTGGAGCTCCGATTGGAAGTTCAGCAACTGGATGTTCTTCAACATGCCGCGGCACGCGGACCACCATGCGATGTCGAGTCGGCAATATCCGCTGCTGCAGACCTACAACGCCGAGGAGTCGCCCGTGCTGCCGGGAACCTACAGCGACATGATGAACCTTGTGGTGCGGCCGAAGCGCTGGTTCGAAAAAATGGACCCGCTGGTGGACCATTGGCGCAAGCGCTTTTATCCCGAGATCGACGACTGGAGCGCCTACGACAGCCCAGTTTCCGCGGCGCGGCCCGATGCCTTGGACGCGATCATCGAGATCTTCGGCGCCGCCCCCCGGCTTGCCAAGTGGATCGAACGCAATCCCGAACTGCTCGACAACCTTAATGACCGGGAGTTCACTGACATCGACCTGCCGAAGGGATTCGGGCCGGATCCGGAGTCCGAATCCATCGCCCGGCGTGGACTGGTGCGGCTCTACTGGACGATGGAAATGGATATTCAGGCGATGACCGACATGATCGCGGAAATCCCGGCGGTCAATGGTAAGGAGACCGCCGAGATCGTGCGCAATTGGTCGAACGACAAGGCATTTCAGATCGGCATGCATGTAGTGCGCGGCAATCTGACGCCTGCTGAGGCGGGGCTTGCGCTGTCCAATCTTGCTGAAGCCTCGATTGTGTCAGTGCTGGCCGCCGTGGTTGACGACTTCGTGGATCGACGGGGGCCCCTGCTCGATGGCGGGGTCGCCGGGATTTTTCTCGGTGATCTCGCCAGCCGGGAAGTGCATCCCGGCGCGGCGATGGACATGCGGTTAGTGTATGACGGCCCGGAGGCGACCGGATACGGACACCTGCGCAAGCGCTTGCGCGAATCCCTGACCGACCTCGCAGCGGATAGCCTGGTGTTTTCGCCAATCCCACGTGAATCCAACGCCTGTCGCGCCCTGCCACTTTCCGCCTTGGCCGATGAATTCCGGCAGGCTGGGGTCGATGGGATTGCTGACCTGACCAGGGCGCGTTGTGCTTTCGAAGCCGGCGACCCCGGGATCGGAGACCGTTTTGCAGACGCGCGGCGCGAAATTCTGGCCGAGTGCGCCGCAAGTGAGTCATTGATCGCGAGTTTGCGTCAGCCGCCATCGAACGGGGCCGAAGCCGGCGTGTCCTCATATGCGCACATGCGCGGCGGTCTTCTCGACATCGAGAGGGCGGCGCGATACCTGCAACTAACTCAAGAGGCATCCAGTGGGCCAGAAGATCCTGCCCCAACGGCCGCTGCGGTGTTCCAAGAGCGGGCGCCGCTCGCCGAGGCCGCGGCGCTGTGGCGCGACTTGCAGGGCATCCTGCGGCTCATAGGCGATGAGCAGTTCGACGCCGAAGCGGCACGCCCGAGGATCAAGTCCCTGATCGCCAACGCTTGCGGGTATGACGACTTCGACGCGCTGAGCGCGACGGTCGGCAAAACCGCGTCACGCGCCGCCGCCGAATTCGACGCCCTTGTTGCGCGTGCTTGATGGGGCGGGCTGAATCAGCGGGGGTGCGCCAGCCCGCAACCCGGAAGGCAGCGCAGTCCCGACGCGGGATTATGAGGCGAACCACCCTCGCCGACCAAAGTCCCGTCGAGCTTCCCGCACTTGCCCCACACCTGCGAGCCGAGGTCATCAGCCAGAACCAGACGCTGCTGGTTTCCGAATCGTTCAACACCCTGCTGCACGGCGGCCTGCATTGCGACCTGCTGCCGCTTCTCGACGGCCAGCGCGGGCAAGCCGAGATCGTGGCTGACCTGGAGAGCCGCCATAACGCTGCCGAGGTGCGCACGGCCATTGCCGCCCTCGCCGCGAAGGGCTACGTGGTTTCCGCCGAGCACGGCATGAGCCCAAGCCGAGCGGCGTATTGGTCCTCCCTAGGCGCCACGCCACGCTGGGTCGAGCAACGGCTGGCGGAGTCGCGTGTCGCGCTCGCCAAGGAAGACCGCCAGTTGGCTCAGCATCTGGAAGCGGCCGGCGTCGGCGTTGGGACCGCGAATCCCAAGCTCACCGTGATCGTTTGCGATGATTACCTCGACCGACACCTTGTCGATGTCAATCGGCGCCACCTGAAGGCAGGGGCACCCTGGATGCTGGTCCGGCCGCTTGGCATAGAGCCGCTATTCGGTCCCGTCTTTCGAGGAGACCGGAAGGGGCCATGCTGGACCTGCCTCGCCAGCCGCCTGCGCAATCACCAGGAAGTGCACAGCTTCCTGCGCAACGTGGCTGGCGAGGAGGCCGCCTTCAAGGCGTTCGCGGCGGAGCCGGCGGTGCTCGACGCGCTGCACCGCCTGATTGCGGCGGAAATCGTCAAGTGGTTGGTGCTCGATGAATCGGCCCCGGTCCACGAACAGGCGATCGCGATGAACACCGGCACCTTTGCAGTTTCGCACCATCCGGTCATGCGCCGGCCGCAGTGCGCGGACTGTGGCGACGAAGCGCTGTATCGGCCTGACCGACCGCCGGCTCCGCTGCATCTGCAGTCGAGCCCCAAGGCCCACAGCAGCAGCGGCGGCGCCCGCACGGTGGCCCCGGAAGTGACGTTGGCAAAGTACCGCCACTTGATAAGCCCAATCAGCG
>CAZRBP010000084.1:0-15356 GCA_964598305.1 uncultured Pseudomonadales bacterium | reverse complement strand
CCGGCCCAGATGTAGCTGTAGGTGAAGGCCCAGAAGGCGACGATGGACAGCCGGTAGCTCCAGATCGGCCGCCCGGCGTGCTTGGGCAGAAAGTAGTACAGCATGCCCAGAAAGCCGCCGGTCAGCAGGAAGCCGACGGCGTTGTGGCCATACCACCACTGCACGATGGCGTCCTGCGCCCCGGCGAACAGCGAGTACGACTTCGACAGCGTCACCGGCACCGCCAAGCTGTTGACGATGTGCAGCATGGCGATGACGATGATCAGCCCGCCGTAGAACCAATTGGAGACATAGATCGGCTTGATGCGCCGCTTGGCGATGGTGCCGAAGAAGACGATGGCGAAGCACACCCAGACCACCGCGATGGCAATGTCGAAGGGCCACTCCAGTTCGGCGTACTCCTTGCCGCCGTTCCAGCCCGCCAACAGCGACACGCCGCCCGCCAGCACCCCCGCCTGCCAGGCCAGTGCGCAGAACCAGGCCAGGCGAGGCGCAAACAGCGGCACATGGCAGGTGCGCTGGACGCTGTAGAAGGCGGTGCCCATCAGGGCGGAGACGCCAAAGCCGAAGATCACGCCGTTGGTGTGCAGGGTGCGCAGCCGTCCGTAGGAGAGCCACTCGCGGCCAAAGTCGATGGTCGGCCAAACCAGTTCGGCGGCGACGTAAACGCCGGCCAGCATGCCGAGGATGGACCAGGCCATCGCAAAGGCCGTCAGCCAGGACACCACCCGGTCGTGGTAGCGTTCCCCGATGGTGCCGTCCGCCATCCTAGACCCCGATGGCGGGGCCGATGCCGCCGCTCCACAGCGCCACCGTGATGCCAAGCAGGCTCACCAAGGCGACTAGCAAGTAGCCTGCTAAGGCCGACGCCATCAACATGCCTCGTTCCGGCGGGATGCCGAGCGCTTCGGGCAGGCCCCGGTAGAGCAGGTACAGGCTCCAAATCAGGGCCGGTATGAGGACCAGCATGTTGACGAACACATGGGGCGCGAGATGGGCGACGCTCGCTAGAATCACGGGCGTGGCCACCATGCCCGCGAGCGCCAGATGGGTGCCGAACGCCCGTTGCGCGCCATAGGTGGCGGCCATCCAAGCGCTCACCGCGGCGCTGCTGACCAGCCCGAAGATCAGCGCGAAGAAGTAGGCGAGGCTAATGAGCGTGAGGCTTCCGGCCGGCATCATCAGCGGCTCCCCGCCGCCCAGCCGCCAGCCGAAGGTGGCACCCCCGACGAAGGCCAAAACGGGGGGAATGAGGCTTAGGGGAAGGATGAGCTGGAAGAAGACGCGGTGGCCTTCCGGCGCGCTCTTGGACAGCGCCTTGAAGACAGCCATCGGCTGCGTCATCAGCCGGGGGAGCACGGCGAAACTCAACGCATCGGACATCAGGCAAGTATAGCGCCTTAGCGCCTACAAGCCGAACTGCTGAGCGGTCCTCTCGATAAAGCGCACCGCGCCTTCGGCGTCGCGCAAGCGCCCCGGCAGCAGCGCCAAGCGCGACACGCCGAGGTCCTCGTAGCGCTTGACGGCGTCCGCATCCACCGGCCCCGGCGGCGTCACGGTGATTTCCAGTTCGCCCAAGCCGTCCGGCCGTGCCTCGACCGCCGCGGCCTCCTTAAGCCCAGCGATGGACGCAGCGGTTGCCTCAACGGTCTGGGCGAAGCCGTACCAGCCGTTGCCTTGGCGCACGGCGCGGCGGTAGGCCGGTGGGGACATGCCGCCGATGATGATCGGCGGATGGGGCTGTTGAACCGGCATGGGCTTTTGCTGCACGCCGGAAATTTGCGTGAAGCGGCCTTCGAACGCGGGCTGCTCCTGGGTCCACAGGGCACGGATCGCCTCGATGTGTTCGCTGACCCGTGCGCCCCGCTCCTGGTAGGGCACGCCGATCACTTCGAACTCCCGCGGCACGTAACCCACGCCCACGCCGAACATCAACCGCCCCTTGGAGAGCCGGTCAATGCCCGACAGCTCCTTGGCCAAAACCACCGGATTGCGCTGGGCCAGCAGAATGATGCCGGACGCCAGCCGGATGCGCCGCGTGACGCCAGCCGCAAAAGCCAGCGCGGCGACGGTGTCCAGCATGGGAAAGTCGGGCGGTGCCGGCGAGGGCGGCTCCTGGGGGTCGATCAGCACCACGTGCTCGCCGGTCCAAGCGGATTCAAAGCCAGCGTCATCCATGGCCTTTAGCGCTTGCGCCATGGCCTCGGGTTCGGCGAGGGCACCGTTGTTGAAACCGAAAAATCCTATCTTCATGGCACGCCATGATACGACCGAACGCCACCTCAAAACAGCTTGCCCCCACCGCCACCCTGTTGGATTTGGACGCCCGCACCGCTTAGTATCGCCGCCTCGCCATGTTGGAGCCTCCCCCGATGCAAACCTACGACATCAGCCGTTCCCAGGCTGCGGCAGGTTGATCATGTCAGACCTCACCCTCGTCATTGCCAACAAGAACTACTCCTCCTGGTCGCTGCGCCCTTGGCTGGCCATGACCGAGTTGGGCATCCCCTTCAGCGAACGCATGGTGAAGTTCGACTCCGAGGACTGGGCGCGCAACATCGACAGGCTCTCGCCCACCCGCTTGGTGCCGGTGCTTTGGGAAGGTGAACCGGGCGCGGGCTTCGCCACCTTCGACACCATCGCCATTCTGGAGCGTCTGCACGAGTTGCACCCGGAGGCTGGCATCTGGCCGGCGGACCCACGCGCTCGGGCGCGGGCGCGCTCGCTGGCGGCCGACTTCCACGCCGGCTACTCAGCGCTGCGGGGCGCCATGCCCATGAACATCCGCAGCCGCCATCCCGGCAAGGGCATGAACCCCGACGTGCAGCGGGACATCGACCGCCTCTGCGCCCACTGGTCCCACACAAGATCTGAATTCGGCGCTGGCGGCGCCTTCCTGTTCGGCGGCTTTTCGGCGGCGGATGCCTTCTTCACCCCGGTCGTGTCCCGCTTCGTCACCTACGGCGTCGCCCTCGACGGCGAGGCGAAGGCATACCAGGAGGCGCTGCTCAGCACCGGCGCCATGCAGGCCTGGACGGAGGAGGCGCTCAAGGAAACCGAGTTCGTGGCGATGGATGAGCCCTACGCTTGAAATGCCCTAGCGGCGCTCGCCTTGATCAAATAGAAAGTTGTGCCTTTCACCCGGTTCGCCCTGCGGCCCATAGCTCTGCTCCGCCACGGCGATGCCGCCGTCCTCGGCGTAGATTACGGCGGTGCTGGCGCGGGTGCCGTAGGCGTCGCCGCGGATGAAGCAGGGGGTGGTCTGCGATTCCGCGGTTTCCGCCTGTCCGGCCGCGGCGCTGCTTTGCGGGAGTTGATCGTGGCGCAGCAGGGCGATCAGCCCGTCCAAGTCCGTTCCCGCCTGCACGGCTTGGCGCAGCCGGGCGACGCCGTCCACCGCCTTCGGCCAACGGGTGCCGAGTTCGGCGTTGGTCAGGGCGTAGCATCCGGGTTCGAGCACCTTGGTCGCGCCCCGGTTGGAGGTGCAGGCCAGGCTCCGGCCATCCCAGAGCAGCAGGTTGAAGCCTTGGTAGAGTTCGCCTTGGATGCCGGCCGCGTAGTCCGCGCAGGTTTGCGTGCCGCCTAGGAAGTCCGTCACCAGCGCGCCGCGGGAGCGGGGCGGCGGCGGCCGGTGGGGGTCGGTGAAGTTGGTGACCGCAGCGAAGCGGCCATTGGCCTGCACGCCCAGCCAGGTTCCGCCCGCCTGCAGATCGCGTCCCGCCAACAAGCCCGGCGCATCCTCCCACCAGTGTGCAGCCGCGCTCGGACGGGCGTAGAATTCATCCCGATTGGCGGCCACGAGCAGCGGCTGCCCCGGCGTTAGGCGGTAGGCGAAGAGAATTAGGCACATCCTGCTCAGTCCGTCGGGCTGATCCGAGAACGGTCAGCCAAACCAAATAAGGAAGCCACTAGTGCGCCATCCCGATACTGATCCCGCCATCACCAAAAAGGAAGCCATTATTGCACTATCCCGAGATTGATCCCGTCATCGTGGCCTTGGGGCCGCTGGCGGTGCGCTGGTACGGCCTAGCCTACCTGGCCGCCTTTGCCGTGTGCTGGTATCTCGGCCAATGGCGGGCGCGGCGTTCGCCGGACTGGACCCGCGAGCAGCTCTCCGACCTGGTGTTCTACGGCGCTTTGGGCGCGGTGCTCGGCGGTCGGCTGGGCTATGTCCTCTTCTATGGATTCGACGCCTTGGCGCGGGATCCGATGATCCTGGTGCGCATTTGGGATGGCGGCATGTCCTTTCACGGCGGCCTGCTCGGCGTGGTGGCCGCCATGGCGTGGTTCGCCCGCCTTCGAAAGCGGAGCTTCTGGCGGGTCACGGACTTCGTGGCCCCCCTGGTGCCCATTGGCCTCGGTTTCGGGCGCTTGGGCAACTTCGCCAACACCGAGTTGCCGGGGCGGATGACCGATGTGGCCTGGGCCTTCATCTACCCCTGCAAGGCGGACGCCATTCGGGCCATCAATCCGCTGTGCACCGGCGCCTGGGAACCCTTTGCCCGGCATCCTTCGCCGCTCTACCAAGCGTTTGCGGAGGGTGTGGTGCTGTTTGCCCTGGTTTGGTGGGCGGCTGCCCGTCCGCGGCCCGCCGGCTTCGTTTCCGGCGTCTTTCTCACCGGCTACGGGGGGTTGCGGCTCCTGACTGAGCGCTTTCGGGAGCCGGACGGGCATCTGGGCTATATGGCCATGGACTGGGTGACGATGGGCGATCTGCTGTCGCTGCCGATGGCGATCATTGGTATCCTCGTCATGGTTTGGGCCGCATTGCGCCCGCAGGACAACTCGAAGATCGCCCGATGAAGCCCTATCTCGACCTGCTGCGTCTCGTGCGCAACCACGGCGCCCATCGCGGCGACCGCACCGGCACCGGCACGCGCAGCATCTTCGGCCATCAACTGCGCTTCGACCTCGGCGCCGGCTTTCCCCTGGTCACCACCAAGCGGGTGGCGTTCCGGCTCATCGTCCATGAACTGCTGTGGTTTCTGTCCGGCAGCACGAACATCAAGTACCTGACCGACCACAACGTTCACATTTGGGATGAATGGGCGGACGAAAGCGGTGAGCTCGGGCCCGTTTACGGCTCCCAGTGGCGCTCATGGCCCGCGCCCGGCGGCGGCTCCATCGACCAGATCAGCCAAGTGGTGCGGCGCATCAAGGACGATCCCAACTCCCGTCGGCACATCGTCAGCGCCTGGAACGTGGCGGAAGTGGACAGCATGGCCCTGCCGCCCTGCCATGCCCTGTTTCAATTCTACGTGGCCGATGGGCGGCTTTCCTGCCAGCTTTACCAGCGCAGCGCCGACCTCTTTCTCGGGGTGCCCTTCAACATCGCCTCCTATGCGCTGCTCACCTTGATGATGGCCCAAGTCTGCGGCCTGGAACCCGGGGACTTTGTGCACACCTTTGGCGACGCCCATCTCTACGACAACCACGTGGCCCAAGCCGACAAGCAGCTCGCCCGCGAGCCGCTGCCGCTGCCCGAGGTGCGGCTCAACCCGGACGTCACCGACCTCTTCGCCTTTACCATCGACGACATTGAACTGCTCGACTACAGCTGCCACGGCACCATCAAGGCCCCGATTTCGGTGTAGGCGGCGTTTGCTGATCCATGAACCTGGCGCTCATCACCGCCATGACCCGGGACCGGGTCATTGGCCGCGACAACGGCCTGCCTTGGCGGCTGCCCAAGGACATGCGCCACTTCATGCGCACCACCTTGGGCAAGCCGGTCATCATGGGCCGGCGAACCTTGGAGTCGATGCCGGGGCCGCTGCCGCGCCGGACCAACATCGTTTTGACCCGCCAATCGGGCTATGCGGCGGCGGGCATTGAAGTGGCGGCCGGTTTCGGTGCAGCGCTCGACATCGCCGAGCGCCAATGCCGCCGGGATGGGGTGGACACCGCCTTCGTCATCGGCGGTGCGCCGGTTTACGCCGCTGGGCTGCCGCTCGCCGACCGTCTTTACATCACTTGGGTGGAGGGCCAGGTCGAGGGCGACACCTGGTTTCCCGAGGTGGACTGGGAGCGGTGGGAGGAGACCGCCTCGACGCCGCATCCGGCCGATGCCGACCACGACCACGCCTTTCGCATCGCCATCTATGATCGCATTGGGCCTTCGGATCCTTGAACGCCCCCATCGGCATTTGCGTCAACCCGATGTCGGGGCGGGACGTGCGCCGATTGGCGGCACGGGCCACCAACATGACCCACGAAGCCAAGCGGGATTTGGTGGCGCGGGCTGCGGCTGGCGCGGACGCCGCCGGCGCCACGGATCTGTTCGTGCTCGAGGAACCCTTCCGCATCGCTTCCCTGGCCTTGGCGCAATTGCCGCTTCGAGCCCGGGTCCATCTGCTGCCGCACAAGGCGCACAACGACGCCCGGGATACGGAGGTGGCGGTGGCCCGGTTCCTGGAGGCGGGCTGCCGAACCCTGATCTCCCTCGGCGGCGATGGCTCCAATCGGGCCATCGTGCGCGCCCTGCACGAACGCCAGCGCCACGACGTGCATCTAATTCCCCTGTCCACCGGCACCAACAACGTCTTTCCGGTGTTGGCCGAGCCCACCATCGCGGGCATGGTCGCTGCCCTGCAGGCGCGTGGGTTGCTGGCGGACGAGCTGGCCCAACGGGCCAAGGTGCTGCACGTGCGGTTGGGTTCGCCGGCGCGGGCCAATCGAGATTTGGGGCTGATCGACGCCGTGCTGCTGAGGAACGATCACGTCGGCAACCTGCTGCCATTCGACGCCAACCGCCTCGCCCGGCTGTTTCTGTCCCGCGCCGAGCCGGCGGCCATCGGCACCTCGCCGATCGGCGGCCTCATTGATCCGGTGGGCGCCCAGGACGATGCGGGGCTGTTGGTCGAGATGGGGCCCGGCAAGCGGTTTGCCGCCCCCTTGTCGCCGGGCTTGTTCAAGGAAGTGGCGGTGCGCAGCGCGACCCGCATCGCCTTCGACGTGCCGGTGCTGTTTCGCGGCCCCGGCGTGCTCGCCTTGGACGGCGACCGGGACCATCGGCTCCGCGAGGGTGACCACGCCACCATCACCTTGCGGCGCGACGGGCCTTGGATCCTCGACATCGGGCGCGCCATGCGCTGGGCGGTGGCGGAGGGTATCATGCCGCCCGGTCCCACTCAGGCGCCGTCAGCATGATCGTCAAACCCCGCATCCGCGGCTTCATCTGCACCACCGCGCACCCCCTCGGATGCGCCGCCGGCGTGCAGCGGCAGATCGACGCCGTGCGGGCGGCTGGGCCCATCGACGCCGGCGTGGACAACGCCTTGGTGCTCGGCTGCTCCGGAGGTTACGGCCTAGCCTCGCGCATCGTGGCAGGCGCCGGCTGCGGGGCCAACACCTTGGGCGTTTCCTTGGAGAAGCCACCGAGTGAAAAGCGCACCGCGACGGCGGGCTGGTACAACAACGCCGCCTTCGACGCCGCTCCCCTGGGCCCAAGGGCCGCCACCATCGACGGCGACGCCTTTGCCGACGCCACCAAGGCAGAGGTCGTGGACGCTCTCAAGGCCGGTTTCGGGCCGATCGATTTGCTGGTTTACAGCCTTGCCTCCCCGGTGCGCCTGCACCCCCGCACCGGGGTGCTGCACCGTTCCGCCATCAAGCCCTTGGGCGAAACGCTGACCATGAAGTCGCTCAACGTCAACAAGGGGGAGGTCACGGAGGTGGCCCTTGAGCCGGGCAGTGACGAGGACATCGCCAACACCGTCGCCGTGATGGGCGGCGAGGACTGGGAGTTCTGGATCGACGCACTGGATCAGGCGAACCTGCTGGCGCCGGGCTTCCGCACGCTGGCGTTCACCTATCTGGGCAGCGAACTGACCTGGCCGATCTATTGGGACGGCACCCTGGGCCGGGCCAAGGCCGATCTGGACCGCGCCGCGGGGGCAATCACGGAGCGTCTCGCGCCACTCGGCGGGTCCGCCCGGGTGGCCTCGCTGAAGGGGGTCGTGACCCAGGCCAGCAGCGCCATTCCGGTGGTCTCGCTGTACATGTCCCTGCTGTTCAAGGTGATGAAGGAGCAGGGGGTGCATGAAGGCCCCATCGAGCACATCCGTCGGCTGTTCGCCACCCAGTTGGCGACCGGCGCCACGCCGCGCCTTGACGAGGCGGGCCGCATTCGCATGGACGATGTGGAGCTTTCCGCGCCCGTCCAGGACGAGGTAAAGCGGCGCTGGCCGATCGTCACCACCGAAAACATCAAAGAATTCGGGGACTTGGAGGGCTACAACGCCGATTTCCTGAAGATTTTCGGCTTCGGCTTCGAAGGCGTGGACTACGCTGCGGACATCGATCCTACATTAGGAAAGGACATCGGCTGACAGGCGTGTAGGAGATTGCCCATAGCGGGCCGGCCAGCGGATGTGGCGCAATGTCGCCATGCTTCGCGCCGCCAAACTCGCCGCCAACGCCAAGCCGTTCCGCTACCTGTGCTACCCGGTCATCGGCTTTGGCTTCCTGCTGCTCGACCAACCGCCGCCGTCGAGCGCCGCCGCGGTGCTCGGCTGGTGCCTGCTGTGGCCGCTGGCGGTTGATTTGGGCCAGCGCCGGGCGTCCGCCAAGACCATCCTGAACGTTCACTTGGCGGAAGCCGCCTTGGCCAGCGGTCTCTTCGCATGGGCCAGCCTGCCGCCGAGCCTGCTCTTTGCGGTGGGCATTATTCTGGTGGCCAGCAATGCCCTGCAGGGCGGCATTCGCCAAGCGCTGCTGGCCATCTTTTGCACGATGGCGGGGTTGGCGGCTGGGGATTTCGCCTCGCCGGCCGCCAGCGTCTTCGCCGTGCCGGCCGCCGCCGCCTTCTCAAGTCTATTGGTGCTCGCCTATTGCGCCTTGCTGGGCCACTGGGCGCACCGCCAAGCCTTGGGCATGGCCGGCCAGCGGGCGCAGATGCGCCTGATGAACGCCCGCTTGCAGCAATACCTGCCCCACACCTTGGCGGACCGTCTCAAGGCGGCGGAGCAACCCCGGCTGGAGCGCCGCTGGCTGGTGGTGGCCTTCGCCGATCTGGCGGGCTTCACGCCCTTGGTGGAGCGCTTGGCGGTGGAGGAGTTGACGCCGGTCCTGGACAGCTACTTGAAGGCCGTCGCCGACGTGACCCAGCGCTGCGGCGGCACCTTGAGCAAGGTGCTCGGCGACGGCGCGATGCTGGTGTTCGGCGAGGCAGGCGTCGAAGAGCGGCCCAAGCTGGTCGCCGATGCCCTGAACTGCTGCCGCCTGCTGGACATCGAACTCACCCAACTGGCGGACCGCTGGCGCGCCCAAGGCCTGCCGGAACCGGTGCGCCTGAAGATCGGCGTCGCCAGCGGCTACTGCTCGTTGGGCGATTGGGGCGGCGGCGGACGCTTGGAGTACACGGTCATCGGCCAGCCGGTGAACCTGGCGAGTCGCTTGGAGGGCCAGGCCAATGCCGGCGAGGTGCTGGTCTGCGAACGCACCGGGCTGCTGGCCGAGGTGCCGCTCTCCGCGGTGATGGAACGCCCGGTGAAGGGCTTGGGCCCCGTGCGCTTCCAGAGAGTGGAATCCTCTGCCGACGGCGACCCAAAGTGAGCGGTGGCTTGCGCCATTGCGCTATTATGGACAGGGAGAAACACAACGATGGCATTGGACTACGCCATGGAGACCAGCAACGGAGCCCACTGTGCAGGGGCGCTGATCGTCACGGAAGATGGCTGCGAATTGGCGAGCCTGGACGGACTGCAGGGCCTGTGGACCGAGGAGCAGTACCTCAAGCTGGTGGCAGGCTGCGAACGCCTGGTCGAGTTCACGGACGGCTGGATTGAGATTCTGCCGATGCCCACTCGAAAGCACCAAGCCATTTTGCGCTTTTTTTTCTTGGCGCTGCACCCAGTGATTGAGGGGTTGGGTGGCGAGCTGTTCTTTTCCGGATTGGGCATGCGCACGCGCCCCGGCAAATTCCGGCTGCCAGACTTGCTGGCCTTGCTCGACACGGGAGATCCGAGAAACCAGAACCAATTCTGGCATGGCGCGGACTGGGTTCTGGAGGTGGTCAGTCCGGGCGATCCCAACCGAGACCTGGTGCAGAAGCGCTCGGACTACGCCGAGGCCGGCATTCCGGAGTACTGGATCGTCAATCCGCTCAACGACACCATCACCGTGTTGACCCTAGCGGACGGCCAGTACGTGGAACACGGCCTGTTCCGGCCCGGAGACCGCGCGGACTCGCCCACCTTGCCCGGCTTCACCGTGGATGTGGCCGCGGTCTTTGCGTCGGGCGAACTCGCCAAGCGCGAGGCGAGCTAGCCCGCTAGCCGTGGAAAAGCCGTTTCTCAAGGCTTGCCGGGGCGAGCCGGCCGGCTTCACGCCCATTTGGCTGAACCGCCAGGCGGGCCGCTACATGCCGGAATACCATCAAGTGAAGGGCGACCTGCCCAGCTTGGCGTTCTTCAAACATCCGGAGCGGGCGGCCGAGGCGGCGCTGGATGCGCAGCGCATTCTCGGCGTGGATGCGGCCATTCTCTTTGCCGATCTGCTGCCGATCCTGGAGCCGATGGGCCTGCGGTTGGACTACAAGCCCGGCCTCGGCCCGGTGTTCGACAACCCCGTGCGCACGGAGGCGGACATTGCGGCGCTGCTGGTTGAACCCGCTGCCGAGGCCACCCCCTACATTGCCGCCACCATCCGCAACATACTCGCGGATCTGCCTCCGGGCGTGGCGCTCATCGGCTTCGCGGGCGCCCCATTCACGTTGGCATCCTACGCGGTGGAGGGCGCGGGCTCCCGCAACTACCGCTTCATCAAGACCATGATGCACCGGGCGCCAGCGCTCTGGGATCGCCTGCTCGGCAAGCTGGTGGAGCAGTTGGCCAGCTACCTCGATTTGCAGATCAGCGCCGGCGTGGATGCCGTGCAACTGTTCGACACCTGGGTGGGCTGCCTGTCGGTGGGCGATTTCCGCCGCCACGTCCTGCCGCACACCGAGCGCCTGATTAAGCGGATTCGCGCCCGGCATCCCGAAGTGCCGATCATCTACTTCGGCACCGGTAACGGCCATCTGCTGCCCGATGTGGCGGCCCTCGAACCGGATGTCATCGCCTTGGACTGGCGCCAGCCCCTAGGCCCGGCTTGGCGGGAACTCGGCTGCCCGGCAGTGCAGGGCAATCTGGACCCCATGGTGCTGTGCGCCGACCGCGCCGCCATCGCCCGGGAAGCCCAGGCGGTGCTCGACTCGGCGGCCGGACGGCCGGGGCACATCTTCAATCTCGGCCACGGCATCGTGCCGGAAACGCCGGTGGACCATGTGAAGTACCTCGTGGACTACGTCCACGAGCATGGCTAACGGACTTGAGCGCCGGGCCAAGGCTCCAGCGGAGCGTCCGGCAGCTCCTCCTCCACCACCTCGGTCCTGCGCACCCTGAACCCCCGGGCCAAGTAGTTCGGCAGCGCCGCCGGATGGTCCAGGGAGCAGGTGTGCAGCCAGATGCGTCCGTCGCCGAAGGCGCTGGCCTTGGCGATGGCGTCGTCAAGCAGCCGCTTGCCAAGGCCGCGTCCGACGTAGTGCGGCAGCAGCCCGAAGTAGGCGATTTCCACCGCGCCTTCGGCGTCCCGATGCAATTCAAAGTAGCCGATGGGATTGCCGCCCTCGTAGCCGATCCAAGTGGTTACCCCCGGATCTTCGAGGTAGTCAAGCCATTGCCGGTAGCTCCAGGATAGGCGCATGTGCCAGCACCAAGGGTAGCCGACGCTCACATAGAGGAATCGATTGAGCTGCGGGCAGGCGGATGTGGCCTCGCGCAGGTCGTAGGGCCGGTCTGCCACCAGGTCGCCGTCGGCTTGCTCGCCGTCGTAGTCGAGATAGGTGACGGTGACCTTCTGGCGCATGGCTTGCCCACCGATCAGGCGTGAGCGTTGAGGACCACTTGGTTTGAGTCGGAAAGATGCACGGCGCGCATTGTACACAAGGGCGCTTTGCCGTATGGTAGCGCCCCACTGGATCCCCGCCTCATGTTCAAGTGAAGGTGAAGCCTTGGCCTCCTGTTCTATTGTTCTTTGCGGTGTCCCGGTTCGCGGTCAGCTGAGTGCTGGCCATTTCAATCACCGCTAATGTGGAACAAACAATGAAGATATATGTGGGCAACCTGCCTTGGGCCATTGATGACCCCCAACTTGAGGAGCTCTTCGCGGAGCACGGCGAAGTCCATTCGGCCAATGTGGTCATGGACCGAGAGACCGGACGCTCCCGAGGCTTCGGCTTCGTGGAAATGGACGACGACGGCGGCCGCGCCGCCATCTCCGCACTCAACGAAACCGAGGTGAAGTCGCGCCGCCTGCGCGTCAGCCAAGCCAAGGAACGCTCCCGGGATCGCCGCTAAGCGGCATCCCCCGGCTCAAGGCGCGGAGTTTCGCGCCAGCGAAACTCCAACGCGGCCGTCAGGCCGCGCTTTCGCGCCAGCGAAACTCCAAACGCGGCCGTCAGGCCGCGCTAGCGCCCGTCCGTCACGGCACCTTCGCTGGCGGAACTCACCAGCTTAGCGTACTTCGCGAGCAGGCCCTTCTCCGCATAGGGTGGAGGGGCCTGCCAGCTTGCCCGTCGGCTGGCCAGTTCGGCGTCGCTTAGGTTGACGTTGATCTCCCGCCGTTCGGCGTCGATGGTGATTGCATCGCCATCCTCCAGCAGTGCGATGGGGCCGCCGTCGAAGGCCTCCGGCGTGATGTGGCCAATCACGAAGCCGTGGGAGCCGCCGGAGAAGCGGCCGTCGGTGATGAGCGCCACGTCGCCGGACAGCCCGCGGCCGTTGATGGCGCTGGTTGGCGACAGCATCTCGCGCATGCCCGGCCCCCCCCGTGGGCCTTCGTTGCGCACGACGATGACGTCGCCCTTGCCCACCGCGCCTTCCATGATCGCGCCCATGGCCGCCTCCTCGCCGTGGAAGCAACGCGCGGTGCCGGTGAAGCGCAGGCCCTCGTGGCCAGTGATCTTGGCCACCGCGCCCTCCGGGGCCAGATTGCCGTAGAGCACCACGAGGTGGCTGTCCGGTTTGATGGGAGCGTCAAATGGCCGAATGATCTCCTGGTCCGGCGGATAGGGGGCCACGTCGGCCAAGTTCTCGGCCAAGGTCTGGCCGGTGACCGTCAAGCAGCCGCCGTGCAGCAGGCCCGCATCGAGCAGCCTCTTCATCAACGGCTCGATGCCGCCGATGTCGATGAGCTCGGTCATGGCGTGCTTGCCCGCCGGGCGCATGTCGGCCAGCACCGGCACGCCTTGGCCCACGCGGGTGAAGTCGTCAAGTTCAAGCGGCACGCCCGCCGCGTTGGCGATGGCCAGCAGGTGCAGCACCGCATTGGTGGAGCCCTCCAGGGCGATGGCCAGGGTGATGGCGTTCTCGAAGGATTCCCGGCTTAGGATGTCGCTCGGCTTGATGCCCCGCTCGATGAGCCGATGGACGGCGGCGCCGGCGTTGTAGCTGTCGGTGCGCTTGGTTTGGGAGACGGCCTCCTGGGCGGAACTGCCGGGCAGCGACAGGCCCAAGGCCTCGATGGCGGAGGCCATGGTGTTGGCCGTGTACATGCCGCCGCACGAGCCGGGGCCGGGGATCGCGGTGCGCTCCACCTCCCTCAGTTGTTCGTCCGTGATCGCGCCGGCCGCATTCTGGCCCACCGCTTCAAACACGGAAATCACGTCACGCCGCTCCGCGCCC
Organism: uncultured Pseudomonadales bacterium; assembly: GCA_964598305.1. GTDB lineage: Bacteria > Pseudomonadota > Gammaproteobacteria > Pseudomonadales > Azotimanducaceae > Azophilus. Next base: position 1,692 of record CAZRBP010000084.1, on the reverse strand, counting down.
AGCGCGATGGTGCCGCCGTAAACGAATACGCTGGGCCGGTCGATGCGCGCCATGGCCATGGCGCAGCCGGGCATGTTCTTGTCGCAGCCGCCGATGGCGACGAAGCCGTCGAAGCCCTGGGCGCAAACCACCGCTTCGATGGAATCGGCGATCACCTCCCGGGACACCAGCGAATAGCGCATCCCCGGGGTGCCCATGGAGATGCCGTCGGAGACCGTGATGGTGTTGAACTGCACGCTCTTCGCCCCGGCCTCGTCCGCGCCCATCGCCGCTGCCTCCGCCAGCTCGTTGATGTGCATGTTGCAGGGCGTGATCATGCTCCAGGTCGAAGCGACGCCCACTTGGGGCTTGTCGAAGTCGGCCCCGGTGAAGCCGACGGCGCGCAGCATGGCTCGGCTGGGCGCTTGGGCGACGCCGTCCACGACGATTGAGGAGTGCGGGCGTTGGTCGTTCATCATCCCCATGTCCTTGGTTGTTGCGTTTTCGCCAGCCTAGCCGCCGACGCGGCTTAAGTCAGTGCTTTGAACAGCACCTTGGCGCCGCGCGCGTAATTGTAGAGGGTCTGCTTGGGCGCGGGCAGGTCTTCCACGGACCCATCCTGAAAACCCTGCTCGACGAACCAGTCCCGGGTCTGGGTGGTGAGGACGAACAGCCGCTCGAAGCCTTGGGCCCGGGCGGCCTCCTCGGCTGCCGCCAGCAGCCGTGCGCCCGCACCGCTGCCCGCCGCGGATCGATGCGCCGGATGCACGGCCACGCAGGCCAGCTCCACGCTGTCGCCGGCGGGATAGAGGGCGCAGCAGCCCACCACGAAGCCATCGACCTCGGCGACGAGAAAGCGCTCGACTTCCCGCTCCAGCCGATCTCGGGAGCGCTTAACCAGCATGCCGGCCTCCTCCAAGGGCCGTATCACCTCCACGATGTCGGCCACGTCCCGGGGTTCGGCCTGGCGCACGGTGCGGCGGTCGTCCTCGGTGATTTGGGTGCCAACGCCTTCGGCGGTGAAGAGCTCGGCGAGCAATGCGCCGTCGTCCTCGTAGCTGACCAGTTGGCCGCTGGCGACTCCGCCAGCAACCGCCCGCGCCAGCATGGCCAGGCACCGTCCGGTCGCTTCGTCGGCCGGGGCGGATGCAAGCGCAGCGCTGGCGCTTGCCGGCGTTAGATTGCCCAGCCTCTGGCCGTCGGCCTCGGCCAGATAAGGCTGCCGGTCGAAAGCGATCAACTTGCGGGCCTTGAGGGCCAAGGCGACCTCCCCGGCCAGTTCATCCGCCGCCAAGTTAAACGGTTGGCCGGAGGGGGAGTAGCCGATGGGCGACAGCAGCACGATGGCGCCGGCGTCGAGCATGGCGTTCAGCCGCCCTGCCTGAACGCGGCGGGGCCGGCCAGTCAACTGATAGTCCACGCCATCGAGTACGCCGATGGGCCGGGCGGTGATGAAGTTGCCGCAGACGATCTGAATTTCGGCGTTGTGCAGCGGGCTGGTTGGCACGCCGGTGGAGAACAGCGCCTCCAACTCGGTGCGCAATTGCCCGCACACCCCGGCGATGGTCTGCATGGCGTCCGGGTCGGTGACGCGGCGCGACACCCCATCCTGGGTTTCCATGTGGTTGGCCGAACGGCTCGCCGAACGGCTGCCGGATAGGGCGGCGGTGATCTGCGGGCGGGCGCCGTGGACGATCACCAACCGCACACCCA
>CAZRBP010000083.1:12975-15431 GCA_964598305.1 uncultured Pseudomonadales bacterium | reverse complement strand
ATGCCCAGCGAAATGCGGATCAGCGAGTCGTCTATGCCCATGCTCGCCCGGCGTTCGGCGCCCATCTCATAGTAGATGGTATGGGCCACCGGGATGGCCAGGGTGCGATTATCGCCCAGATTGCTGGACTTGATGATGACCTTGAGGGCGTTCATGAAGGCCCAGATGTCGATGCCGGGGTCAAGTTCGAAGCTCAGCAGCGCACCCGGGTGGCGGAACAACTCGGCGGCGCGATCAAACTCCGGATGCTGCGGCAGGCCAGGGTAGTAAACCCGGCGCACCTCGCTGCGCCCATCAAGAAACTCGGCCATGGCCTGGGCGTTGGCGCACTGCCGCTCCAAGCGCAGAGCCAAGGTCTCGGCACCGATGGCGAGCGCCTGCGCCGCCTCCGGGGACAGCGCCGCGCCAAAGTCCCTTAAGCCCTTCTTCTTGATCTGGGTCAGCGCCCAAAGCCGGGGGTCAGCGCCCTTGTAGGTGTCGTAAATGTTGGGGAACGTGCGCCAATCGAAAGCGCCCATTTCCGTCACCGCGCCGCCAAGCGTTGTGCCGTGGCCGCCGATGTACTTGGTGAGGCTGTTGACCACCAGGCTCGCATCCACTTGGCTCGGCTGGAAGAGATAGGGTGAGGTCATGGTGTTGTCCACCACATAGGCCAGGCCCCGCTCGCGGCACAGGGCGCCGATTTCCGCCAAGGCGGCGACTTGGGTGCGGGGGTTGGCGATGGTCTCGACAAACACCAGGCGGGTGTTGTCCTGGATGGCCTCGGCCACTTGGTCCGAATCGGTGGCGTCCACGAAGGTCACTTCCAGCCCGTGGCTTTCGAAGCTCATGAACAGGCTGTTGGTGTTGCCGAACAAAAAGGCGCTGGAGACAAAGTGGTCGCCGCGCCGCAGCAGGGCGAAAAGCAGCGTGCCGATGGCCGCCATGCCGGTGCCGAAGCAGACGCTCGCAAGCCCGCCCTCCATGGCGGAGAGCTTGACCTGCAGGGCATCGACCGTCGGGTTGACTTGGCGCCCGTAGGTGAACCCGGCTTGAGCGCCTTGAAACACCGCCGCCAGATCCCGTGCGTCGTCGTAGCCATAGGCCACGGTGGCGTGCACGGGTTTGTGCAGCGAGCCGTGCTTGATCTCGCTCTGGCGATCGCTGTGCACAATCCTAGTGGTGAAGCCCTTCATTTTTGCGTCCTAAGTTCCTGCCGGCAGGCGGGCTTGGCGGACCAAGCCGGCAAAGGCGTTGCCGTTGAGAACCCGCGCGACATCAGCGCCCGGCAGCGGCGGCGAGAACAGCACGCCCTGGGCTTGGTCGTAGCCCTCGGCGCAAAGGCAGCGCAATTGCACCCGGTTGCTCACCCCTTCGGCCAGCAGCGTCACGTCCAACGCGCCGGCGAAGGCGGCAATGGCCTTGACGATGCCGTGGCCATCGGCGGGTTCGTCGGCGCGAATGTCGTGGATGATGCTGGAGTCCACATTGAGCTGGCTGACCGGCGAGTGCTGAAGATACGCCAAGGCGGCGTAGCCCGCGCCGAAGCGGTCCGCAGCGATGCGCACGCCCAAGTCATGAAGGGCCCGCAGCTTGGGCATGACCCGCTCCCGGCTCTGCGACAGCCGGTACTCGTCAATCTCCAAGCGCACCGCTGACGCCTCGAGGCCCGCCTTGCGCAGCCGCGCCAGCAGCTTGTCCGCGAAGTCGTCCTGCTCCAGCGCCGACCCCGACACGTTGACCGAAACTCGGACATCCTCAGCGCCATTGTGGCGCCAATGGGCCGCCTCGGTGAACGCCTGCTGCTGCACCAGCGCATCGATATCGCCGAGCAGCCCAGCATCCTCGGCAGCAAGCAGAAAGTCGTCCGGCTGCAGCAGCCCGCGCGCCGGATGACGCCACCGGACCAAGGCCTCCACTCCGCAGACTTTGCCGGTGGCGAGGGACACCTGCGGCTGGTAATAGACCACAAACTCCCGTCGGGACAGCGCCTTGCGCAATTCCCGGGCCGTGGTCAAGCGCCGCATCACACCCCGATTCATGGTATCGGAGTAGAGCCGATAGCCATTGCCGCCCTGATCCTTGGCGTGGTACATCGCGATGTCGGCGGCATCAATCAGGGCATCGCCCCGCTCCCCCGCCTCTGGATACAGGGCGATGCCGATGCTGGCGCCCACCCGCAACCGGCGCCCGTCGATGACGAAGGGTGCATCGAAGCAATCCAGAATCTTGCCGGCGATACGCTCGACCACACCGCGGCTGCGCACACTGGGCACCAGCAGCGTGAATTCGTCACCACCGAAGCGTGACAGGGTGTCGCCTTGGCGCAGGCAAGCCCGCACCCGTTGGGCGACGGCTCGCAGCAGGCGGTCGCCCACGCTGTGGCCGAGCCGGTCGTTGACGCGCTTGAAGCGATTGAGGTCCAGAAACATGACGGCGAGCTTGCGCCGGCTGCGCTCGGCTTGGGTGATCGCCAC
>CAZRBP010000083.1:0-12875 GCA_964598305.1 uncultured Pseudomonadales bacterium | reverse complement strand
GCGACTCCACACGCCGGTTGATGAAGCGAATGCGGCCCTCGCTGTCGAGCAGATAGAGCAGTTCCGGGGAGCTGTCGAGAATGAATTGATGCAAGGCGCCCGCATCGTCAAGCAGGTCGGCGAAGGCTTCCGCAGTGAGACTCAAGCGCTGCCTCTGGTTCAGGGCGTCCAAGATGCGCTCCGCCTCCGGTTTCCGGCGGACAGCGGATTGGCTCGACTCGATTGACATTCCGGATTCGCTCAAACCGTCTCGTTTCGTTGGCGGCGGCGGAGCTCTGGGCCGACCTCGGCAAAGGGCCGCGGCCAAAGCTCAAAGACCCGTGACAGGGCGGACAGCGCCAAGGCATGGCGAATGACGCCGCCGCGCACGGCCTGCGTCACTTGCGCTTCGCTCATGCGCTCCACCGCCAGCATCTCGCCACGCCCCGGACGCGGTTCGGCAACCCGTTCGACATCCGTGGCCAGCCAATGATGGCACAAATGGTCGTGAATCGCCGGATTCGGTTCCACGGCGCCGAGATAGCGCCATTCGCCGGCACCGTAACCCGTTTCCTCCAGCAACTCCCGCTTGGCGGCCGTGAGCGAGTCCTCGCCCGCATCGACCATGCCGCCTGGCGTTTCCAATGTGGCGTAGCCCGAGCCGAAGCGAAACTGGCGCACCATCACGACATCGCCCCCGGAATCGATCGCCACCATGTTCACCCAGTCCACGGATTCGAGCACCAGCCGCTCGAGGACCTCGCCGCTCAGCGGATGCTGCATCCGGTCAAAACGGGTACGGAACAAAATGAGGTCATTGCCCTCGGCGCTTCGATGGCGGCTGTCCAGCCGCTCCCAATTCAGATCAGTTGGCGTGCTGCTCATCAATACCCCGTCAACTCCATGTAGCCCCGGCCGGCATTCCGGCCTTGGGCGTCCGTCACCCGAACCAACCCTTCCCAATAGGTCAGCAGGGTGTCCATGCGCTGGTCGCTCAGCGCGGCGGCAACCTCAAACCGGCGCTCGCCCACCGCCAACCGCCAGCGCGTCGGCCAGCGTCTGCCTTCATTGTCCTGCCAATGCCCAATCGGCGTCAGCCGAAAGTCGCTGGCCGAGAGGAAGCGCACGGTGCCGCTGGGATCGATCCAGGCGCCGTGATCGTAGGGGTCCCGAGCGCCGTCCCGCCGCCGCAGCCGAAACGCCATGACATCCTCGCCGCTGTCGAGCATCAACGCAAACCAATCCCAGCCCACCTGCTCCGGGCTGAGGGCACTGGTGCTCCACTCCCGATCCAACCAGCCCCATCCGCTGACCGAATGGCGCTGGCCATCGATCTCCACATGTCCCCGGGTTCGCAGGCGCGGCGCGGAGTAGTAGTGGGACGCCTCGTCCGGCCCCTTGGCCGAAAGCCCGCCATCGCCCTGCGGAACAATGCCCTTTTCCGGGCGCATGGCCAAGTCCACGGCGATGCGGTCGGCGGCGGCACCCAACGTCCAGCGCTCCTCCGCCATCACCAGCCGCCAGCCCTCAAGCCAAGCGGTGGCCCGCCCATCGGCCACTTCGACCCCGGCCAGCTCCGGATGGCCGCGCGCCAGCCGCTCCGCATGGCGATGGATCCCCGCCTGCACGTCCGTCAGCGCAAAGTGGGCCAGATAGGCTTGCCCATTGCGCCACGGATCGGCCGGATCACCGCCCGGGAAGAGCGCCCGCCGGAAGAGCGTGAACTGAACCCCGATCTCGTGGCCGCCGACGGTTTCCAGCGCGAAGGTCAAGTACCACCACTCGCTGCGAAAGGCCGGATGCGCGCCGTGATCCTCTGGAAATCGAAACTGGCGCGGCTGCAACGCCTCCGCAAACGCTTCGGCGTCGTCGCCCCCGCTCAGCATCCGCCCGACTTGCAAGCGTTCGCCAACGTCCGATTCCCCATCGGCCGGCCCGCCGCCGCAGCCAATAGCCGAAGCGCTCACGGCCACCCACAGCATCCAGCCAGCGGCTTTCAAGCGCTTTCCTCCGGCACGGGCAGGACGCTGGCGGCGACTGCGGCAGCCAGGCCGAGGGCCATGGGCAGCGCCCAATCCGCGGCCGAAATCGACAGCGCCACGCTCCAGCCGAAGGCGCGGGGGTTGATCACGTCGCAGAGCACCGCGCCGATGAACAGCCCCAAGGGCAGCGCCAGAACCACGGCGAGAAGGCCGAGCGCACTGCCTCGTATCAGGGCGAGCCAGCGCTGTTCGCCGACGCTCAAGCCGAGGGCGCGCAGCAGTGCCACGCTGGCTCTTTGGTTGAGCCGCAGCGCCATCATGGCATTGTAAAGGCCCGCCACGGCAACGATGAGCGCGACCAAGGTGAGCGCCCGGGTGATTGCGAAGGTGCGGTCAAAGACGTCGAGGGCCACCGTGCGCAGCGCGGCCCGCTGACGCACGACGACATCGGGCGCGGCGTCAGCCAACCACTGTTCAAGATCGGCGGCGGGCAGTCCGGACAGGCCCAGCCGGTCGTAGTGCAGGGCGCCAAACCATTCAGTGGCGGCCTCCGCCTGGATCAGCAGGCGCGGCGCCACGTCGCCGAAGCCGGAAAACTCGTGGACGACGCGCAGGGCTTTGCCACCCACTGCCACGGAATCCCCCACCGACAATCCCAACGCCTTCAACAAGGCCTCGCTGGCCAAGGCTTCGTCCTGCCCCAAGGCGGGGGCATAGCCGTAGCGGGCCGTCTCGGCAGCCGCAAAGTCCGCGTAGCCCACCTCCACGGTGTGCCCCTGCAGGCGGACGGAGCGCTCGCCCAAGGGCACGGCCACCGCGCCGGGATGGGCTTCCCGCAAGGCGCGGGCCAAGGCGGCACCATCCCGGTCGCGCAACTCCAGAAAGAAGTCGTGGGCAAGGCGCTGGTCCAGCATCCGCATGAAGTCCCGCTCGAAGCTGCCCACCATCAACCCAATGCCAACGCTGGCGCCAACCGCCAGAATCAGCGCCCCGATGGCGACGCCCAGATCGGCTTCATGCCAAGTGGCCTCGCGCATCGCCAAACGAAACAGCAACCCATTGCGAGTCGTTGCGGTGGCGCTGTGGCGCGGATGTCCACGTTCGCTTCCCCGCCTTTCGAAGGCATCCCGCAGCCAGCGCAGCAAAGGGCCAACCCAGGACGTGGCGATTAAGCATCCCGCCAGCACGGCCAGAAACCCACCATAGAGGCCAGTTTCCTCAAGGGTCAAGCCGGTGGCGATCAACGCCAGGCCGACGACCACGCCGCTCCAACGCACCGCCATCCTCCCCGCTGGCGGCTGAAGAAACCCTGGTGCGCGGCGAGTGAAGGCCACCCCGGCCCCCACCAAGGCGACGGCAAACCCGGAGAAGAGGGCCTTGACGACAACGATCGCCGACATTTCCACCACCGGGGGCGGGGCGATGCCTGCCATCGAAAGCCGCAGGAGCAATGCCGCCAATCCGTAGCCGCCTGCGATGCCAACCAGGGTCGCCACCCCAGCCAGCACACCGATGGCGCCAAGGAAACCGGCGGCGAGTTCCCTGCGGCTGACGCCCAATGCTGAAAGCCGGGTCATCAGCAGTTGTTGGCGGCGCAGCCAGAGCACGCAAATCTGATAGATGATGAACCAAGCCACCACCAAGGCGAGCAGCCCCAGTGCGCCGCGAGTGAACAGCACGGCGTTGCCGAACTGCTGCTCCGGTCGAACCGACGCCACCGGGCGCACCGTCCAACCGGCCAACTGCCTGACCTCCACCGGGAGGCCGGCTGCCAGCCCCGGAAACAGTCGCTCCAAGGTCTCGCGCACACCCTCCAGGGGAGCCTTGAGCGACAGGGCGACATAGCTCAGATGATCCGCCGGCCGGTCCAACAACGCCAAGGCATCGCCAATGTCGGCGAACAGGGCGTCCTCAAGGCCCGCATCCACCACTTCCGCCACCGTCCAGCGCTCGCCCGCCAACTGCAGGACGGCACCCGGCGCCTGTTCCAAACTGGAATCGGCCGTAATCGAATTGCGCGTTGCGGAGACGTTTGAATCCCGCGCCGCCAGCCGAAACCCGTCCGCTCCGATGACTTGGTAGCGCCGCTCTCGCTCCACCAATTGCCCTTGAACTATGGGCGCGATCCACTCCACTTGGGGAAACTCGCCCTGGCGCCATTCGCGGCGCAGGTCGAAATAGTCGGCCATGGTGGCATCCGCGCGCTCGGCGATGTGGGTGATGCCGCGCAGATGCGGGGCGGTGCGGGCGCCGAGTTGGTCGCTGACCGCGAGCCCCAGCATGTGGGTAGCCACCGTCGAGGCGACGCCCAGGGCGATTCCCAGCCCGGCGGTCAACGTGGCCCAAGGCGTTTGCGCGAAAAACCGCACGAAGCTGCGCAGCAGCAGTTTCACTGAACGAGTTCCACGATGCGATCGGCCCGCTCGGCCACCGCCGCGCTGTGGGTGGCGACCACTAAAGCGCTGCCCAGCCGCCGAGCCTCGGCAAAGAGGGCATCCGCCACCTGCTCGCTGTAGCGGGCGTCAAGATTGCCGGTCGGCTCATCGGCGAGCACGATGGCCGGTTCGTGGGCCAACGCCCGAGCGATGGCAACCCGCTGCTGCTCGCCGCCGGACAGCGTTTCCGGATAGGCATCGAGCTGGTCGCCGAGGCCTAGGGCTTCGAGCCGCTGCCGGGCTTCGGGCAAGCGTTGGCCGAGCCGGTTCAGCGCCAAGGGCAAGGTGACGTTCTCCAGCACGGTGAGGGTCGGCACCAGATTGAAGAACTGGAACACATAGCCGACGGCACGGCGGCGTAACGCCGTTCGCTCGGACTCGCCGAGCCGGCTCAAGTCATGGCTGCTGCCATCGCAACGCAAAGTGAGGGTGCCGGCATCCACCGGCAGCAAGCCAGCCATCAGGTTGAGCAGCGTGGACTTGCCGGAACCACTCGGCCCGCACAAGGCCACCGACTCGCCAGCCGCCACCGCAAGGTTGAAATCGTCAATCACCCGCCGATGGCGGGCGCCATCGCCGAAGCCCTTGCACACGCCACTTAGGCGGATCGCACTCATTTGTTCCTCGAAGCGCTAGCGAGTACATTAGGCACCCTCAAGCAGCAATGCGGACTTGGCATCCTGCCTCCTCCCAAAATAGCAGTATCAAAGCAACGTCATGACAGAACGACCGTACAAATTCGTCGTGCGGCTGCCTGCGGCCATGCGCGATCAGGTATCCGAGGCGGCGGCCCATTACCGGCGCAGCATGAATTCAGAGATTGTAGCGCGGCTGGAACAGTCGTTCGGCGTGTTGCCGCGCAGTTCCACGGAGCAGGAAGTCGAACCCCCGTTGCATCCGCATATGGAAGCCATCTTTCGCAGCACACTCAATGACAGCGAGCAGTCGTTGATCAAGGTCTTCCGTCGCCTTGACAGCACCCGCCAAAAGGCCTTGCTCGACCTCCTGAGTTAGCTACCAGCTACTTGGCCCGCAAATGGCCGGGCACCACCACGCGCTCCACGCCCTCGAAGGCGAGTTCGGTGGCAATCGCCAGCATGGCCGCAGGCACGGCGCCCTGCAGAATGAGCGAGACGTCGTTCAGCGCCAAGCCGGTGACGATCGGGTCGCCAAGGCCACCGGCGCCGATGAAGGCCGCCAAGGTGGCGGTGCCGATGTTGATCACCGCCGCGGTGCGGATGCCGGCCAGCACGCTTGGCATGGACAGCGGCAGATAGACATGGCGAATCTGCTCGCGCCCGGACAGGCCCATGGCGTCCGCGACGCGCAACAGGGTGGGATCGATGGTGGTCAACGCGGTGACGGTGTTGCGCACCACCGGCAGCAGCGAATAGAGGAACAGGGCCACCACCGCCGGGGCAGCGCCGATGCCGAACAACGGAATCATCAGCGCCAGCAGAGCGATGCTCGGCACGGTCTGCAGCAGGCCGCACAGATACACCGCCGAGCGTGCCGCCACCGCCCAACGAAAGACCAGCAGGCTCAAGGACAGTCCGGCAACCACCGCCGCGGCCAGCGCCGTCAAGGTCAGTTTCAGGTGCTGCGCGGTGTTGGCGGCCAAGCTGCGCCACAGATCGTCGCCACCGGTCTCCGAGGCCACGCCGCGCTCGGCCAGAAAGCCCGCCGCCACGTCGGCGAAGCTCGCGCCATCCACCACCACGGTGGCGTTCAATGCCTGGGCCGCCGCATCGTCCAGGGTGCCGCCCAAGGTTTCCAGCGCCTGGACGACCTCCGCGCCGACATTGACCCGCACCAAGGGTGCCGCCAAGTAGCGGGGAAAGAAGCGCCGGTCATCCTCCAGCAGCACCAAGTCGTAGCGCAACAGCTCGCCATCGGTGGAGTAGGCGTCAGTGACGTCCAGCGCGCCTTCCGCGATGGCTTGGTAGGCCAGGGCGTGTTCGATGCCGGTGGCGTTGAAGGGCAGCCCATAGGCTTGCTTAAGCCCCGGCCAGCCGTCCTCCCGCTCCAGGAATTCATGGCTGAACACCAGTTTCAGGGCCGGATGTCCAGCCAGGTCGCCGATCCGTGCCAAGCCCAGCGCTTGCGCCTGCTCCCGCCGCACGGCAATGGCGTAGGTGTTGTTGAAGCCGAAGGGGTGCAGCAGGCGCAGGCCGTCGCCCTTGAGCTGTTGGTTCATGGCCTCGCGAGAGGCGTCGTGGCCGAGCTTCAATATCGCTTGGCTGAGGGTGCCGGTGTACTCCATGTACAGGTCAATTTCCCCGGCCGCGAGGGCGTCAAAGGCAATCAACGTGCCGCCCAAGCCAAAGCGGCGCTCCACGGCGAAGCCCTTCGACTCCAGCAGTTGTGCGGCGATTTCCGAGAGCAGGTAGGATTCGTTGCTGTTCTTGCTGGCGATGCGGATGGGTTCGGCGGCGGCGTGGCCCGCTGCCGCCAACAGCACCGCCAACGCCACGCCAAGCCACCGCGAGGGCGCCAACCAGCGGTTCGTTGTGCCCTTGAGCCAACGCGGTTTCATAGTTGTTGGTTCACCAGTTGCTCGACGTAGGCGTCGCCGGGCGCGTTCACCACCTCGTCCGTAGCGCCCGAACGGACCACCCGGCCTGCCCTGAGGATGACCAGCCGGTCGCCTAGATGCACCGCTTCGCGCATGTCGTGGGTGACCAGCACGGTGCTGACGCCCTCGTGGCGCTGAACGAACTCAAAGCGTTCATAGATGCCGACCCGGGTAATGGGATCGACCGCCGAAAAGGGCTCGTCGAGCAACAACAGGCCGGGCTTCAGCATCAAGGCCCGGCACAGGCCCACGCGCTGCTGCTGCCCGCCGGACAACTGGTGCGGATAGCGTCCGGAGACCTCCTCCGGCAGGTCCATTTCGTCGAGCAGTTCCGCATAGCGCACCTCAATGGCCTCCTCGGTCCAGCCTTCGAGCTGGGCCAGCAGCACCACGTTTTGCCGGTTGGTGAGATGCGGAAACAGCCCAGCGCCCTGCACGGCATAGCCGATGCGGCGGCGGAAGCGCTCGACCGCCTGGCGGGGGACGGCCTCGCCGAACACGCGGACCTGCCCCGCATCGGGCTGCAACACGCCGTTGATGAGCTGCAGCAGCGTCGTCTTGCCGCTGCCGCTCTCGCCGACCACGGCGGTGGTTAAGCCTGCCGGGAAGCTCAGATTGACGCCATCGAGCACCGCAATGCCGGCGAAGGCCTTGGCCACGCCATCAAATTGAACCGCTTCAGCAGCCAAGATCGGCCCTTAGCCCGTCCAAGTGGGCGCGAATCGCCTGCAAAACCCCTTCGCGGTCCGCGCCCCGTTTCTGCAGCTCATCCAACCGCGCCTCCACCTGCGGGACGGTGCGCCACCGGGCTTCGTCCGCATGGAGCTTGGCAGCCACCCAGCTTCGCCATTCCCGCCGCTCAGCGTCGGTCAGGCGTTCCGAAAAGCTGCGCGCCTTCGCGCGCTTGGCCAGCTCCGGCAGGCGCGGGTCGTCGTAATCCAAGTCGAGCCAGCGGCCCTCGGCCAAGGCTTGGTTGAAACTCAGGCAGCGGTTGCGGTCATCGTCGCCCAGAAAGCCGTCGTAGAGGGCCGCCTCCACGTCAGCCGCCGCCACGGGCTGCTCCTGGCGGTACACGTCCTCAATCTTCTGCTCAACATTCGCCTGGTGAAGCCGCTGAAGCCGATCAGCCACCAAGTCGGCATCGTAGCCCAAGCGCTCCGCATCGGCGGGCCTGACCACCGACAGAGGTGCGATGAAGGGGCATTTGTTCAGCCGGATTTCCTTGAGCGGCGGCCGAAGGGCCGCGTCGGCACCGAACAGCGATTCGCGGATTTGATCCGCATCCCAGTCGATCAGCGCATCAATGTCCTCACCCAAGTCGGCGACGATGACGGAATTGCCGTTGGTGGGATGCCGGCAGACCGCAACCACCGGCGCAAAGCCGTAGCGCTGGCGCGGGTACTTGCCGGAGACGTGCGCCAGCGCCTCGCCGCCCAGGGGCAGCAACAGGTTTCCAGCCGTGCGCTTAGACCGCAAGGTCAGGAAGTAGTCGAAGAGCTTGGGTTGCCGGTCCTTGAGCAGGCGCGCCAAGGCCACCGTGGCGAATACGTCGGACATCGCGTCGTGGGGTTGGCCGTGCGCCAAGCCATTGGCCTCAGTCAAGGCCGACAGGCTGTAAACCGGCAGGCCATTGTCATCCCGGGGCCACTCGATGCCCTCGGGACGCAACGCGCCAGCCGCCCGGACCAAATCCATGAGATCCCAGCGGGAGTTGCCGCCCTGCCACTCCCGGGCGTAGGGGTCCATCAGGTTGCGGTACAGGCCGTGGCGAATGAACTCGTCATCGAAACGCAGGTTGTTAAACCCCGCCACGCAGGTGCCCGGCACCGAAAACAGGGCGTTGATCTTGGCTAGGGCGCGCCACTCGGTCAGGCCCTCCTGCCGGGTGCGCTGTGGTGTGATGCCGGTGACCAGGGTCGCTTCCGGATCCGGCAGCACGTCGTCGGGCAATTGAACGTAGGTGACGAACTCGTCCCCCGTCGGTTCGAGGTGCGGACCGGTCCGCAGCCCGGCGAACTGCAGGATGCGGTCCCAGCGCGGCTCGGTTCCCGAAGTCTCCAGGTCGTACCAGTAAAAGCTGTCAGCCAAGGGCTCTATCCCCTTCATCCAACAATCGAGGGCGCGAACCAAAGGTTCGTTATGCCCTCGCTCCGAGATCACACCCGGAGCGAGGGCGCTCCGCCCTCGAACGAAGTCGCCCAAGTTGCAAAGCGCTGCCGGCTGCGGCAATCTCGAAGCAATGTCGCTGCCCCTCAAGAAGTTCGCCGGACCGGCAGGACCCATTCTTGCAGTTCTCGCTGGATTATTCATGTTGCAGGCGGGATTCGATGCGCCCGCCGCCATTACCTTGGGCGTCACGGTGCTGTGCGTGGTCTGGTGGGTGTTCGAGCCCATCCCCATTCCCGCCACCTCCTTGGCCCCCTTGGCGATACTGCCGCTGACTGGCGTACTGAGCGCCGCCGAGGTTGGCGCCGCCTACGGCCATCCGGTGGTGCTGCTGCTGCTCGGCGGCTTCATCCTGGCCACGGCATTGGAGAAGAGCGGCGCCCACCGGCGCATCGCCCTCGGCCTGGTGCGGGCGGTCGGCGGCGGCAGCAGCCGGCGGCTGGTGTTCGGCTTCATGGCGGCATCGGCCTTGATGAGCATGTGGATCTCCAACACCGCCACCACCCTGATGCTGCTGCCGGTGGCGCTGGCAGTGCTGGAGAAGTCGAAAGACCCGAAGCTGGCCCTGCCGCTGCTGCTCGGCATCGCCTACGCGGCCAGCGTCGGCGGCATGGCCACGCCCATCGGCACCCCTCCGAACGTGGTCTTCATGGGTGTGTACAGCGATTTCATGGGCACCGAATTCAGTTTTCTGGAATGGATGTCCATCGGCCTGCCGGTGGTGGCGGTGATGGTGCCTTTGGTGGGCCTGTGGCTGACCCGGCGGGTGTCCTACAAAGGCGAGATCAGCCTGCCTGCCCCCGGCCCCTGGAGCGCCGGCGAGGTGCGGGTGGTGATCGTGTTCGGCGCCACCGCCCTGGCTTGGATCACCCGCAAGGAACCCTTCGGCGGCTGGACCGAATGGTTCGGGGCGCCCTACTCCAACGACGCCATGGTCGCCTTTTTTGCGGTCATCGCCATGTTCCTGGTGCCCAACGGCAAGGGCGGGCGGCTGCTCGATTGGGAGACGGCCACCAAGATCCCCTGGGGCATGCTCATCCTGTTCGGCGCCGGCATCACCATCGCCAGCGCCTTCACCTCATCGGGCTTGAGCGAAGCCATCGGCAACGTTCTGGGCGGCATCGCCGCCTGGCATGTGCTGGCGGTGATGGGGGTGATCTGCCTGTCGGTCACTTTCCTGACCGAAACCACCAGCAACACCGCCACCACCACGCTGCTGATGCCCATCCTCGCCGCCGCGGCGCTCGGCGCGGGCATGGACCCCCGTCTGCTGATGATCCCCGCCGCCATGAGCGCCTCCTGCGCCTTCATGCTGCCAGTGGCCACCGCGCCCAACGTCATCATGTTCGGCACCGGCCGAATCCCCGTGGAAGCCATGGCCCGCGAGGGCTTCGCACTGAATCTCATCGGCGCGGTGGTCATCGCCAGCCTCTGCTACCTGCTGGTCGCGTAGGGCCGCGAACGCCGCTTGGCGGGCTTCCGCCTCCAGCTGGGCCAAGTCATCCACGGCGGCGAAGAAGTCGTCCCAGTCCGGATGCTGCCGATGCAGGGCGGCAAAAGCCGGCAGCCAGTCCCGGTAGGTGGCCAGCGAAGCCAGAAAGGCGTTGTTCACCCGCTCCACCACCGAGTCGTAGCGTCCGCCGCCGAGCCGCGGCCGATTGGCCTGATAGCAGGCGCGCAAAGCACCCATCAACTGCGCTTTGGCCGCTTCAAGGGCGGTCGCACCCGTTTGGCCGTACAGGGCGGCAAGTCGGGTTTTCGCCTCCATCAACAACCCCGTCAGCCGGCGCCACTCCGCCTGCCTTTGCCGATGCGCCGCGAACTCGTCGCTCCGGCCTTGGATGGCAAACCACTGGCGGGCGCCAGCCTCGCCCACGAAGCTGGCGAAGGCTTCGTTCAGCGGCACGTCATTGGCCACCCAGAGCCTTCGGTGCGCCGTCTCGTGGATCAGCAGTTCGGCCAGCTCCGCTTCCGGCCAGTGAATGAAGGTGCTCAGCAGCGGATCGTCGAACCAGCCGAGCGTGGAGTAGGCCGCAACCCCGCCGACGTAGGTCTCCAAGCCCTCGTCCGCGAAACGTTGCGCGGCGCGCAGCGCGGCGGCGCGCGAGAAGTAGCCCCGATAGGGGGTGCAGCCGGCGAACGGATGGCACCATTGACGGGCCTCCAAGGAGAATGGCGGCGCGGCAAAGACATTCCACAGCACATGGCTGCGCTCCAGGTCGGCGAAGCGCCGGTAGCTGGCACCGGGGTCCAATCCCATTTCCGACTCGGCGAACTGAAGAATCTCCCCGGCTCGCCGCAGCCGGGCCTTCAGCGATGCCGGGGTCGCCGGGTCCGCCAGCAGCGCATCGACCGGCTGCGCGGCCCGAACGACCTGCCAATGCCCACCCACCGCTTGGGTGTAGTAGCCAAGGTTTGCACAGCCGCTTAGGGCCATCGCCATCAGCAACAGGAGCGCTGGCACTGGCTTGGTGATGGCTAAGGCCTGGATGGGGTGCCGCTTGAGTCGTCCGGTACGGGCGGAAGGTACTGATCCCCGACCGTGCGCCCGCCATTGCCGTTTGGACGGTTCAGTCGGCCGGTCAAGGCTTGCTGGGCAACGAGGATCCCTCCGTAGAGGCTTCCCGATGAGCAGTTGCTGATGTAATCGGAAAACGCCTTCAGATTCCCTTTGTCGGCCGCTTCAAGGGCGATGATGTATTCGAACTTGCCTTGGGCGCTAACCACCGGCGGCGGCAGGCTCCGCTTGACGTAGGCCCAGGCCATGAGCAGCCGGGAGGCCCGTCCGTTGCCGTCCTGGAACGGGTGGGTGCGAACGAACCGGTGGTGCAGCCAAGCGGCCTCCACGTTGACGGGATAGTCCCGGCCCGCAATGTCGTCGTTGTACAAATCCAGGAAGCGGCGCATCTCCGGTTCCACCTGCTCCGGCGGGCAGTACTCGTGAATCACGCCATCCGGCCGGCGGGGGTTGTTGGGCCTGATTTTCCACTCGCCCTTCCCCTTGAACTGAACCTGAACGCGCCGACCTTGCGGGTCAATGCCCGTCACCGTGTCCTGATGCCGCGTCAGCAATGCATGCCAGCTCTTGATCATGTACGCGGACAGGGGACGCCCGCTGGCGACATCTTCGAACATCATGTCATAGGCGGCTTGCTGATCGTCCAGAAGCCCCTTCACCGTGCGGTCCTCAATCCCCTCAAGGGTGTGCGACCCCATGGCGCCCGCGAAGCCCTCGGCGATGAGTTGCTCGGTCACGCCGCGCCGCAGCGTGTACAGGCCCTCGATCTGGCCGGTCTCCAAGGCGAAGGCGCGCACCCGCTCGCGCAGCCACCCGTCCAGAAAACGAGACTCCGGGGAGCCGGGCTTCAGCCGCTGCCGGCAATCAGCCCACTCCGCCTCAAGGTCGGCGAAGCCGGGCGTCGCCCAGCCCTCCGCGCCGTCCGGCATGCCCGTGAGGGGCGTCCATTTTTCGGGTGCCTGTGCGTCCACGTCCAAGTCTCGTGTTCGATGCCGAACCTCAGCCGCCATTGTACACCCGGCTTGGAACGCCCGTTCCTTTTGCGCCGTCCATCGGCCTGTGCTATGTGTGCTCGATGGCATGGCTCAAGGGTTCCCTATCGGCGGTGTTCATCACCCTCAACACGGCGACTGTGTGCGCCCTGCTTTACCCAATGGCGCTGATCCGGCTGCTGCTCATCGGCAGTTGGCGCAGCGCCCTGACCCGGCGCATGGACCTCA
>CAZRBP010000082.1:0-15583 GCA_964598305.1 uncultured Pseudomonadales bacterium | reverse complement strand
CCTCAAGGGTGACGCCGTTGACGTCGATGAATTCGGCGCTCTGGAATGGATCCACTTTCTACCTCCCAAGCCTGACAATGCGCATCATGGTAGCTCAGCGGCCAGTTCGTCACTACCCGACGACAGTCAGGCCGGAGGGGGTCCATGCTGAAGCCATATGTGCTACGATTTGTGTACACAAATGAGCAGGCAGCCCGATGGCCCTTCCCGCTTCGTTCAGCGTTCGCGACCTCCGGCAGCGGTCTGGCGAATTGCTTCGCAACGCTGAGAATGGACAGTTGGCGATGATCACGAAACACGGGCGGCCAACCATCTTGGCCGTTCCGTTCGATGACCGCCTCCTTGAGGCGGGTGTGCATCGGGCGCTGGCACTGCATCTCTTCGAACAAGGCCAACTCACCTTGGCGCAAGCAGCCAAGGTGGCCAGCGTGAGTGTGGAAGACTTCATGCAAGTGCTCGCCGAAGCGGGCGTGACGGCAGTGGACTACCCGCCGTCGGAACTTGAGGACGAGTTGCGCACAGCCTTGTGAGCGCCCCCAATGACCGCCAAGCCAGCACAGGCGGAAAGTCCAATCCTGCTGAGGAAAGCCCCTTCGTCGCTGATGCCGGCCCTTTGATCGCGTTGGCAAGAGTTAATCAACTGCATCTGCTTCGGCACCTATTTGGCCGCGGCATGATTCCACCAGCCGTCCATCGGGAAATTGCGCTAGGCTCCGGCCGACCTGGCGCCGTGGCAATCGGGCAGGCGCTTGAAGCAGGCTGGATTCGAGTTGTCCCGCTCGCCGACGAGGCGCAAGCCGCAAGTCTTGCCCGTATCGTGGACTCTGGCGAAGCTGAGGCCATCGCTTTGAGCCTGCAACAGGATGCGCGATTTCTCCTGATTGACGACGCCAAGGGCAGAAAGGCGGCGCGGCGCGCAGGCCTGCCCCTAGTGGGCGTGGCGGGCATCCTGCTCGCGGCGAAGGCGCAGGGCCACTTGGCCACCGTGAGCCCGGTCATGGAAGAACTAGCCAGCGTCGGCTACCGCCTGTCCCCTAGGCTCATGGACGGCGTACGGCGCAGTGCAGGCGAATGAGCCGCTAGGCAGAGTATGATGACCCCATGTGCCAGTGAGCGATCAGCCAGCCCCGCTCGATAGCCCAATGCCGAAAGCCGGACCGGGCGAGGACGTGAGATTGACAACCTCAGCCCCACTATAGGGCAACGTCCTCGGCCTTGCACAAAGTAAGTCAAGTCGATTCGGTAGCCCGCCATTTGGCTTCCAAGCGCTGCTTAGCCGCAGAGAAAGGCTCCGTCGGCTCATCTCGACGGGAACTCAATCCGCAAGGCCCAATCATGATTCCGCGTCTGAGCTGCGACCAAGCCTCGTTCGCGTACTTCAATGTCCAGATGAGCAGTTACTGCAATTTGTCACTTAAAAATGGAAATTGCATAAACACCGCGCTACACTGGCGTTCATGATCCCGCGAAGCCTAGCCCGCCCGGCCATCAGGGCCTTTGAGCAGTACCCCATCGTGACCCTGGTGGGTCCTCGGCAGTCGGGGAAAACCACCTTGGCGCGCAACGCCTTCGACTTGCCCTACGTCAATCTCGAAGCGCCCGACGTGCGGGATTTCGTTCAGAACGACCCACGGGCCTTCCTCGCAGACCACCCCGACGGCGCCATCATCGACGAGATTCAGCGCGCTCCAGACCTGACCTCCTATCTCCAAGTTAGAGTTGACGAGACCAACCGGCCGGGCCAGTTCCTGTTGACCGGCAGCCACAACTTCGCCGTTCGGGAGCAATTGAGCCAGTCGCTGGCGGGCAGAACCGCCCTGCTGACGCTGTTGCCGTTTTCCCGATCCGAACTCCTCGACGCGGGCGAGCCATGCGGCGGGTACTTCAACCACACTTTCACGGGCGGCTATCCCCGCATTTACGAAGCCGGATTGGACCCCACCAGTTTCCATCGAGACTATGTAGGCACCTACCTGGAGCGCGACCTGCGGCAGCTAAGCACCGTGCGCAACATCGCCCAGTTCCAGACGTTCATGGGGCTGTGCGCGGCGAACATCGGCCAAGTCCTCAACCTGAACCGATTGGCCGGCGATTGCGGCATCAGCCAGACCACGGCCACCGAGTGGCTGAACCTCATGGAGGCCGGCTACATCCTCTACAGGTTGCAACCCTACTTCACGAACACGCGAAAACGGCTGGTCAGAAGACCCAAGCTCTACTTCCACGACACTGGCGTCGCCTGCTTCCTGCTTGGGCTGACCGAGGCCGGACAGGTCGCCAACCACCCGTTGCGCGGCGCGCTGTTTGAAAACCATGTGATCAACGAATTCGTGAAACATGACCTGAACCGCAACCGAACCGCTCAATTGCACTTCTTTCGGGACAGCAACGGCAACGAGGTGGACCTGCTGTACGGGCGCGGTCCAAACCTAATGCCCATCGAAATTAAGTCCGGACAGACTATCAGCAGCGACTGGTTCAAGGGCATCAACCACTTCGCCCGGCACTTCCCCACGCAAGGGGGCGCGGTCATCTACGCGGGCGAGGCGCCCCAGCACCGCAGCGACGGCCGTGCCGTCCTGCCAGCCGACGAGTTGCCCGCCCTTCTCGAAGCCACTCCCTGATGCTTGCCAAATTTTGCCAACGTGCGTTACGCTCACACCATGAGCACGATGAACATATCGCTTCCCGACTCCCTCAAGGAGTTTGTGGATAATCAAGTCGGAACATTCGGATACGGCAGCTCGAGCGAGTACATGCGTGAACTGATCCGCAAGGATCGTGATCGCCAGCACCTGCGCGGACTCCTTTTCAAAGGCGCGACTTCGCCGCAGTCCGTCGGCATCGACTCCGGCTACTTTGACCAGCTCCGCAGTCGGGTTCGCGACACCACCAAACAGTGAGCGGCAAGCCGGTCGTCCTTCGCGACATGGCCCGCAACGACATCGAGCAGGCAGTCGACCACTACTTGGCGGAGGCGGGACCGGCAGTTGCGCTGAGATTCATCGATGCTGCCGAGGCTGCCCTTCGCCGCATCGGCAAACTGCCGGGAAGCGGCTCGCCACGTTACGCGCACGAACTCGATATCCCTGACCTTCGTTTTCTACCGACAGGCCGATTCCCGTACCTGATCTTCTATGTGGAGGGAGAAGCGGAAGTCGATGTCTGGCGGATCTTGCACGGGGCGAGAGACATTCCGGCCTGGATGCGGAACGTTGTCGAATAGCGAAAGCCTTGAGCGACCTGCTCAGCCGTGTTTGGCGAGACCCTTTCCAACGCAACTAGCCACAGACCGTTCGAAGTAAGTCCATCGCCTTGTCAGATCGTTCCCAATAGGCACCAAATTCTCGCCAATATTCCCATGCCTGGTCGGCACCACCCATCGTGATCATGCCGGGATACTTGCGGTCGGGCTCGGGGTGGCTGGACCGCAGCAGTTCCTCCGCCACCAAAGGGAGATGCTGAACACATTGGGCGAGTGATTCTTGAGCTTTTGCGTCTTGGCCCGAGAGAACCAGCGCCAAAGCGTTCGAATAGAGTATTTCCGGCCCCGGATCTTCAGGAAACTGACGGCAGTGCTCTATGACCGCTGCTGAATCGCCCTTCTCAAACCAACACTGGGGCAACAGATACCTCGCGCCTTGATTGTCGTTCGGGTTGACCCGCAGGAGCCTGGAGAAAATCTCTATCGCTTGGTCCCACAGCCCTTGGTCCATGCGCCAAGTCCCTAAACAGTGGTACGCCCGGAGAAACGGTCGGTTGTCTAGATCCGACCAAGGGAGCTTGCTGTGAGCCCAACTGAAGCGGGGAGGCATCGCATGCAGCCCGATGCCGACGGCCGCTAGGCACAGAGCATAGCTCTGCAAGGACTCGCCATCTTCGCCAAGCCAGAGCCCCAAGTGGTGCAGGGCATCGATGTGGTTGGGGCAGTCGGCCAAAACCGAGTTGATCAACGACTCGGCCTCACGATCACGCCCGTCTTCGCGCATTTCCAACGCATCGTAGAACTGTTCCATGATTTCGGAGGTTAATGAGGCATCGGAAAAACGCCATTCGTCTTGCCCACCTTCGACCAATTCCATTTCGCCGCCTTGTCTCGTCACCCTACGGGCAGGGCTGAACATGGTAAGTCATTGCCGCACAAACCTGCGCGCTCCTCAGCAAATCGCTGCTATGCAAGCCGAGTCCCTACCCCACATAGACTACGGCCCTTGCTCCTGCCACCACTGGGGCGGCAGCGGTTTCCGCTCGGGCCAAATCTGGTCCAGGGTGTCCGCTTCGAACACCTCACCGCCCTTGACCACGAGGGATAGGTCGGCGGTGTTGCGGATGTTCGCCATGGGGTCGCTGTTCAGCACGACCAGGTCGGCCAGCTTGCCGGCCTCGACGGTGCCGATGTCTTGGGCGACGCCGATGATCTCGGCGCCGTGGCGGGTGGCGGCGGTCAGGGCTTCGGTTGGGGTGAGGCCGCCGCTGGCCAGCGCCCAGAGTTCCCAGTGGTAGCCGAGGCCCTGCAGTTGGCCGTGGCCGCCGACCCCGACCCGGCCGCCGGCGCGGATGATCTTGGCGGCATTCGCCGCCACCTGCGGGAAGCTGTATTCGCGTTCGTGGAACCAGGCGCGGCGCAGGGTGCGGGCCGCTAGGAAGGGCAGCGGCGTGAAGCGGCGCAGCTTGGGGTCGTCGTGGGGCGATTCGGTGGTGTAGAAGTAGTTTTCCGCCCAAGGTCCGCCGTAGGTGACGAGCAGCGTTGGCGTGTAGCTCATGCCGGAGCGGGTGACCAGCTCCACGGTGTCGGCGTGCAGGTCCACGATGGGAAAGTTGTGCTCGTTGCCGCTGAAGCCATCGATGGCGTGGGTCATGTTGAGCTTCATGTCCAGGGCGCCCTCGGTGGTCGGCATCAGCTTCAGCTTGTGCGCGGCCTGGGCCAGCCACTGGCGTTGGCGGCGGTTGCCGGAAATGTAGGCCTTCAAGTTGTGGACCCGGTAGTGGTCCCGGTAGCGGGTCAGCACCGCCTCGGCGTGGCGGGCGGAGCGGAATTCGTTGTGGTTGAAGATGCCGGGACCGGTGGACAGCGCCCGGGGGCCGATCAGCAGCCCGGCGTCGATCTGGTCCTCGTAAGCCAGAATGTCCGTGGTGCTCGGCTGCACGTCGAGCCCCGTGGTGACGCCGTAGGCGAGGTTGGCTAGGAAGGTGGGGTTGCTGCCGCCGTGCACCCGGCGCAGCACCCGGAAGTGGGCGTGGGTGTCCACGTAGCCGGGCAGGATGGTCTTGCCTGCTAGGTGGATGCGCTGCGCATCGGCGGGGATGTCCACCGCGCCGCGCTCGCCCACGACCAGGATTCGGTCGGCCTCGATCAGGACCACGCCGTCCTCGATGGGTGGCGCGTCCACCGCCATGCTGTGGATGCGGGCGCCGACCAGCGCCACCTTTCCTTCCGGGCGATGCCGGGGACGATAGATTTCGATGGCGACGGAACGCACGGAAGGGTTGGCCTCCAGCAAGGGCTTTTCGTCTTTCTTCGCGGCGTCGCCAGGCTCACTGGCGCGGTCGTCCTTTGCCTCCGATTGCTCACCTTGGTCCCCTTGCTCACCCTCGTCCTGGCCCTCCTCTTCGTCGGCGTCGAAAGCCACGTCCGCCACGGCGCGTTGGTAGAGCCGATTGCCGGCGCTCCAATGCAGTTCGCCCCCACCGGCGCTCCAGCCGAAGAAGTCGGCGCCCACGTCCGTGAGACGGACCAGAGGCAGGGACGGGTCAGCCAGGCTGAGCGTCACGTTGCCGAGGTTGCGGTTCAGCAGGCGGGCGAGGTGGAGTTGGTTGGCATGGTGGATCAGGGCATGGCGGCCGTCCGGTGCCAACCGGATGTCGGCGGCACCCACTTCGCCTTCGGCGGAATAGATGCCGGGGCCGGTGGCGCTCAGCAGCAGGCGACGGTCGGTGCCGTCGTAGCGGACGGACATCAGGCCGCTGCCCTCGGCTGCTCCGAAGGGGTTCGCTGCGGCGTAGAGGTAAATGCGATCGTCCTCCGGCCCGAAGTGGGGCGGGCCATAGCCGCGGGCAGGCATGATCGTGGTCGCCGGGCCGCCGTTGGCCGGCAGCCAAATGAGGTCCGACCCGGTTGGCGTTCCGAAATCGAATTCCCGTTGCCGCCGCTCGTGGCTCGTGGCCCGCAAGGCCACGATGCGTTCGCCGTCGGGGGAGAAAACCGGATCGGAGTAAAACCCCGGCCGTTCAGTGAGGCGCTTTGGCTGGCCCCGGCCGTTGGTCCGCATGCGCCAGATGTGGCCGCCCTCGTCGCTCCAACTGACGAAGGCGACCTGTTTGCCGTCCGGCGAGAAGGCGGGATGGAAGGCTTCCAGTCCGTCCGGCGTGATGGCGGTGGTCACGCCGCCTTCGATCTGGTGCAGATGAATCCGGTTGAAGGCGGAAAAGGCGGCTTGGACGCCATCCGGCGACAGGGCGGGCGCTCGGATCAGGCGCGCCTTCACCGGCCCTAGGCCGAGCCGCCAAGGGAACTGCAAGCTCGGCCCCAAGCCAAGCGCCACGTCGGCCGTGAACGGGATGTCCTCAACCTCCCCCGACTCAATCGACACCCGGCGAATGCCCCCGTCGGCGGTGAAGAACAGGGATTGGCCATCCGGGGCGAAGGCGTAGCCGGGCAGCAGGTCCCTGGTGTAGCGGGACTCCTGGTCGTCGCGCTGCACCGGGTAGGCCAGCCAGCGGTCCTCGCCGGTCTCAAGGTCGCGCAGGCGCAGGCCCGTGTTCTGCTCGAAGCGGGTGCCATAGGCCAGCAGGCTGCCGTCCGGCGACAGCCGCGGGCGCATGGCACTGCCCTGGGCCTCGACGATGGCGTCCTCGGTGCCCTCGCGCAGGTCGCGGCGCGCGATCCGCCATTGCGGGAACCTCTGGTTGTAGGAGAAGCCGCCGATCTTGGTGGCGTAGTAGAGATGGCGGCCATCGGGCGAATACACGGCACCTAGGGCATTGTGGCGCAGGTTTCTGGGCGTCTTTTTGCCCTCCGGTGCGGCTTGGGTGATTTGCACGCCCTTGCCGCCGTCGATGTGGTAGGCCCAGAGTTCGTAGGTGCCGAGGCCGAAGCTGGTCTTCGAGACGATGATGTGCTGGCCGTCCGGCGACCATTCCGGGGAGGCGAACTCGCCGCGCTCTCCGGAGCTCGCCACCTTCTCCGGCTCGCCGCCGTCCAGGGCGAGGGTCCAGAGCGCGATGGCGCCGTCGCGGTCGGAGACGAAAGCGATGCGCTTGCCGTCCGGAGAGAAGCGCGGCTGCGCGTCGTAGCCCATGCCCTGGGTGATGGCCTTGGCGGTGCCGCCCTCAATGGGCAGCAGGTACAGATCGCCGAGGATTTCAAGCGCCAGTTGATCCCCCGACGGGGCGACGTCCAAGGACAGCCAGGTGGCCTTATCGACGGTGAAACGGGCCTCCCGCTCGGCCTTGAGAGGCAAGTCGGGCTCCGCCGCCGGGACGCCGGCAGCAAGGCTGGCGGCGGCAAGGAAAAACAACAAACGACGCACAACGCAATGCGGTGGGGTCATGTACATCTCCCCCAAGAGAGCGGTGGATGAATTGTGAGGGCTTAAGCCGCCGGCTGGTACTTCAACATGACCCGGGAGCCGTCAGCCAACCCGTTGCGGAAGCGCGGCCCCCAAGTGCCCCACTCGTCGCTGTACTTGTCGCCCATGGCCTCCAACACCTGGCTGTGAACGGCGGCGTCCGCCTCCAGGCTGGCCCGGGCATCGACCGTTGGCAACGCTTTGTACTTGCCCTCCGACCCACGCCAAAGCCCCACGTCGCCGACCCAGATGCGGGCGCCCGAAAGCCCTTGGCGCACCGCCTCGGCCCGCCACGCCTCCGCCGCCGTGACGACGTACATGGCGCCATCGACCGTGGCGAACCAGATCTCGGCTTGGCAGCGGCTTTCCGCACCGTTGGATTGAATGGGCGTCAGGTAGATGAGCGGCGAGGCCTCGGCGGCGGCGCGCCAGCTCGGCCCGGCCCAGCCGATGGCAGGCAGCAGGGGTAGGGCGGCAGCGGCGGCTGAGGTCTTGAGCAGGGTTCGTCTCGAAATCATGGGTTCAACTCCTTAGTGTGGATCGGGAAGCTCGGATTCGCATTCCTCCTCGATGACGAAGAAGCGCATCCTGGGCCGGTCGAAGAGGCGCTCTTCGTCGGCAACGATTTCCGCCACCGCGTCCGGGGCGGCAAGCACCCGGCCGCAAGCCTCGAAGGTGGCGCGGTCGGGATACCAGATCTCCAGCACCACGTCGAAGTCCGCCTCCGGCACTTCGCCGGTCTCCCGGTTCGGGGATGGGGTGATGAAACGGCGCATGTAGCGGCTGGCGAAGCCGGACAAGTACTTCTCGCCAATGACGCGGTGGTGGGTTTCGTAGTAGGCGCGAAACTCCGCCACGGTCATGCCGGGACGGCGCGGGAGTAGGCCAATGGTCTTGATCACAGCAGGTCTCCGAGGTTCAGGCTGGGATGGATACGGCGGGAATGGTTTCGCGGCTTTCTGGACGGGCCCAGAGCTTCGGCCCCGACTCATGCACGGACTCGCCCCGGGCGTCCACCGCCACCGTCACCGGCATGTCGCGGACTTCAAATTCATGGATGGCCTCCATGCCGAGATCCGGGAAGGCCAGCACCCGGGAGCCGGTGATCGCCTTGGACACCAGATAGGCGGCGCCACCGACGGCAATCAGGGAGGTCGCCCCGTGGTCGCGGATCGCCGCAATGGCCTCCGGTCCGCGCTCGCCCTTGCCGATCATGCCCATCAGCCTTGTGCGTTCGAGCAGGGTGCGGGTGAACTTGTCCATGCGGGAGGCCGTGGTCGGACCGGCCGGCCCCACCACTTCCTCACGCACCGGATCCACCGGCCCCACGTAGTAGATGAAGCGACCGGCCAAGTCCACGGGCAGAGGCTCGCCCGCGTCCAGCAAATCGACGAGGCGCTTGTGCGCCGCATCGCGCCCGGTGAGCATGCTGCCGGACAGCAGCAGGGTGTCCCCGGCCTGCCACTCACGCATTTCGGCGCGGGTGAGGGTCTGCAGATTCACCCGCCGCACCTCATCGCCAAGATCAAAGGCGATGTCCGGCCAGTCGTTCAGGTCCGGCGGCTCGAAGCGGGCGGGGCC
Source organism: uncultured Pseudomonadales bacterium (assembly GCA_964598305.1). Taxonomy (GTDB): domain Bacteria; phylum Pseudomonadota; class Gammaproteobacteria; order Pseudomonadales; family Azotimanducaceae; genus Azophilus. Next base: position 6,434 of record CAZRBP010000082.1, on the reverse strand, counting down.
GCTGCCGTCCAAGGTGAAGTGGAGATGCCGGGTGGCGCTGCAGTTGGGGATGACGGCCACCGGTTTGTTGGCGGCGTGAGTGGGGTACTCCTTCACCTTCACGTCGAGCACGGTGGTCAGTCCGCCCAAGCCTTGGGCACCGATGCCGAGCGCATTGACCTTGTCGAACAGCTCCAGACGCAGCGCCTCGCTACGGTTGGCCGAGCCGCGGGCTTGCAGGGCATGGATGTCGATGGGTTCCATCAGCGCTTCCTTAGCCAGCAGCATCGCCTTCTCCGGGGTGCCGCCGATGCCGACGCCGAGCAGTCCCGGCGGACACCAGCCGGCGCCCATGGTGGGCACCACGGAAAGCACCCAGTCGGCCACCGAGTCGCTGGGGTTGAGCATGGCGAACTTGGCCTTGGCCTCGCTGCCGCCCCCCTTGGCCGCGACTTCCACTCCTAAGGTGTCGCCGGGGATCACGCGGGTGTGAATCACGGCAGGGGTGTTGTCCTTGGTGTTGGTCCTTGCGCCGTCCGGATCGGCAAGGACGGAGCCGCGCAGCACGTTGTCCGGGTTCAGGAAACCCTGCCGAACGCCAGCGTTTACCATGTCCTCAACACTCATGTCGGCGTCCCAGCGGACATCCATGCCGACATCCAGGAACACGTTGACAATGCCGGTGTCCTGGCAGATGGGCCGCTTGCCCAGGGCGCACATTCGTGAGTTGACCAGCACCTGCTTGAGCGCCGCCTTGGCCGCGGGGGACTCCTCCTTCTCGTAGGCCTCGGCCATGCTGCGAATGAAGTCCGGCGGATGGTAGTAGGAGATGTACTGCAGCGCGTCCGCCACGCTTTGAATCAGATCGTCCTGCTTGATGACGCTCATTGAGGCTTTCCTTGCCGACTCATGCGCGCGCAATGCGCTTTGCGGAGGTCGCTTTGCGAATTGAAAAAAAGCTAGTGTATCAGTTTGAATATTCAACAGCCTTGCGACAAGGCCAACAGGCCGAACTGGTACATTAGCAACTACCAACACCCAAGGAGCGGCCACGAATGAGCACTCTTCTCTACATCGAGTCTTCGCCCAGGGAGGCGGACTCGTACTCCAGCCAAGCGGCGGCCATTTACCTAGACGCCTTACCGAAGGGCGTGACGGTCGGGCATCTGGACTTGTTCGCCGCCAACCTGCCCGAGTTCGACGCCGTCGCGGCCGCCGCGAAGTACAAGGTGATGGGTGGCAGGCCGCTCAGCCCAGCCGAGGAAGGCGCTTGGTCGGAGGTGGTGGCCTTGGTCGAGCAATTCAAGGCCGCCGACCACTACCTAATTGCAGCGCCCATGTGGAACTTCGGCATTCCCTACAAGCTCAAGCAGTACATCGACCTGATCACCCATCCGGGCTTGACCTTCAATCCCCGCCCCGACGGCATGGAGGGGCTGGCCGGGGGAGACGCGGTGGTCATCTACTCGCGGGGCGGCACCTACGGCCCGAAGGACGGCCAGCCGGACCCCTACGATCATCAATCCCCCTATCTGCAAGCGTGGCTGGGCCTGGTGGGAGTCAGATTGGCTGCGGAGGTTGCTGTGCAAGGCACTATGCGTCCGCCAGTCGGCGCCGACAGTCACTTGGACGGTACGCGGGCTCGCCTCGTGGAGCTGGCCGCAGGCATCGGCGCAAACTGACCCAGAGTTCTTCGAAAATAGTCTCAATCCGCTGAGTCCATCGCGGATTCCAAAGGTCAGTTCGAGGACAGGATACCCTCGCTCCGGGCGTTCTCCTTTGGGGCATCCTGCCCTCGATTTGAACCGGGGGACCCCGTTGAGGGCGGGACGCCCCTATCGGGGCGCTCCGATCAAAGAAAAAGCCAAAATGAGAACCGCTGGTCGTGGGGCGGCTTTATCCAGCCCGCGCTTGGCCGAGCAGCATTTCCTTTAGGTTCCCTTGGCTTTGCACGCTCAACACCAACAGGTAGATGGCGAGAAATGGCGCACCGAACAACAGCGCCAGCAGGCCCAGCAACAAGCCCTTGGGGCTGAATTCATTGCGCCATGCAGTCCACAGCGCCGACAGCATGAGCATGCCGAGGAAATCCAAGTTGAACTGTCCCGGCCAACCCAAAGCCCCGATGTCGCCAAAGAACACGGCAAACAGGTTCAGACCGTGCTCGGCAACCACCGCCAAGGTGTAGATGGCGATGACAGCCAACAGAGTTCCCAGAAACACTCGAAAGGCAGTCATGTTGATCTCCTGGTTGACAGTGGCCCTCGCCGTGCCGGTCAGGCCCGAATCACCCGCCCCGGCCGCGCCCCGGTGTCTTCGTCGTTTTCCCGGGTCTTGACGCCGGCAACGAAGGTGTTGATGTAGCCCTCGGCGGATTGCAGGATGCGGCTGCCGCCTGCCGGCAGGTCGTGGCGCACCTCCAGTTTGCCCAAGTTCAAGCGATCCAAGTCGATCAGGTTGACGTCGGCCTTCAAGCCGGCGCGCAAGGCGCCCCGGTCGTGCAGGCCGAACAGGTCGGCGTTGGTTTGGGTTTGCTTGCGCACCATCAACTCGATGGGCAGGCGCTTGCCCCGGCTGCGGTCCCGCACCCAGTGGGTGAGCTGGTAGGTTGGCCCCACTGCGTCGAAGATCAGGTTGACGTGGGCGCCCGCGTCGGAGAGGCCGATGGTGGTGTCGGGGTGGGCGATCATCTCCTCCATGACGTTGAAGGTGCCGTCCACGAAGTTGGCGCCGAGCAGGATCGCAAACTGATCGCCATCGCCGGCAGTGAGGTAGTCGTAGATGCATTCCGGCACTTCCTGGCCGGCCGCGGCCGCCCGGGCGGCCATGTTGCCGGAGGCGTCCGGCTCGTAGTTGATGGGCAGCTCGATGGGGAACATCATCGGTGCCGCCATGGCCATCAACCCGTAAACGTTGGCCATCACCCCCGGCTGGTCCGGCGGTACGTCATCGTCGGCAAGGATGGCTGCCTTGACTTCCGGCTTTCGCATTTCCGCCAAGCGCGCTTGGAGCGGCAAGTCGGCCAACTTCAGATAGGTCCGGCGGCGCATGAACATGTGATAGGACTGCAGGCTGGTGACGAAGCCAATGGGCCGCGAGGCGATCTGCGGACGAATGCACAAGCCCTCGGCGTTGGCCCGCTCCACGATTTGCAGGCAGTTGCGCCATTGGTCGGGCCGGTTGCCGTTCTGGACCAAGGTGAAGGTGCAGGGACGCCCGCTGGTTCGGGCCACCTCGGCAAACAGCTCCACTTCCTGTTCGGTGGTCCACTGCTCCGGCCCGGCGATGTCGCCCACCACGCCAGCAGGCACCGCTTGAAAGACGCCCTTGCCAGCGGCCTTGAGCGCTCGGCCGATGGCCAGCAGTTCGGCCTTCTCTGCGAAGGTGCCGGGAATGGGCTCGCCGAGCACCGACCGATGGCCAACCGTGCGCGAGGTGGAAAAGCCCAAGGCGCCCGCCTTGATTCCCTCCTGCACGATGCGGCCCATGGCCGCAAGGTCCTCGACGGTGGCGTCCTCGTGGCGCAGCGCCCGCTCGCCCATCACGTAGTTGCGCACCGCGCTGTGCGGCACCTGGGTGCCCACATCCAAGGTGTAGGCGCGGCTTTCGAGATAGTCGATGTACTCCGGGAAGCTCTCCCAGTTGCCCCATTCAATGCCTTCGTGCAGGGCGGTGCCGGGGATGTCCTCCACGCCTTCCATCAACTCCACCAAGCCCTGCTCGCCGCCCGGCGGACAGGGCGCGAAGCCGACGCCGCAATTGCCCATCACGATGCTGGTGACGCCGTGGCTGAACGAGGGATCCAAGGTGTCGTCCCAACTCACTTGGCCGTCGTAGTGGGTGTGCACGTCAATCCACCCCGGCGTGGCGTAGGCGCCGTCCGCGTTGATGGTCTCCTTGGCTTGCCCATCCACTGCGCCAACGGCGGTGATGCGCCCGTCCTGAATGGCGATGTCGCCGTGGTAGGGCTCCTTGCCGCTGCCATCGACGATGGTGGCGTTCTTGATGAGGGTGTCGTGCATGTGCCTTCGCCTAGTTGCCGTTGAAGGGTTGAATCTTAACCCGGTTGCGGACCATTGTTCCGCTTAGAGATTGGCTGGCACCGATGTCTGCTATGAGCTTTGGGCCCGTTCGGTCACCAAATTGCCGCCGCAGGCTAAGTCACCATCGCCGGCTTGTCTTGGGTTCCAGTATTGATTTGCACCGTGATATGCAAATCGCCGTCTAATGCCGCGAGCATTTTCATCAGCCGATCCAGCGTGAACCGCCCAAGGTTGGCATTTCGCACACGCGAAAAGTCCGCCGCAGCAAAAGGGGTCGAGGCGGCGGCCTTTCGCACCGAGAGTCCGCGCTCATCCAACGTCGCGATGATGCGAGCGGCGAGTACCGCCTTGGCGTGCTTCAAGTCGGCTTCGGGATCACCCAGATCGCGAAACACATTGCCGCCCCCTTCGATCAGTTCAAATTCGGACTCGCTGCAGCATGGGCGAGTTACTCGCCGCGCCGCGTACTCCTAGCATCGGCCATGGTTGGGTGCGGTTTGGTCGTTCGATTTGAGGAAAGCCAATCTTGCAAGTTCGGTGTAAACGTTTCAAGATTCGGAGGATCGAAAAATTCAAAGATAAGTCAAACAGTTAGATCAACTTCATGGAAGCTGACTTCGTGATCGTGGGTGCCGGTTCGGCGGGTTGCGCCTTGGCCCATCGCTTGTCTGAGGACGGAGGCAGCAGCGTCATCTTGATCGAGTACGGCGGCCGTGGTCGTGGCCCGCTGATCCAGATGCCGGGGGCACTCTCCTACCCGATGAACATGGGGCACTATGACTGGGGGCTGCGCACCGAACCGGAGCCCGCGCTCGGTGACCGACGGCTGGCCGTTCCGCGCGGCAAGGTGCTGGGCGGCTCTTCGTCGATCAACGGCATGGTCTATGTGCGCGGGCACGCCCGGGACTTCGATCACTGGGCGGCAAGCGGTGCGCGGGGCTGGGCCTACGCCGATGTGCTGCCTTACTTTCAGCGCTTGGAGGACTGGCACGACAGCGGGCACGGCGGCGATGCGGGTTGGCGCGGCTCCGGCGGGCCGGTGCGGGTCACGCGGGCGCAGCGGCTGCATCCGTTGGCGGCGGCGTTCATCGAAGCCGGCCAAGAGGCTGGCTACCCGCGGACGCTGGATTGCAACGGCCGCCAACAGGAGGGCTTCGGCCCATCCGACCGAACCATCTGGAAAGGGCGGCGCTGGTCGGCGGCACAGGCCTACCTGCGCACCGCATTGGCACGGCCGAACCTGCAGTTGGTTCGGGGCCTCGCCCGATCAGTGCGGATCACCAATGGCCGGACCGAAGGCGTCGAGCTGCGGCAGGAGCGGCGCATCACCTTGGTCCGCGCGCGCCGGGAAGTGATTCTTGCCGCCTCGGCCATCCATTCGCCCAAACTGCTGCTGCTCTCCGGCATCGGCCCGGCGGAGGCGTTGGCAAGGCTCAAACTGCCGGTGGTCGCCGACCGGCCGGGCGTCGGCCGGAACCTGCAGGACCACTTGGAAGTCACCGTGCAGGTAGCCTGCCGGCAGCCCATCACCTTGCACCGCCACTGGAATCTGTTCGGCAAGGCATGGTCCGGCGCCCAATGGCTTTGCACACGAACCGGCCCCGGCGCCTCCAACCACTTCGATGCGGGTGCCTTCATTCGCTCCGAAGCGGGGGTCGAGTACCCGGACATACAGCTTCACTTCCTGCCCATCGCGGTGCGTTACGATGGCCGAACGGCAGCCCAAGGGCACGGCTTCCAAGTTCATGTCGGGCCAATGCGCTCGCCCTCCCGGGGCACGGTCGCCCTGGGTTCCGCGGACCCTGAATCACCTCCAGTGATTCGATTCAGTTACATGAGCCAAGCGCAGGACTGGGTGGAATTCCGCCGCTGCATCCGGCTGACGCGGGAAGTGCTCTCGCAAAAAGCGTTGCGGCCCTACGCGAGCGGCGAAATCCAGCCAGGCGAAGCCGTCCGCAGCGATGAACAGATTGATGCCTTCATCGCCGCCAACGCCGAGAGTGCCTACCATCCCTGTGGCACCTGCCGCATGGGCGCTGGCGATGATCCAATGGCCGTGGTGGACCCCGCCTGCCGCGTCATTGGTGTCGATGGCTTGCGCGTCGCCGACAGTTCGATCTTTCCGCGCATCACCAACGGCAACCTGAACGCGCCATCCATGATGGTGGGCGAGAAGGCAGCGGACCACATTCTCGGACGGACACGACTTGCCGCACAGGATGCAGCACCTTGGGTCCACCCCAACTGGAAGCAGGCGCAGCGCTAACCGCCGCTCAGGGCTGGTCCTAAACGTCGGAGTCCGGCATGGCGGCCTTGCGCCGGGCGATGTAGTCGAGCAGCGCTTCGTTCAGCCCCGGGTCGATGGGCGGCATTTCGTACTCCTCGAGCATTCGCTTCCAAACTTGATTGGCG
>CAZRBP010000081.1:0-15734 GCA_964598305.1 uncultured Pseudomonadales bacterium | reverse complement strand
CGAATCCCTCCCGACTCTCGAAAATGCGGCAACTCATGCAACATCCGGGCTAGGCCATCCGGAGTGGATTGACGACCCCCGCTTCGCAACCACCGAAGCACGCGCAGATCTGGATAATCGAGCCGTACTGGGCGAACTTGTCGAAGAAGCGATCCGCTCGATGACGACCGAGGAACTGCTGCAGAGGATGATTGACAGTGACGTTCCCGCAACCCGTGTTCTGGAACTGGAAGAAGTGCTGGAAGATCCTCAGATCCTGCACAACAACTGCGTTCTGGAGTTCGAGCATCCGACAGCCGGCCGGTACAGGCAGGCAGGCCCTGTCGCAAGATTTGACGTAACGCCGCAGGACCCGAGACGGTACATGCCACCCTTGCTGGGTGAGCATAACGAGGAAATCCTAGGCGAATGCGGGTACTCGGCTGAAGACCTCGCGGACCTGCGCAGCAAGGGGGTTATACCCTGAGACAACAGCAGTCCATTTCGAGGGCAAGATGCCCTCGCTCCTTCACAGTGAGAACTGCGCGCATCTTGGCTGACAGGCCGACCCGTCTTTCAAAGACCCAGCACTCGGGTTGCGATGATGTTTTTTTGAACCTCTGTGCTCCCTGATGCGATCGTCACAGCACGATCTGCGAAGTACTGAGAGACAGCCACTGCGGTGTGTGCGGTCGGCTCACCGATGAGTTCATGCAACGAACCATGTTCCGTAAGTCGCGGTTGCTGTGGTAGGGCGTAGTAACCCATCACTTCCACCGCGAGCTCCGTCGCACGCTGTCGCATCGCACTGCCATGAAGCTTGCTCACTGAAGCCAGTGCTGACGCCGCCCCTTGGTCCTGCTTGATCAGCCCCAGGGTTTTCTGTTCCATGGCATCGAGGCTTGCCAGCTCGGTTTCAATACTGGCCAGTTTCGCCCAGAGCGCCGGATCCTGTATCTGTGGCTCAGATCCAGAAGCAGACGGGCTCGCAACGCTTCGGATTCTTTCCAAATAGTCGTGTACATAGATTGCATAGCTGTATGCTCGCTCACCAACGAGCAAGTGCTTCGCGACCGTCCAGCCCTCGTTTTCCTCGCCCAGCAGAGCAGACCTCGGCACTCTCACGTCCGTGAAAAACACCTGGTTGAATTCATGCTCTCCGCCAAAAGTGAGAATTGGACGAACTTCTATGCCGGGCAAATCCAGATCGAACAGCAAAAAAGAGATGCCCGCCTGAGGCTTGCCTTCATCACTTGTGCGCACCAGACAGAAGATCTTGTTGCACTGATGTGCGTAAGTGGTCCAGATTTTCGTCCCGTTGATGACGTAGCCATCGCCATCTCGCACTGCCCGGCACTTCAATGAGGCCAGATCTGACCCAGCGCCCGGCTCGGAATAGCCCTGGGCCCACCAGTCTTCCCCGCTACGGATGCCCGGCAGGATGGCTTCCTTCTGCTCATCGGTACCAAACTCGATGACGACAGGCCCCACCATGACCACACCCTGCACCGCCATTTTCGGGGCATGGGCGAGCGTCACTTCCCGCTTGAAGATCATCAGCTGCTCGGCACTCCACCCTGTGCCGCCGTGTTCGACCGGCCAGGTTGGCACCGACCAACCCTGATCATCAAGGATGCGCGTCCACTCCTCCGCCACAGGGCGCGGGCAATCGAATCCCGGAAACGCCTCGCCAAAGTGGCGAAGTTCAGGCGTCAGCTTGCGTTTGAGGAAATCACGAATCTCTTCGGTGAATTCGTTCAGATCCGTCATTGCCGCAGATGCGCTACAGGCGGTACGTCACACCAAGAATATACTGACGTCCACCGTTAACGAACTGGAAGAAGTCCGGAACCCCACTGGGATCATTGGTACCTGTCAGCGTTGCTCTTCCAGAGAACGGTGCAACTGATCCGGTGGCTGAGTAATATTCATTGCCCAGATTCAAGCCCCTGACAAACAACTCCCAGGTGTCATCCGATGAAAACAGGCTCAACGATGCGTTGGTTACCCAGTAACTGTCCTGCCACCAACTTTTCGGGTACAACTGAGCAGTCGGGTTGTAGTCATCCTTGAATGAGCTGGTGAGATTGAAGCCCAGATTCCAGTTGTTGCCCATCGACACCACATAGTCCAGGGCTATGGTTGCGCTCAAATCAGGCGCGTTCGACAGCGCTTCTCCAGACATGTCGGCTCCTGTGAACCGACCGTGTTCGGGATGGGGATTGAGATTACAGCCCGCTGCGATAGTTTGTCCGGTATGGCAATCCGATATGAAATCGTCATATTCAGCGTTGTTCAATGCAAGGTTGGCCGTCAGTGTCAGGCCATCCACGGGCGTCAACCACATCGTCTCCAGCTCCAGGCCTTCAACCGTGGCTGACGCCGCGTTGAGCACCCGAAGCGAGGGCACCCCGCCCTCGCTGAATTGCAATTTCGTTAGCTGCAGGCCGTCATACTCATAGCTGTACACCGTGGCATTGAAGCGCAGCGTGCCGTTGGCCAACGTCGATTTCATGCCGATTTCGAAACCATCGACTTCCTCTTCGTCATAGATGTTGTCGTAGGGGACGCCGGTAAGTCCGTAGGTGCGCAGCAGATCACCGGGCTTCCAGGCCGCATCAAAACCACCCGATTTGAACCCGGTTTTGTAGCTCGCAAAGAACATGACGTCGTCGCTGTGTTGATAGCTCAGCGTCAATTCCGGCGAGAAGTTACTCCAATCGGGCTTGGGTTCAAGCAAGGGGATGTTAACTTTGGGGCCGCCATCCGGGGCGACGGCAAAGTGGTTAACCTCAAAGACGGACTCTTTCTCTTCATGCGAATAACGACCGCCGAAGGACAGCTTCCACTGTTCGTTCAGCTCCCAGTCAATCTGGGCGAAGACCGAGTAAGCGGTGCTTTCCTGTGGGGTGAACTGTTGACCGATGGGAATGGGGAACAAGCCAAACGCAGCCACCGGAAGCCCGGCGATATTGCTGCCTAGCGTTACGGCATTCTGCGCCTCGATATCCCGCCCTTCATAGAAAGCGCCCACTGTAAAGTTGAACGCCCCATCATAGTTTGAGCTCAGGCGAAGTTCCTGACTCCATTGCTCTTTTTCATAGGCGGAAGAGTTCGTTAAGCCAACAGCTGCCTGAAAGCTGGATTCGGCAAGCCGACTGTCGGATTGGTCATAGTAGCCGGTGACCGAGGTCAAGGTGAGCACATCGCTTAAGTCATAAACCATCTCGAGGGACATGAACGCCTCCTCGTTGTCATGAAAGCCAAGCCCCTCGTAACCGGGGTGGTTGGGATCACCCGCAGTGAGCAAGGGGCTGATCCCGCCCGCGATCACGTTGCCGTCCATCTTGCAGTTGTCGACGCCAGGCACGGGGTAAAAGACCTGCGGAACGCCAAGCCCGCACTGGGTTCGCTGGAAGTTGAAGATGGTGTGGCCATCCTGATTGTCTTCCAGGTGAGCATATTTGAGCGTCGCGGAAAAGCTATCCGAGGGCTCCCATAGCAAGGTGCCGATCACATAGATCTTCTCCGTCTGGATGGGATCCTTTCCGGTCGCATGCGCCAATTGAACGGGAACACCCCCGGGGCCGGTTTCAAACACATCCAAGTTATGGGCATCGAATCGAGCATTGTCCGCATCCTGCCAGCCCACTGAGAGACGACCGCGCAGGGTTTCGCCCAACGGCCCGGAGATAACCGCTCGAACAATCGGCTCTTTGCCTTCGGTCTCGTACATGGCGGTGAGTTCCAACTCAAACTCGTCGGTCGGGTCCTTGGTGTGCAGCGCTATCACTCCGCCTGGGCTGTTTTTCCCGAAAAACAGCGCCTGCGGCCCACGCAGCACTTCGATTCGCTCCAAGTCGAACATCCCGGCATTCATCAATGAGGCGCTGCTGATGCCGACGCCGTCAATGTTGACCGACACCGCCTGATCGATGAGCGGTGTGAGGCTGCCCGAACCAACGCCGCGCAAAAACACCAGACCGGCGGTGCTGGATGTGGTTTCGGTGGTGATCAGACCGGGAACGATGGTGCCGAGGTCCCTAATGCCCTCGATTCGCTGTCTGTTGATCATGTCCTCGGTGAGCACGTTCACCACCACAGGGGTTTCCTGCAGGGACTCCTCCCTCTTTCGTGCGGTCACGACGATTTCCTCGATCACGTTCGCACTCTCGGCTCGAACCGATTGAGCCGGCAGCAACGCCGAGGTCACGGATAGGCAAGCAAGCGCAAACGCAGCCAACGTGAACCGAGCGAAGCCTAAAAATTCCCGTGGATGCAATTCGTTAAACTTCGGCAGTTTCATTGTTACTCTCTCCCTTTGTGGTTGATCAACACTAGTTGGTCAACACATAGCCTAGTTGAGGTCTGCATATAATACAAGATATGATTCTTGTGACATTTACTGTTTTGCGGGAGGACGAGACATGGCCGATCAACCCGTCTTCGGCCTGGATTTCACCACCGTGGTCAAAGCGGGCCCCGGATGCCGCGCACGAGTGCCGAGGACTTTTGCGGACCAGGGCTGCCGGCGCGTGGCGCTCATCACAGACAAAGGACTGGTCGCTGCCGGAGTTGTCGATCAAGTGCGCGAAGCCTTCGAAGCCGAGGACTTTCCGCTTGCAGGGACATTTGACAACGTTCGCCAGGACAACGACACGAGGGACATCAACGAATGCGCCCGCTGGTACCGGGATGTCGGCGCGGATGGATTGCTGGCCGTCGGCGGCGGCAGCGTCCTGGATACAGCCAAGGCCGTAAAGGTCATGCTCGGACTAGGGGTTGAAAACATCAATGAGCTGGTGGAGGGCAGCGTCGTCTACTACAAGCGACCCAGGGCGAAGCCGCTTGGCGTTCCGCACATCTCCATCCCAACCACGGCTGGCACCGGCGCCGAGGTGTCCCAGGGTGCGGCCCTCATGGATGGAGAGACGAACAAGAAAATCATCATGTTCCATCAATACATGAATTCGGACTTTGCTTTTCTAGATCCCGAACTGACCGTCAGTCTGCCACCCAAACTCACCGCCGAGCCCGCCTTTGACGCCTTAAGCCACTGTCTCGAATCGTTTTTCACTACCCGCCCCAACAGCTTCGCGGACGCTTTGGCCCTGCGCGCCGCCCGGCTGATCGTGGACAATCTTCCCATCGCCGTAAACGAGGGCCATAACATCGAGGCTAGGGGCGAACTGCAGATTGCCGCCGCCATCGCTTGCGTGGCGACGGTTTCATCTGGGCTCGGCGCCACCCCCATCCACAATTTTGCCGATGCCGTCGGACCGATTTACCGGTTTCCCCATGGACTGGTCAACGCCGTGTATCTGCCCATCGTGATGAAGAACCTGCGGTCCCATTACCTGCGCAGGATTGGGCTGTTCGCGGAGGCTCTGGGCATTGCAATTGGCTCAAAGGACGATGCGCAGATACTGGATGAGGTCATCGCTAAATTCGTCTCATTGCAGGAACAATGCGGCATCCAACCCATACTTTCCCTTGAAGTTGATCAAGACCAACTCAAGGAACTGCACGAGGCAGTCAAGGAGGACCCAGCCGGCATCAACTTCCCCCTGCCCGATGAGGTTATCAGCACCTGCCTGAAAGAGAGCATGACCATCAAGTGAGACGCCGGATACGCCTAGTTCCACTGCTGGTCTCTTTTTGCGCTGTTGGCGTTGTTGACGCTATCGATGGTCAAGGCCATGAAGAGGACATTGAATGGTCGGCCTATGGCGGTGCGCCAGGTGGGGGGCACTACACCACCGCATCCGAGATCACCCGGGACAATGTGGACCAGCTCAAGCTTGCCTGGAGCCATCGCAGCGGTGACTACGCAGGCGGCGCCAACTCCCTCTCCGAACGGGTCAACCTGAGCACTCGCCCCACCGCCTTTGTAGCCACTCCGATCATGGTGGCAGGCACCCTCTACTACTGCACGCCGTTCAATCGCGTGTTCGCTCTGGACTTAGGCACTGGCAAAGAGCACTGGGCTTTTGACCCGCAAGTCGATATGTCAGATGAACCCTCCAGCAACTGTCGTGGCGTCAGCAGTTGGATCGATCCGCTCTGAGGCAACGGAAGCGACAATCACTGCAGCCATCGCATCGTGCTCGGCACACTGGATGCGCGGTTAATCGCCATCGATGCGAACACTGGGGAACGGTGCAAGAGCTTCGGCACGAACGGTGAAGTCTCTCTGCTGGCTGGCGTGAGCGAACATGCCCCATTTGAATACAGCATTACCAGCGCACCGGCGATCATTGGCGATCTGGTGGTGACCGGCGCGCTGGTTTTTGACAACCAGCGGCCGAATATACCGTCCGGTGTCGTCCGCGCCTACAACATTCGGACCGGCGAATTTGCCTGGGGCTGGAACCCCGTCCACCCCGACCGACCGCAGCGGGAAGCGGACGGCACTTTTGTCTCAGGGACCACCAACGTCTGGTCAACCATCTCCGTGGATGCCGAACGAAATCTCGTCATCGTGCCGACCGGCAACTCATCACCCGACATCTACGGCGGTGATCGTGGCGGGCATCTTGACTACTACTCAAGCTCGGTCGTCGCCCTGAACGCGGCTGACGGCACGGTCGCATGGCGCTACCAGACCGTCCACCATGACATCTGGGACTATGACGTCGCCTCTCAACCCACCTTTGTGGACCTGAACATCACCGGACAAGACCGCCCTGCTGTGGTGCAAACCACAAAAATGGGCATGACTTTCGTCCTGGATAGAGAAACGGGCAAACCCCTGCATCCGGTTGAAGAGCGTCCCGTGCCGCAGACCGGCGCCGTGCCGGGGGAGTACTTAAGTCCAACGCAACCCTTTCCGGTCAAGCCTGAACCCCTGCACCAGTTAGGCGTCCGTCCGAATGACGCCTGGGGCCTGACCTTCTGGGATAGGGGCAAATGCCGGGAAAAGCTGGAAAGCATCACCACCGGTCCGATCTACACGCCGCCGAGCCTAAGGGGCACAGCGGTGTATCCAAACAGCCTGGGCGGGCCCAACTGGGGGTCGCCAGCGGTTGATCCGAACCGGAAAATCATGGTGGCCAACAGCAAGCACCTGCCGGTGGAACTAAAGCTCATCCCGAGGGACCAATGCCCGGCAGACGTCAACTATCCACAAGACGGATCGCCCTATTGCGTGACCTTTACGCCGCTTCTTTCACCCTTCGGAATTCCCTGCACGCCACCGCCCTGGGCAACGCTGGCCGCAGTCGATCTGATCAGCGGCGACATCCTGTGGCAGATCCCGCTAGGCACCACTGAGGAGTTGGCGCCCTGGCCGTTTTATCACTTTGTTTCCATGAGCAGCATAACTACAGGCGGGCCCATGGTCACAGCCTCCGGGCTCACCTTTATTGCATCGACCTCGGATGCCTACCTGCGCGCCTTTGACACCATGACAGGCAATGAACTGTGGAAAACAAAGTTGCCCACCAGCGGCAACTCCGTACCCATGAGCTACAACTACAACGGCCATCAATACATCGTGGTCGCTGCGGGTGGGCACTTCACTTTCCCCTTGCCTTCCGGTGATCATCTTCTGGCCTACCGACTGCCCTAGACATCATGACCCACGACGACAGTAGCGTTTTCCACCGAAAAATCGGCCTGCGATGCCAGCCCGGCATGGTGGAGGGCGAGATATGCGACAACATGCACCACTTCCGCGTGTGGCTTCACCACGACAATGAACAGATCCTGAAAACCCGCTCTCAAGCCATCCGCTACCCATGGAGCACCTGCCCCCAGGCTGGCTCGGAACTGGAGCAACTGGTTGGCATGCCGTGGGACGACAGCAGCGCCGCGGTGGGTCGATTCACCAAGGCCACACTGCAATGCACCCACACTTTTGACCTCGCAGGCTTGATGGTTGCCCATGCAGCGCACCACCGAGAGCCTTGGGAGTATCACTGCCAGATCAGCGAAGCAGGGCCCGGCCAACAACTGGCAACGCTGGCCCGCAATGGGGAACCGTTGCTGAACTGGCGCATCCGCCAAGGCGTCATAGAAGCGGAACCACCCTACCAGGGCGTCGCACTGGAAAAGCAGTTTATCCAGTGGGCGGAGCAAAACCTTGGGCCCGAAGAGGCGGATGCGGCACTGATCCTGCGTCGCGCCCTGAAGGTGGCTCCCGCACGTTTCGTGGACCTAAGCGCTCTTGGCAATGCCGGCAAGCTGTCGATCCCCGCGCACTGCTACAGCCTGCAGCCCCAACGAGCCGATCAAGCGCTGTCCATGCAGGGGATGACCGTCGACTTCAGCAATCGCACTGACGAGATGCTAACCCTGTGGGAGCACACTGACTCCCAACACCCGTAGATGGCCTGAAAGGCCGAGAAACTCGATCTCACTCTTTCGCAGTGTAATCACCGAAGGCTGCGTCGCGCGCTGTAAAGCTCGCCTTGACATTCTCGCGCAGCGACGCGATTTGCGCTTGGCAGCTTTCGGTGTTTCTAGCCAGCGCATTCATTTCCGCACCCATGCGGATGCCGGTTCGAATGCCCATGATTTCCATCTGCTTGTGCAATGCTCGTTTGTTCATCTGTTGCACGTCGATGGGGACTTTCGCAACCCGCTCAGCCATGCGCAGCACGGCGTCGTCGAGCTCATCGGCCGGGAAGGCGCGGTTGGCGAGCCCACCCTCGACAGCTTCCACGCCCGTAATGGAATCACCGGTCAGCATCATCTCCGAGGCGCGCCGCATACCCAGAAGCCATGGGAAGATTTGCAGGTTCGGCGGGGTCCCATTGCGGACGATCGGATAGCCTATCATCGCGTCTTCGGCGACATACACGAGATCACTGCCGGCGGCCAGTTCGCCCGCACCGGCGATGCAGAAGCCATGCACCTGACAAATGATCGGTTTACACAAGTCCCACATGCGGATGCAGCTTTCAACAAGGTGCCTTGGCCAGTTGCCGAGCCCACCCGCTGTGTGAAACGGCTGGCCCTGTGTGTTGAGATTGGTTGCGCCTTCATAGAGGTCGTAGCCCGTCGAGAAGCCCGGACCGGCACCGCGAATGATGGTTACGCGAACCGAATCGTCAACATCTCCGGTTTCCAGGGCATGGAACATTTCCCGGCGCAGTTCATTGGTGAGCGCGTTGCGCTTTTCAACGTAGTTGAGCGTGATGCGTTGAACGTTCTCTATGGGACGGTCAACGATGATTTTTGAATAATCCATTGGATTTCCTCAGCATTGGGGACACTTTGTTCAATGACACAAATAATGTTATTTGTATTTTTTGTCCGATGCAACTAGGATGATCTGACCTGCATCACTCAACTTGAAGCAAGGGATCCGACCACCATGGCTGACCGTCTCGAAGGTAAAAGCATCGCCATCACGGGCAGTGGCAGAGGTATTGGACGGGAACTCGCCCTCCAGTTTGCTGACGAAGGCGCCCGAATTGTCGTTGCCGATTTCGGTGGCGATGGTGAAGGTGGTGGGACTCCATCGCGGGCCCCTGCTGATGAAATGGTCGCTGAAATCCGCAAGCGCGGCGGTGAGGCCGTTGCCGTTTACGACGACGTGGCGTCGTACTCCGGCGGCGAGAGCGTGGTCCGCGCAGCAGTCGATAACTTTGGCTCCCTTGATGGACTCGTTTGCAACGCAGGCATCATGGCGCCAGCGAAATCCATCTGGGAGATGACCGAAGCTGAGTTTGATAATGTTCTTCGGGTAAATCTGAGGGGGCAATTCTGCCCAGTGCGCGCCGCAATCCCGGTGATGCGTCAACAAGGCCGTGGTCGTCTTATCTACTTCTCATCATCAGCCGCGATCGCAGCGGACCATGGTGCCATTAACCAAGATGACACGAGTCTCTACGGCGCCTCAAAAGCAGGGGTGCTCGGCCTCATGTGGAACACCGCGACCCATTTCTCCCGTTTCGGCATCACCTCCAACGCCATCATGCCCGGTGCCGCCACCAGGCTGGTCGATATGCGGCTCCCCGACACGGAAGCAGCAGCCGTCTTCCACAGCGACAACGCGCTCGGCACCTGGCGCGATCCGAAGCACATTGCACCCATTGTCGCGTACCTGTTGAGCGATGCGAGCGCGAAGGTCAACGGCCAACTCTTCGGCGTGATGGGCGGCCGGCTCGCACAATATCGTCCGGTTGAACCAGACAAAGTGATTGACTCTGAGGAGGGAGTCGGCTTCTCAATGGATGAACTCTTCCGCCGCTTCCCGGTCGAGTTCGGCACCGATGTCAATTACCAACCGGCGGCGTTTCCACCGCCAGCCAGCAAGTAGCGGGAGCCGTTGATGACTGGTCGTTCAATCGAAATCTGGAAGAAAATCTACGCACACCTGCGCGACGAAGTCGACGAGGTGGTGTTTCGTCCATGGCTGGAACCCCTAACCTTTGTCGAGTCGCGCGATAACGTCGTGCGCCTCGCGCTAAGGTCGCGCTTCAGGCGCGATTGGGTTGCGAACACTTACGAGGAGTACATCCTTGCCAAATGGCGCGAGGCGGATGACACCATCACCGACATTGAGTTTGTCGTTCAACCACGGTCCCGCCCAACAGCCAGGCACGACGAACAAACGACGCAGCGCCTGCAAAAGCCAAACGCACTGGCCCCGATAAGAAAGCAACTCGGCAAGGTGGGTGTGTGGAGCCGTTCACCGTACTTCTTTGAAGCGGAGCAAGCGACGACTCTTGCAGCCGCAGCCGAGGAATTCGGCTACGGAGCATTGTGGATCCCCGGCTTTGACGGCGGCCACATATTTGAGCGCTGCGGCATGGCGCTGCAGGCAACATCAAAACTGACCGTCGCAACCGGCGTTGCCAATATCTGGCGTCACGACCCCGCCGAGGTTGCCCAGACTGTTGGAAGGCTCCGGTCCGACAGTGGTGGCCGGTTCCTGGTTGGGCTAGGTGGTAGCCACAAGTATCTCATTGGCGATGACTACGACAAGATCGCTCCATTGAAGAAGATGCGCAACTACCTCAATGATCTCGACGCCGCGGGCCTGCCGGTTGAAGATCGCTTGTTGGGTGCGCTAGGTCCAAAAATGCTGGCGTTGAGCGCCGAGCGCACTGCCGGAGCCCACCCCTGCTTCATTCCCCCGGAGTTCACCGCCGCAGCGCGGGAGATCCTCGGTGAAGGGCCACTACTCATGCCCGAGGTGACGGTGATCCTTGAGAGTGACCCCACCGAGGCTAGAGCCTACGCCCGAAAGTTTGCCAGTTTGTATTTCAAGGGACCGAACTACGCCAATATGCTGCGTCGATTTGGTTTCACCGATGAAGATCTTGCCGGCTACGGCAGCGATCGCCTCATCGATGCAGTGGTCGCCTGGGGCGACCCGGAAAACATAGCAGCGAGGGTGCACGCCCATCTCGACGCTGGTGCTGACCACGTGGCCATTCAGTCCCGGGGGCGGAAGCCGGAGGCCGACGTCTGGCGTGAACTCGCACCGCTGTTGCAGACCAACCAAATCACCTGTAAGGCAGAAAACTAACCAATCTTGAGAGAGAAGAATGCCAGCACAATCATCTTTTCCATTATTTGATTGCGACAATCACATTTACGAGCCGCCAGAAGCCCTGCTGCGCCATTTGCCGGAAAAATACAAAGACGTCATGACGTACGTTGAGGTCAATGGTCGCACCAAGCTTGCCTTCAATGGCGAGGTATCCGAGTACATACCGAATCCGACATTCGAAGTGGTAGCGGCACCAGGCTGTCACTCTGAGTTCTATCGTGGAAACAACCCTGAGGGAAAGTCCTTCAGGGAATTTAACGTTATCGAAAAGGGCAAGGCCGAATATCAATACAAGACACCCGAGCGCGCTAAGATGCTGGATGAGCAAGGCATAGTCGGGGCGCTGGTGTACCCATCACTTGCGAACGTCATTGAAGGCCACATGGATCATGACCCGGGCTTTTGCCACGCTGTCATCCACTCCCTCAATCAGTGGATAAAGGAGGAATGGGGGTTCGGTGACGACGGCAAGTTTTACGTTACCCCTGTGATTACCTTCATGGACGCGCACAAAGCGCTGGAAGAGGCGAAGTGGATTATTGAGAATGGCTCGAAAGTCGTTCTCATTCGACCCGCCGCGGTCGCCGGTGTAAACGGCTACCGTTCAATGGCGTCGCCTGAATTTGATGCGATTTGGAAATTGCTGGAAGAAAACAACATCTTCGTTACGTTCCACACCTCAGATAATGGATACAACGACGTCTACAAGAGGCACAAGGCTGTGGCAGCTGCTGATGGCGAGGAATATCTTCCGTTTGACAGGACATGTACATTAGAGCAGGTAATGGACGTTAATCATCTTGCGTGCCAGCATCATCTTGCTTCCTTGATCTGTCACGGCCTGTTTGATCGCTTCCCTACATTGAACATCTCTTATGTAGAGACCGGCACCTACTGGGTTTACCCACTATGGGACAGGTTTAAACTTGTTTACAGGCAGATGCCTCAAGCCTTTGGTCGTCACCCTCACGAAATTATGCGTAGCAACGTGTTCTACCACCCGTTCTATGAGGAAAACGTCTATCGTTTGGTTGAAATGGTAGGCGTGGATCAAGTCATGTTCGGTAGCGATTGGCCGCACCCGGAAGGTCTGGCGAAGCCAACGGATTGGCAAGCTGAAATCGCTGAGATGAGCGAAGAAGACAGAGCAAAAATCATGGGGGGTAACATCATGAGGGTCATGGGCTTGGTCGATTGAATGCGCGGAGTGGTGGTGCATCTAGAACACAGCCAGCGGATTAATCGGAGCACCAGTCCCGCCCTCAACCCGCAATGGCGCACCGATAAACAAGAACTCCCATCGGCCGTGCTTCAGCGCCTCGCTGGCCAGGGCATCAAGATCAAGACTGTCCAGCAGTGGCATGCCCAGCCCGGCAACGGCCAGCACATGGAACGGAAACGGCACGCCATCGACACTGTAGGGTATGACGTCATTGCCTCCATCGGAGCCGACAACAGCGACATCCCTTTGCTTAAGCCATTTGGCGACGGACGCATTCAATCCGGCAGCGCCATCTCTCAGATCACTGGGTCCAAGTTGCCGGTCGCGCTGCCAACGACCGGTTCGGACCAGCAACGCATCACCCGTGCGAATGGTGATGCCGGTTTTTGCCTCCCAAGCCTCGAGTTCCGACGCGGAAATCGAATGGCCCGGCTCCAGAAAGTCCACGCCACCAAGCCATGCCATGTCCACCAACACGCCACGGGTGAAAAGGCCATCCTTCATGTTGTGGATGCCCAGCCTCTCTGAGCCATCCGGTCTGATTAAGTCCGCAGGGATGCCGTTGTACATTCTCCCCTTGTGAAGAACGTGAGCGAGCGCATCAATGTGGGTGTGCGCCGCACCGTGGTACTGAACGGCATACACATCGGACGCAATGGCTTGGCTGCCAAAGCTGATTACAGAGGTCTTGTGCTCAAATGGGTGCGGGTTGTATTCGCTCTTGACCTTGTCGAGGTCGCGCGCCAGGGAAACGGTGATTCCCTCCATTACCAGGCCGGCAGCCTTGGTTTTGATATCAGGCGTGATGAGATTTAACGTGCCAAGCTCATCATCCTTTCCCCATCGCCCCCAGTTGGAAATCTCATTGAACCACTGTTCAAATTGCTGCCTGCCCTTGGTCTCAGGATCAGCTTCTGCGGCGATTGCGGAAAACGGAGAAGCACAAAGCAACAAAGCTGTTAGGACCTTGATCATGCCTGCGCCGCCTCATCACGAAGCGCTTTTTTGTCAATCTTGCCGACCGCCGTCAGGGGTATGGCATCCACTAGGTGGATGACCTTCGGCACCTTGTAGGCCGCCATTTCGGCCCGGCAGAAGTCGAGAATGTCCGCGCGAATCTGGTCAGGGTCTGACTGTTTCGCCTCCGGCGTCAGCTCCACGTACAGGTTGACCACCTCACTGCCGGGACGCTTCGCGTCGGGACTGCCGATCAGAGCGGAACAGGCAATGAAGTCGAGTGCGGACAACTTGTCCTCCACCTCCACCGAAAACACCTTGAAGCCACTGACGATGATCATGTCCTTGGCCCGGTCCTTGAGATAAACGTAGCCCTCCTCATCCATGACGCCCACGTCACCCGAGTGCATCCAGGTTTTGCCGTGCCACTGACGCAGTGAATTGGCGGTCTCGTCCGGCTGGTTGAGATAGCCTTTCATTAATGAAGGACTGGAAATGATGATCTCCCCCGCTTCGCCATAGGGCATTTCCCGGGTGCCTGTTTCGACGTCAACAATGCGCACGTCGACAGAAGGAATGGGTATGCCGATCGACTCCGGCTTACACCGTTGTGGCGGGTTGACTATGACTGTCGGCCCGCCTTCCGTCATGCCGTAGCTGTCTGAAAGCACGGTGCCCTTGAGCATCCGCTCGATGCGCTTTCGACTCTCTCCGGTGATTGGTGCCGCCCCGCACATAGCGTTCCTGACATGAGAAAAGTCGATCTCCGCACTTAAGGGGTGATCGGCAATCATTTGGTATAGCGTTGGCACACCCGACAGTCGTGTTGGCGGATTGTCGATCATTTGCTGACAGTAATGGCCGATGTCACGCGCATCGGGAATCAGCAGCAACCGAGCCCCGTACCTGAGCGCCCAGATGATCAGTCCACAACCACCGATATGGGTTGGCGGCATGGCATCTGGCGCCGTTTCCCTTCCTACTTCCCATGGGCGGTAAGGGTGCGCAATCAATGCGTTGTACATGAGCCCGCCTAGCGTCAGCATGGCGCCCTTGGGCTTGCCCGTGGTGCCGCCGGTGTACTGGATCAGGCAAATGTGATCAGGAGGGAGGTCACGCTGTTGAAATTCCGGATGCGAGCTGGCGGTGAGTTCGAGGTAAGCCTTGCATGTGACCGATTCCAGTACCGGCAATTCCAAGCCCACAGGTTGCCTGAGATCATCCGCGCCCGTGACGATAACCGCGGTGACGCAATCCGGAAGACCCCCAAGAGACTCAAGGGTGGATTTCGCTAGGCTATCCAGAGAAATCAACACTTTGACCCCAGAGTTTTCAAGCTGGTTGGCCACCTCTGCGGGCGCCAGCAGTGGTGACACACCGGAAGCCGTCGCACCGAGTTTTGACAGCGCAACCAGGGCAATCGCGTACTGTGGCGTGTTGGGCAGGTGCAGACCCACCACATCACCCAGGCCAACGCCCAGCGCTGCCATGGCATTGGCCAGGCGATTGGATAACTCATTCAGCTCGAGGTAGCTGATTTCCCGCTCGAAATAGTGCAATGCACAATTGTCGGCAATGGACTGCGCGTACTCCTCCACGTACGCACCCAGTGGCCTCGGATTAGATTCCGGCGGCGCGACGCCCAACTCCTCGTGAATCTTCAACCACGGGCCGGGCTTGAGTTGATCACCCATCGTATTTCTCCGCACACCATTCGGGATTGCATCGGGTTAACGGCGCTGTGGATGCACGGCGATTCGACACAACGCCATCACCTATACCATGATACATTTGTTGGTTCCTGCGTCAATTTGCCATAATCCCGCGGTTAATGCTTCGCTCGTACGGATAAGCTGCAGTGGGAATCAGAGGGAAAGATCATGAGTAAACTGAATGATAAAACCAGCATTATTGTCGGCTCGGCTACGGGAATTGGCGCTGCAACAGCGCGATTGATGGCAGCAGAAGGGTCCAAAGTTGTGCTGGCCGATCTGAATCTCGACGGTGCGGAAACAGTGGCCGCTGAGATCAGGCAGGCTGGGGGTGAGGCGCTGGCGGTTCAAGCCGACA
>CAZRBP010000080.1:0-15824 GCA_964598305.1 uncultured Pseudomonadales bacterium | reverse complement strand
CCAAGGTGCCGTACCAGTTGTTGTCGATGATCAACCGCTTGCCGAACACCGGGAAGTCCGGCGTGCAGTGCGGGGCGATATCGTGGCGTTCGCCGAGCTGGTCAACGATGTAGCCGGACAGCGCCTCGCGCATGGCGTCGTTGGTCTCGCTGAGCGCCCGCTCCGGATGCGTCCATTCGGGGTCCGCCGTGACCGCAGGCCAATTGCGGTCCGAGTAGGCGAAAACCATGCGGGCGCGATGCCACTCCGCATACTGGGGGATGTGCTTGAGCGCCCAGATCTGGCCTGCCTCCACAGGCCGGTAGTAGTCGTCGTTAGGCGACACCCAGTGCGGGGTTCGTTGAAACACGCTCACCTCAGCGGCGGCGGCGGCGGTCTTTGGCAGCAATTGCACGGCGCTGCAGCCGGTGCCGATAACGGCCACCTTGCGGCCCGTCAAATTGATGTCCGAGCGCCACCGAGCGGAGTGGAACAGGGGCCCGGCAAAGGACTCAATGCCCTTGATGTCCGGCAGAGCAGGCCGATTCAACTGACCGACGGCACTGACCACGGCGTTGGCGTCAAGGGCCTCTGCGCCGCCCGAGGCGTTTCGCACGTCAATGCGCCAACGGCCGTTGGACTCGTCATAGGCCATGGCCGTCACTTCAGTCCGCAGACGAATGTGCGGACGCAGCCCGAAGCGGTCCGCGCAGCGTTCGAAGTAGGCGTGGAGCTCATCGCGCTTGGAGAAGTAGCCCGACCAATCGGGATTGCGCTCAAAGGAGTATGAGTAGAAGTGGTTGGGCGTATCGACGCCGCAATCCGGATAGGCGTTCTCGTACCAAGTGCCGCCCACGGCATCGTTCTTCTCAAGAATGGTGAACGCTATGCCCGCCGCCTTGAGCTTGGCTCCCATGCAGATGCCGGACATGCCGGCGCCAACGATGGCAACATGGAAGTCTGCGGCCGCGCCGGGTGCCTTGGCCAATTGCCGCTGCCACTGCCGATCGCGGTCAACAAAGCCGGTCTCCTCCAAAAGCATGGCGGCGTAGGCCTCATCAATCGGTTCGGCCACGGAAAAGGCCATCAATTGCGCCATCCGCCCAATACTTGGTGGCAGCGGCAGCTCGGGACGTTCGCGGCGCAGGCGGCACAGCGTTGCATGGGCCGCGGCGCGAATCTCCGCCGCAGCGTCCGCGCCGTAGCCACCGCTGCTGTCCGGGAAAAGCTCCCCTTCGGGCACGGCGATGGGCACCGGCGCGTAGCGTGGCGCCAACCAAGCGTCATCCCCCGTCAGGTGGGCCAAGGTAACCAGCAGCGTCGGCAGGTTGACATCCTCAAGCGCCGCCTCAAGCTCCGCCTCGGTGCCCGGAATTTCAATGCGTGGCAATGGCCTCTCCTCAATCGGGTCAACAACAAGCCACCCTATTGTAGGCAACCCCGTCGCTTGGCGGTACTCCCAGCCCCGGGGGCATCGTCTCGCCGGTTGCTGCGCTTGCGAACGCACTGATGGGCAGCTAGCACTAGTGTCCTGTCCGACTAATAAGTGGGTTTTAGGCGCTAGGCCATTTCGCCCCCTGTGCAAGGGCCTTTCCGCAAGCGGAAAGGGCGACAACGCCGTGTGGCAGGCTCCACACAAGGCGGAGCAACGCGGCCAGGGGGTGAAAGGGCCACGAATAATCACACTTATTAGTCGGACAGGACACTAGCCATCAATCGGCTCGTCGAAATCCAGCCACCCCACTTGGTAGCCGGGCGGCAGGGGTTCACTGCGCTCGAGGCGCCCGGCGAAGGACTTCAAGTCCTCAATAATCATGAGCAGATAGGGGTCGGTGGCGGGCCGGACGATGTCGGTGAGCAGCAACAACTGCTCGACGCACCACCAGAACACGTCTTCGCCCGGCAGCACCGGGCGACGCGGCGGCATGACATCGACTTTTTCCTCGTCATCAAGCACCCTGCTCAGGAATTCCATGACTTCAGCGTTGCCCTGCACGGCGGGCGAGGCGTTCCTAAGGGTTTCGATGAGTTGCGGCCTGTGCCGTTCCATGAGTTCCTGAGCGTCCATAATGGGCTCTCCGTTGCCTAGTTGGAGCCATTATCGAAAGGAAAATAGGCACGGGAAGTCGATTTCTCTGCACACCTTGTGCGACATTCGCCATACTTGAGGCTAATTCACCGTGATTCGTCTAAATAAGGAGCATTTGAGCCCATGACCACCATCGAACCCTTTGCCATCAACGTGCCAACTGCCGACATCGACGACCTGAAAAGGCGCTTGGCCCAAACCCGCTGGCCCGATGCCGAGACGCCGGACGACTGGAGCCAAGGCGTCCCCTTGGCTTACGCCCAGGAATTCTGCCGCTACTGGGCGCAGCGCTACGACTGGCCCGCCCGCCAAGCCTTGATGAACCGCTTCGCCCAGTTCAGGACCACCATCGAGGACTTAAGCATCCACTTCATACACCACCGAAGTCCGTCGCCGCTGGCGAGGCCGCTGCTGATCACCCACGGCTGGCCCGGATCGGTGGTGGAATTCCACAAGGTCATCGAGCCGCTGGCGGACCCCGGCGCCCACGGCGGCGACCCGGCCGACGCCTTCCATATCGTCTGCCCCTCGCTGCCCGGCTACGGCTTCTCCGGTAAGCCCGCGGCCACTGGCTGGGGGGTGGAGAAAACCGCCTCGGCCTGGGACCAACTGATGGCGCGCCTGGGCTACGACGGCTACTTCGCCCAAGGCGGCGATTGGGGGGCGGCAGTCACCACCTTCATCGGCATCCAGAACTTGGGCCGCTGCGCCGGCGTTCACCTCAACATGCCCTTCGCAGCGCCCACCGCCGAGGCCTTGGCCAATCCCACCGATCGCGACAAGCAGGCCTTGAAGGGCGCCAGCTACTATCAAGAGTGGGATTCCGGCTACTCGAAGCAACAGAGCACTCGGCCGCAAACCCTGGGCTACGGCCTGGTTGATTCGCCCACCGGACAGGCGATGTGGATTCTGGAGAAGTTTTGGGCTTGGACGGATTGCGACGGCCATCCGGAAAACGCGCTCAGCCGCGATGAGCTGATCGACAACATCATGATCTACTGGCTGAACGGCGCCGGCGCCTCCTCCGCTCGCCTTTACTGGGAGAGCTTCGGCCAAGCCTTCGCTGGCGGCGACGATCAGACCGTGGCGGTGCCCACCGGTTGCAGCATCTTTCCCAAGGAGATCATTCCAACACCCCGTTCCTGGGCCGAGGTCCGCTACCCGAACATCGTCCATTGGAACGAACTTGACCGCGGCGGCCACTTCGCCGCCTTCGAGCAGCCGGAACTGTTCATCGAGGAGGTGCGCACTGCCTTCCGCGCGATGCGTTAGCCCGTGGGCGCCGAGGCACCCGTGAACCAGCCCCCGGCCGTCGAACCGGTCCCGCGGCGAACGCTGTTCTGCTACGGGCTGGCCGACATGCCCATCCAAATGGCCGCCATTCCGGTGCTGTCGCTGGTGCCCGCCTACTACACCTCAAGCCTCGGCGTCAGCGTGGCCGCGGCCAGCGCCGTGTTGTTGGGGTCGCGCCTGTTCGATGCCGTCACGGATCCGCTGATCGGCTGGTTGAGCGACCGCACCCAGTCCCGCTACGGACGCCGACGCTTGTGGATGGCCGCCTCGGTGCCGGTGTTCATGCTGGCCATCTACAAGCTGTTTCTGCCCAGCGGTCCGGTGGACGCCCTCTACATGCTGACCTGGCTGGTGGTCTTCTGGCTCGGCTGGACCATGCTGTTCATTCCCTACTACGCCTGGGGTGCGGAAATCACCCCGGACTACAACGAACGCACCCGGGTCACCGCCTGGCGCACCGGCATCGGCTTGGGCGCCAGCGTGGTCAGCAAGCTGGTGCCGGTGCTGGCCGGCTTCTTTCTGGGCATGGCGGCCATCGGCGACAACCTGCTGCTGATCGGCATCATGATGCTGGTGCTGCTGCCGCTAACGGTGGGCGGCACCCTGTTCGGCGTCACCGAGCGCACCGACTACCTGCCGCCGCGCCTGCCCCTGCTGCCCGGCTTGCAGGTGATGTGGCGCAATGGCCCGTTCAAACGGCTGGTGCTGGCCCTGTTCGTCAACCAGTTGGGCGCCGCCATCTCGACGGTCACGGTAGCGCTGTTCATCCTGGATGCGTTGGACCAGAAGGAGCACGTCATGCTCATGCTGCTGGTCTTCTTCACATTCAACCTGTGCGGCGTGCCCTTCTGGCTGCGCGTCGCCCGCCGGATCGACAAGCACCACGCCTGGTGCTTCGGCCTGTTCGGATTCGCCGGCTTTCATTGCGTGTACATGCTGCTCGGCGCCGGCGACTTCTACCTGATGCTGCCGATCACCGCCTGCACCGGCTTCCTGGGCGCTTCCTTCGGCGTGGTGCCGGCCTCGATGCTGGCGGACATCGCCGACGTCGACACCTTGGAGAGCGGCGAAGACCGCGCCGCATGGTACTTTGCGGTGTGGTCGTTCGTGGTCAAGGTGGGCCAGTCCGTCGGCCCGGCGCTGGCCTTCGCCCTGCTGGCCTGGGTGGGCTACGACCCTTCGGAAGGGGCGACCAATACGGAGCGCGAAATCCTCGGCTTGCGCATGCTCTACGCCTTCGGCCCGGCGACCGGCTTCGCGATCTGCGCGCTGATCGCCTGGAACTACCCGCTGACCCGCGAAAAGCACCAGGCGATCCGCGCCGAACTGCAGGCGGTGCGCACTGAATCCGGTCAGGCCGCTTGAATGGCTGGGTCCGCAATCCGCTTGCCAAGCGCGATGCGATAGAAGACCGGCACTGCCACCAGCGTCAGCAGCGTGGCGAAGGCGAGCCCGCTCATGATGCAGACCGCCATCTCCTTGAAGAACGGGTCGGCCAGCAGCGGCGACATGCCCGCGATAGTGGTTCCGGCGGCCAGCATCACTGGCCGCAGGCGGCTGACGGCGCCCTGCACGATGGTCTCCAGGGTTTGCGCACCCTCCGCCAGGCGCTTGTCGATCTCGTCGATCAGCACGATGCAGTTCTTGATCAACATGCCCGACAGGCTCATGAAGCCAAGGAATGAAGGAAAGGTGAAGGTGAGGTCCGTAGCCAACAGGCCTAAAACCACCCCGCAGACGGTCATGGGCACCGACAGCCAGATCACCAGCGCCTCCTTGACCCGGCCAAACATCAGCAAGGTGATCAGCAGCATCACGCCAAAGGCCATGGGGATCTTCGGCAGAAGTGTGCGGTAGGCGCGCTGGTCCCCTTCGTACTCGCCCCCCCACTGCAGCGAGTATCCAGGCGGCAGTTCAATGGCTTCAATGAGCGGACGCGCCGACGCAAAGACCCGGCTGGCGTTCTGCCCAGGCTGCGGATTCGCCCGTGCCTGAATGGTCCGAACGCGGTCGCGACGAAAGATCATGGCATCGTCGGCCGTCAGGTCGAATGACGACACCACTTGGCGCATCGGAATGTAGCGCTGCTGGGACTGGCTCCAGACCAGGCGGTCAGGCAAGCTGGCCACATCGGCCCGCTCAGCCTTTGGCGCCCGGGCGATGATGGGAATTTGTTTTTCGTTCTCCCGGTACAGGCCGATCGGCACCCCGAAGGTGGCGTAGGCCAGCGCCACGGAAACGTCCCGCCGGCTCACGCCGGCCAGCCGTGCCCGCGCCTCGTCGTAGCGGGGCGAAATCTGCAGCGCCGGCTGGCGCCAGTCGGTGCGCCGGTCGATCAGGCCCTGCTCCAGATAGATGGTCAGCGCCTGATCGGCCAGGGTGCGCAGCACCTCGGCATCGGGGCCGGAAAAGCGCGCTTCAATCTTGGCCTTGACGCCCGGGGTGAATTCCGCACGGCTCACCAGCGCCTCGGCACCGGGACGCAAGTCAGCCAACAGGACGCGCGCCTGCGCCATGATGGCGTCCATCGTCTGCGCATCGGGCACCCGAACCACCAGTTGCGCGTAGGCCGAATTGGGCTGTTCCGGATCTGTCGTGGCAGTGAAGCGCGGCGCACCGGCGCCGATGAAGCTGGTCACGGCCAGAACGCCTTCCTGGGCCAGCAGGGCCTGTTCAACGCCGCGCAGGTCCTCGGCGGTGGCGCGGATGTCCGTGCCCTCAGCCAGCCGGTAGTCCACATAGAACAGCGGCGTGTTGGTGGTCGGAAAAAAGCCCTGCTTGACGAACTGAAAGCCCCACAGGCAAATGGCCAGAATGAGCACGATCACGCCCGTGGACCACCAAGCGCGGCGCAGGCCCAAGCTGATGAGGCGCCGATAGGGGCCGTAGGCCCAGCCGGAGTAAAGCACCGCCTCCGATTGCGCGGGCCGAGGCTTTAGCAGCCAACTGCCGAGCAGCGGCACCACAGTCATGGCCAACAACCAGCTGAGCAGCAAGGCGATGGCCACCACCTGAAAGAGGGAGCGAAGGAAGTGGCCAGCCATGTCGTCGGTCAGGCTGATGGGGCCAAAGGCGACGATGCCGATGACCGTCGCGCCGAGCAGGGTGAACTGGGTACGGCGCACCGAACCCGCCGCCGCTTCGGCCGGCGTCTGGCCCTTGCCGACGCCAATCACCATGCCTTCCGCAACCACGATGCCGTTGTCCACCAGCATGCCCATGGCGATCATCAGCGCACCCAAGGAGATGCGCTGCAGCTCGATGCCGAACACCGCCATGAGGCAAATGGTGCCGAGCACGGTCAGCAGCAGCACGGCGCCCACCACGGCACCCGCCCGCCAGCCCATGAAAACGCACAGCGCCAGCACCACGGTGGCGACCGACAGCGCCAAGTTGCGGAGAAACTGGCGGATGGACTGATCGACCACCTGATGCTGGGCGTAGATGACCGAGGCGCTGACCCCCAAGGGCAGTTCCTCGAGCAGCCCCTGCATCCGGGCATCAACGGCCCGCCCCACTTGCACCACGTTTTCATCCCCGATCATGGAGACGCCGACCGTGAACACCGATTCGCCATTGTGGCGAACCAGCAGCGGTGGGGTCTCGACAGGTTCGCGCAGCAGGTTGGCGATGTCCACCAAGCGCACGATTTCGCTGGAGCCCGGACGCCCCAGCCGCATGTCGCGCACCGCGGCAGCGCTGTCGAAGCCAGCCTGCGGCGCAATGCGCAATCGTCGGCCCTCAAAAGCGACCGAGCCTGCGGGGGTAATGTCGTTCTCGCTGCCAATGCCCGAAAACAGGGCGTCCATCGGCAAGCCAAGCCGACCGAGACGAGCCTGGTCCACTTCAACGAAGACCGCTTCCTGCGGTTCGCCCGCGGCAAGCACCTTGGCGACCCCGGGCACTGACTTCAGCACCGTGATGATGCGCCGGGACATGTCCTGAATCTCAGCGGTCGAATAGCCTGGCGCCGAGACGGCGTACAGGATGCCGAACACGTCGCTGTAGTCGTCCTCCACCAAGGGCACGCCCGCCCCCGGCGGCAGCTGGCTCGCCGCCTCGCCCACGCGCCGCCGCAGTTCATCGTAGATCTGCTGGGTCTCGCGGGTGTCGTACTGCTCCTTGATCTCCACCTGCACTTCCGACTGGCCGGCCATCGACTTCGACAGCATCTCTTCGATGTAGGGCAGTTCCTGCAGCGCGGCCTCGATCACATCAGTGACCTCCTCCTCCACCTCGCGCGCCGAGGCGCCCGGATAGTCGGTGAGGACCAGCGCAATCTTGATGGGAAAGGAAGGATCCTCGAGCCTGCCCACTTGGTCCATGCCGACCGCGCCGCCAATCAGGCAACCCAGAATCAGCAGCCAAGGATAGAGCGGGCGCTCGATGGAGAATCGGGCGATGTTCCAAGCCATGCGCGGCTTGGTGGCCTCATCGGCCATCCGATGCCCCCGGATCGCCGCCCAGCGGACGAATGCGCATGCCCTCCTGGAGCTGGTTGGCGCCGGTGGTCACCACCCGCTCACCGCCCTGCAGCCCGGACACCACCGGCAGGCCGAAAGCGGTCGGGGGGCCGACCTCCACCGCCCGCTTGTTCACTTCTTGGGTTTCCGGATCGTAGAGCCAGACGAAGAAGCCCTTGTCCGGCCCGCTGACCAGAGCGCTGGCGGGAATCCGGGCCGCCGCCGATGCGCCCGCCTCCGGGCGCAGGGCCACGCGCACGGCCGCGGTCATGCCCGGCAGGATGTTGTACTCGGCTGGCCGCTGCATCGTGAACGAGACCTCGTAGGTCTGGGCCACCGCATCCGCTTCACCGCGGTTTTCCCGCAGGGTCAACGGAAAAAGCTGCTCGGGGGCGAAGGGGAAGATGGCGTCGATGCTGACCACCTGTTCGGTGCTGACGGTGACCAGCAGCTGCTCCGGCACGCCCGCCACCACCTGCAGCTCATGCAGGTCGTTGAGCCGCATCACCTTGTCCGTGGCGGCGACCTGCACGAAGTTATCAACATAGCGGTGCGCCACGTAGGCATCGAAGGGCGCGGTGATCCGGCTCTTGGCCAAGGATTCCCGACGCTGCGCCAGCCGCACCCGCTGCAGCTCGTGCATGGAACGGGCATCCTCCACCAGCGAAGCGGCGATGCCGCTCTGGTTCAGCAGGCGACGCTTGCGCTCCCAATCCTGCCGCGCCAGTTCGACCTCCAGTTCCGCCTCGCGAACGGCTAGGCGAAAATCGGTTGGATCAAGCGCGGCGACGAGTTGGCCACGTTCGATGGTTTGGCCTTCCAAAACCGGCAATTCCGCCAAGACCCCATCGACTTCGAAGGACACGTCGATCGACTGCGCCGCCTCCACGCGCGCGACGAATTCATGGGCCGTGACGACTCCCGGCGCCTGCACCTGAATCACCTTGGCCGGACGCACCAACTGCTCCGAGATGGCTTCCTCGCTGCCGTTGCCGCAGCCGCCTAAAAGGAGGGCTGCAACCAACAACGCGAACGCCCCACCCCCAAAGTCCACGCAGGCTGAAGCCCGCTTTTTGGTTGGATGGAGCACTCGTCAACCCGGATTTCTGTTCTGGGCGACGTCCCGGAAAGGACCTCGGTCGAATCGGGGCTCCTTGGGCATGCCGAGCACCCGCTCGGCGATGATGTTGCGCTGAATCTCGTCGGTGCCGCCAGCGATGGAGATCGCCGGCACGGAGAGCAATATCTCCGCGATCAGGCCGTTCTCCGGCCCATCCTCGCCCGCCAGCAGCGCATCGGCACCGGCAATCATCGTATGCACCCGAGACGCCAAGCGAGCCACATGGCTGGCGGCGAGCTTGCCGAGCGACCCTTCCGGGCCCTGTGGCTGGCCTTGCTGCTGAGCTGCCCTGGCCCGGCGGGCGGTCCATTCGGCGCTGCTGGAGAGAATGAGCAGGCGCGCCAGTTCCTGGCGCACGGCCGGATTGCGGATGCGCCCGCTGGCCAAAGCCCTCGGCAGCGCGAGATCGACCCGTCCGGCGCGTTGTGGATACCACTTGTAGGGCGCCAGCGCCGTCGCCGATTCCTGAGCCTCCTCGTCGTAAATGGTCCCTTGCTGCGGCACCGCATCCTCCACGTCGGCCCGCCCGGAACGCAGCCCGTCAGCACGGCGGCGCTCGTGGGCCAAGGTGGTCATGGCCACCGCCCAGCCTTGGCCGAGCTTGCCCACCAGATGCTCCGCTTGGACCTCCGCGTCGCTGAAAAACACTTGATTGAAGGACGCATGGCCGTTCATCTGCTTGAGCGGCTGTACCTCGACCCCAGGCTGGCGCATGTCGATGACGAAGTAGCTCAAGCCCTGGTGCTTCGGCGCATCCCAATCCGTGCGGGCCAGCAACAAGCCCCAATCGGCGTGGTGGGCGCTGGTGGTCCAAACCTTCTGGCCGTTAATGGTCCAGCGTTCGCCATCAAATTCCGCACGGGTGAGTGCGCCGGCCAGATCGGAGCCGCTGCCCGGCTCGCTGAACAACTGGCACCAAACGTCCTCGCCGGACAGGATGCGGCGCAGGAATTGCCTCTTCTGGGCTTCGTTGCCGTGCTCCAGCAAGGTCGCCGCCGCCAGCAACCGAATGCCTCCCGTCGCCACACCGACGGCACCGATGCGAGCGAACTCCTGCTCCACCACCCGGGTCAATTCCGGGGACAGCCCGCGACCGTGCCACTCAGGCGGCCAATCCGGCGCGCCCCAACCGGATTCGACCAACTTGGTGCGCCATGCGACCAAGCCGTCGTTGGGATCCCAGTGGGCCTTCAGCCAAGCCCGGACCTCATCGCGAACCGACGCTTCGGTGGGTGCGCTCACGCCGCGGCTCCGGCTAGCGCCGATTCCAACTCGCGCTGCTCAAGGACTTGAATCATCCGCTCCCGGTGCCAAGCGGGGTCACCGAGCAGCACTTCCGAACTCTTGGCGCGCTTGAACCAAAGCTGGGTGTCCTGATCCCAAGTGAAGCCAATGCCGCCGTGCAGCTGGATGGCCTCGGCGGCGGCGTGCAAGTAGGCCTCGCCGGCAGCCGCCTTGGCCAAGCTGGCTTCGTAAGCCAATTGCTCGGGCTGGGCGTCGGCCACTTGGGCGGCGTGATAAGCCGCCGATTTCATCAGTTCGACTTGGAGCAGCAGTTCGGCGCAGCGGTGCTTGATGGCTTGAAACGAGGCCACGGCGCGCCCGAACTGCATGCGCAACCTGATGTACTCCAAGGTGTCCTCCAAGAGCCGCTGCGCCCCGCCCGCCATCTCGTTGGCAAGCGCGATGGCGCCGACGTCCAGGGTCTCCGCCAAGGCGGGCCCGGCTTGATTGAGTTCACCGAGCAACTCCGCTGCTGCGCCATCGAACTCTACGCGGGCCAACTGACGGGTAGGATCCAAAGCCTGCAAGCGCCGTCGGCTGACGCCCGGCGCCTCCCCGGCAACAGCGAACAGCGACAGCCCCGCCAATCCGCCCTCCCCCCCGGTTCGGGCCGCCACCAACAGTAGCTCGGCGTTGCAGCCGTCCACGACGTAATCCTTGCAGCCGGTCAGCGAGTAGCCGCCATCCAAGGCAGCCGCCTGCATGGCGATGGACTCCACACCCGGCTCACCGCCCGGCTCGGCGAACGCCAGCGCGGCCAGGGCCTGCCCACTGGCGATGCCCGGCAACCAGCGTTGCTTCTGCGCTTCGCTGCCCGTCCGGCACAGGGCATTGGCGGCAAGCACCGCCGAAGCCAGATAGGGCGCGCACAGGAGAACGCGGCCCATTTCCTCCATGGCCAGCCCCACCTCGACCAAGCCGAAGCCGCTGCCGCCATAGCGTTCCGGGACCATCAGCCCAGCCAGCCCCAGTTCGTCCGCCATGCGCCGCCAGACGGCCGGGTCGAACCCCCGTTCGTCATCCATCAGGCGGCGCACTTCGGTGGCGGGTGAGGCCGCCGCCATGAAGCGCCGCAGCACGTCGCGGAACTGGCGCTGCTCTTCGGTGAAGTGAAACTGAATGTCCGGCATGCTTGCTGTGAAGGTGGTGGAGCCAGGGAGGATCGAACTCCCGACCTCTACAATGCCATTGTAGCGCTCTCCCAGCTGAGCTATGGCCCCACGGCAGGAAGCGGGAGGAACGGAATGCTACGGGGCCATCCTGCTGCTGTCAACGCGGCTTGCTTGCGGAGAATAGCTTGCTTATTCTCCGCAAGTGACAAGGAGAATAGTTTGTTCCTTAGCGCCTGTGCGCTCATAACATCCGTTGATTTTGCGGGGATTACAGCATGTACATCTGGCAAAGGCCCGATTGGCCCTCATTCACTTGGGACGAGGGTGCCCTAGCCACATCGCTTGGCCAAGTGTCACGCGCCCAAGGCCGGCTGCTCGGCAAGATGGAAGCCATCGGCTTTGACCTGCGCGATGAAGCGCACTTGCGCACGTTGACCCTGGATGTCCTCAAGTCCAGCGAGATCGAGGGTGAGCGCCTCGCGCCAGATCAAGTTCGCTCTTCCGTCGCCCGCCGGTTGGGCCTCCCCATCGCGGGGTTGGTCGAATCCGATGCCCAAGCCGATGGCGTCGTGGAGATGACCCTCGACGCCACCGGCAAGCACGATGAGAAACTGACAGTCCAGCGCCTTCAGGCTTGGCACGCCGCCCTCTTTCACACGGGCCGCAGCGGCATGAGTGCCATATCGGTCGGGGCTTGGAGAGATGACAGCGAGGGTCCAATGCAAGTTGTCTCTGGCCCCATCGGGCATGAGAAGGTCCACTTCGAAGCGCCGTCGGCCGACCGGATACCGCACGAGATCGCGAAGTTCCTGAAGTGGTTCAACTCGGCTGAGGAAACCGATGGGATTCTGAAGGCCGGACTGGCCCATCTGTGGTTCGTCACCATTCATCCCTTCGATGATGGCAACGGCCGCATCGCGCGAGCCATCGCCGACATGGCGCTGTCGCGCTCGGATCAAAGCAGGCAGCGCTTCTACAGCATGTCGAGCCAAACATGCAGCGAACGGGGGAACTACTACCGAACGCTCGAATGGACGCAAAAGGGTGAACTCGACGTAACAGCTTGGCAGAAGTGGTTCCTCGCCTGCCTAGGCCGCGCCATCGCCAATGCCGCGCAAACGCTGTCCAGCGTTCTCGCCAAAGCCCACTTCTGGGAGCGCTTCGCCACCGAGGTTCTGAACCAACGCCAGATCAAGGTGCTCAACCGGCTGCTGGACGGATTCGAAGGGAAGATGACAACTTCCAAATGGGCGAGAATCGCGAAGTGCTCCCAAGACACCGCCCATAGAGACATCCTGAACCTGATCGAATGTGGCGCGCTGCAAAAAAATCCCGAAGGTGGGCGGAGCACCAGCTACTCACTGTTGCTTGGCTGAAGAACGGCGCAGGGCGCGGCATGGTGGGAGGTCCAAAGCTCGATCGACGTCAAGGCGAGTACCAGATGGGCGAGGTGTAAGCCCGGTCCTGAATGGCCAACGGCAGATCATCCGGCAATTCAACGCCGAACCAGACCTGGTCCTTGGTGGTCCATCGCGGGCGGGGAATCTCAATGACGCGGGCGTAGTAGAAGGCCCGCTGGTCCGGGTCGAAGTCCGGGTCCCGCCAGACCACGGCCAGTTCCGCGGCGCCGATGCTGTTGTCGAAGGTGGCATCGGCCAGATTGACGGTTGAACCGACCGGGCCGACCTTGCCGGTGTCCGGGTCCGCCGTGCGCTCGCCCGACCAGGCCACGTCATAGACCTTCTCCTGCAAGGCGCCCTCCCCGTCCAGCCAACCCTTGATGATCTGCGTTCGATCCAAGTTGGCCCCGTCTGGATCCTTGGCCGCAACCAAGATGAACGACGGTGATCCGCCGTCGGGGGCATCGGTGAGGTCGCCGCCCATGGGCACGCCGTTGCCGTAGGCGGCATCCAAGTAGGTGGGCTGATGAATGAGGCCGGGGGCGTAGTCCCAGCCGCCAAAGAAGCGCACCCGGATGCGGGATCCGGTGGTGGCATAGACCTCCCGCCGCTTCATGGCGTCGAACAGCGCCGCCCGGGTGTTCTCCGTTGCCCAGACCGCCGCATAGCCCGAAGCAACGATGTTCCAGTTCTGCCACAGGCGCCCCGCCATGATGTTCACGATGCGCTCAGTGCCCGGCTCGGATTCGGGAAACTTGCCGAAGAAGTTGTCCTCCTCCGGGGTGGAGAAGCTGTTGTGGCCGTCGGTGCTGCCGATCAGGCCGATCTTGAAGGGATTGACGCCCAGTTCCGCCTCGTAGGCGAGCCCCAGCTTGAGGGCGCTTCGACCGTACTCATGCTGCAGCATCCAGTCCTCCTTGGCTTCGCTGCGGCCGATGTTGTCCCAATCCCAGTTCTCGAAATCTGCAAACTCATCGTCTGGCGACAGGGTTGGGTGGGCCTCGCCATCGCCCTTGACCTGGGTGACTTCGTAAATCGGCTCCCAACGGGCGCGGAGACTCGCATACTCCGGGCCGATCGGCTCGCCGTCCACAGTCTCGGACGGGAACATCATGCCGTTGGACAGGTTGCCGTTGTGGGGCACGGCAAGGACCTCGCCGCCGGTCTGCTCCTCGTAGCGGGCCAGCGCCTTCCAAAGCTCACGGGGATCCAAGCTGTCCTGGCCGGAAAAGGGCGGCAGTTGGCCGACGGTCTCCGCGCCATCCTTGTAGATGACCACCCGGTGCAGGTTGTTGCCGTCGATCATGGAGGTCCACTCGTAGCCGATGAAGGCGGTGAACGTGCCGGGGCGGTTGTGGTCGTCGGCGGTCTGGGCCACGTCCTGCCAGATCTGGCGCCGCGTGTCCTCCGGGAACGGCGGATGGTTCTCGGGATCCTGCATGCTGGCGACGAAAGCGCCGAACAGGCTGTCCATGTCCCCGGAGTCCCGGAACTCAAGCCACTGCTTGCCCGCAGCGGTGCCGGTCACCAAAGGGTCTTCCACGAAGAAGCGGTAGTAGCCCTGCAGGTATTCGGCGTGGTCGGAGACCACCAGGAAGTCTAGCGGACGGCGCAACTGCACCCGCATGCCGTTGTGGGCGGTGAGCGCCTCGCCCCGGGCGTAACGGAAGGCGTCGGCCGGACTCAGGTTCATGTTGCCCAGGGAATAGGCGTCCGCCGAGTTGCGGGTGTGCAGGTGGGTGTCGCCCCAGTAGAGGTTCTTGGGATAGTCCTGGCCCGCCGGCGCCGAATACTGCGCGGCGACGGCTACTGTGCAGGTGCCCGCGAGCGCCAGGCCCAGGCAGAGCTGCGACAAGCGGCTCACGCCAGCCCCTAGAACTTCTGCCGCCAGCGCACCCCGATGGTCCTTGGCCGGTTGGTGGTGATGCGGCTGTCGTAGGAAAAAGCGTTCTTGAACACCTCCCCGCGCTCGTCGGTCACGTTGCGCATGAACAGCTCCGCGCCCCAGTTGTCCCGCTCGATGCCCACCGCCACGTTGAGGATGTCATAGGCGTGCTGCTTCTTGCGGGCACGCGTTTCGGTGGCGCCGCTGCCGACCAAGGAGTTGTAAGACGACCCGGTGTACACCCAATAGGCTTGAACGTAGCCGTCGAAGTCCGCGAGCTGGAAGCTGTAGCGGGTGGAAACGTTGGCTTTGAAGTCCGGCACCCGGGGCAGCGCATCGCCCTTTGCCGCGTCGGGGTTGCCGTCACCGATGTTGGCTGCGTTGATCCAGTAGTCTTCGCTGAGCTCCGCGTCGATCAGCGAGAAGGCTAGGCTCACGTCCCAGTTCTCAGTCAGCAGGTAGGCCAAGTCGCCCTCGATGCCGCGGCTGCGCGCGTTGCCCACGTTGTAGGTCAGGGTGGCTGGCGAGACGGAGGTGTCCTGGCGGCTTAGCTGGAAGTCCTTCCAGTCCATGGTGAAAGCGGCCAAGTTGTAACGGGCCCTGCCCTCCATGGCCTCGGCCTTGACGCCGACTTCCCAACTCTCCACGAAATCCGGGTCGTAGCCGAATCCGGCCACCGTGCTCGGGTCGCGGTTCAGTCCGCCGGGCCGATAGCCTTCCGAATAGGTGCCGTAGAGCATGACATCGTCAGTGACGTGCCAGGAGACGTTGCCCTTGAAGACGGTGTCCTTGTCCTTGGTGACCAAATCGGCGTTCTGCTCATCCGGGGTCCGTGCCCCGAAGCGCGACGGCCACCAGAAGGTGCCGTAGAAGCCGCGCAGGCTAACCTCGGAATCGAAGCTGCGGAAACTGCCCGCGACGGTCAGGTTGTCGGCCAAGTCGAACGCCACCTCACCAAAGATGGCCGTTTCCTCGTTGCCTCGCACCATATCGGTGGTCCAGTAGATGTCCGGTGGCTCCACGGCCGCCGGCGTCCCGCCGGGGCCAGTCAGTCCGACAAGGCCCAGCACATGCCATTCCCAATCAAAGTCATGGTCGCTGTCTTCGTAGAAGGCACCCAACAACGCCCGAAAACGCTTATCCCGCGGCGAGGCGATGCGGATTTCGTGGTTGTCCCGCTTGACGTGATCGTCGTAGGT
>CAZRBP010000079.1:3442-16034 GCA_964598305.1 uncultured Pseudomonadales bacterium | reverse complement strand
GTCGCCTTGGGCGGCAACGGCGCTGTGTTGGTGGATGAGGAATACCGCAGTTCGGTGCCGCACATTCTGGCCATCGGTGACGTCATCGACCGGGTGCAGCTGACGCCGGTGGCCATCGCCGAAGCGATGTGCGTGGCGCACAACTTGTTTGGTGAAAGCGCGTCACGCCGCTTGAACTATGACAACATCGCCACGGCAGTGTTTTGCCAGCCCAACATCGGCACGGTCGGCGTGACCGAGGCTGAAGCCCGGCAGCGCTGGGAGCGCGTCGAGGTGTACGAATCCGCTTTCCGGCCCATGAAGCACACGCTGACCGGACGTTCGGAGCGCACCTTCATGAAGTTGATCGTGGACGCCGTGAGCGACCGGGTGGTTGGCATTCACATGGTTGGCCCGGATGCCGGTGAGATCATCCAAGGCATGGCGGTGGCGGT
Organism: uncultured Pseudomonadales bacterium; assembly: GCA_964598305.1. GTDB lineage: Bacteria > Pseudomonadota > Gammaproteobacteria > Pseudomonadales > Azotimanducaceae > Azophilus. The sequence continues at coordinate 15,600 of CAZRBP010000079.1, read as the reverse complement.
GACCGCCGGGGCCACCAAGCGGCAGTTCGATGCCACGGTCGGCATTCACCCCACCGCCGCTGAGGAGTTTGTCACCATGCGGGAGGCGCGCACAAGCGCTTAAACCGTGTTTGAAGCCGTGATTCACTTTCTCGATGGCCTGCTCGGCGGTGCCTTCTACTTCCCCTTCCTGTTGCTGGGCGTTGGCCTGTTCTTCACGCTCTATCTGGGGTTTCCGCAGATCCGCTACTTCCGCCATGCCTGGAGCGTGCTGTTGGGGAGGCATTCCAAGGCAGGCGCGCTGGGGGACACCAGCCACTTTCAGGCACTCTCCACCGCCCTGTCCGGCACCGTCGGCACCGGCAACATCGGCGGCGTCGCCTTTGCCATCTTTCTCGGTGGCCCGGCAGCCCTTTTCTGGATGTGGATGACGGCTTTTCTGGGCATGACCACCAAGTGCGTGGAAGTGACCATCAGCCACCGCTACCGGGTCACCGATGAACGGGGAAGGATTGCCGGCGGGCCCATGTACTTCATGGAGCGGGGCCTGAACCTGAAGTGGCTGGCCGTGTTCTTCGCGGTGGCTACGGTGTTCAGCTCTTTCGGCACCGGCAACCTGCCGCAGAGCAACAACATGGCCACCGGTCTTGAGACCTCGTTCGGCTTGCCCACCTGGCTATCGGGCTTGGCCCTCGCGACTCTGCTGGGCTTGGTCATCGTCGGTGGCATCCGCCGCATCGCCTTGGTCGCTGCCGCCATCGTGCCGCTCATGGGATTGCTTTATGCGGTGGGCGCGCTGGCGGTGGCCATTACCAACTTTGAGAACATCGGCCCATCGTTTGCGGCGGTGTTCGAGGGCGCGTTCAACGGGTCGGCGGCGACCGGCGGCTTTCTTGGCGCGACCTTCGCCTACGCCTTCAACCGGGGCGTCAATCGGGGCCTGTTCTCCAATGAGGCCGGCCAGGGATCAGCGCCTATCGCCCACGCCTCGGCGCGCACCGAGGATCCGGCAGCCGAGGGCATGGTGTCCCTGCTCGAGCCGTTCATCGACACCTTGGTCATCTGCACCTTGACGGGTTTGGTGATCCTTTCGTCGGGCGTATGGACGGAGAAGTTTGAAACCGACTTCGCGCCCTTCGATACGGAATTCCTGGCTGGAACGTACAGCGAGGGGGACGCGGATGATGTGCAATCCCTGTTCACCCATCTCAGCGGTGGTGAATCGGCGCCGCGCTACGCCGGCACAATCGACGTGGTGGATGGCGTTGGGGCCTTGGCGGGTGTCACCGTACTGCACAATCGGTCCATTGCCGAGGATGTCCGCTTCCTGTTGGACGGTGAGCCGTTCACGGGAGCAGCCGAAGTCGAGTCCGGCCGGCTAGCCACCGCGGGCATCGACCTCAGGGGCCGCTCCCTGTTGCACTCGGTGCCGCTGACCGCTGAAGCCTTCAAGCGCAGCTTCTTCGGCCACTATGGCCAATACGCGGTTACCTTGGGGTTGGTGCTGTTCGCGTTTTCCACTGCCATCGCCTGGTCGTATTACGGCGACCGGGCCATGACCTATCTGCTTGGCGTTCGTGCGGTCACGCCGTACCGGGTCTTGTACGTCGCCGGGTTTTTCCTGGCGACGATTGTCGACACGTCGCTGGTCTGGCTCATTTCCGCCGTGACCCTGGCCTTGATGACCATTCCCAATCTAGTGGCGCTGCTGCTCGGTGCCAAGGAAATCAAGGCGTTGATCAACGGCTATTGGCGCAAGTCCAAAGGCGGCAGTTTGTAGTATGGTATGGCGCTGTCGAGTGAAGCCGGGCGGGAGCAGCCGATTGGGCAGCTTGACGCAAATCCGAGTTAGGAAGGGAACATCATGCCATTGAGAGTCGTTTTTGACCTTGAAGACAAGGATCTGGAGTATTTCAAGGCGAGCATGCAGCGGGCGCGAAAAGCCGCTGAGAGCGCCAGCGAGGACGAGATCATAGGCAGTGCGCTAGCCATGATCGAGCAAGTCACCACACCGGCCACGCCGGCCTTCGTGCAGCAGCGCCTCGAAAGGCTTTCGCGCCTGATCGAGATGCTGCGCGATGAGGAATGGCCGCTGGCGCAGGAGGAGCGTGGCGACATCCTCACCGCGCTCTCCTATTTCGCCGATCCGGAGGACATCATTCCGGACAACGTGCCGGTGCTCGGCTACATTGATGACGCCATCATGATCGAGTTGGTGGTCAAGGAACTGCGGCACGAAATCGATGCCTTTGAGGACTTTTCCCGCTTTCGGGCTGGCGAACTGGCCCGCAAGCGCGATGACAAGGTGTCCCGCGAGGACTACCTCGACCACAAGCGCCGTGATTTGCAGCAGCGCATGCGGCGGCGGCGGAGCACCATGCGCAGGGCCTCCAGAGGCACCACGCGGCCGCGTTTCCGGTTGTTTTAGCGGATCAATCCAGCGCCAAGCAGGATTCGCAGATCGCGTAGAGGCTGCCGGGGTCGTTCAAGCGGCTTGCCAGCGCCCAGGCGCTGCTCAGTTGGCGGCTTGCGGAGGCTAGCGGACTGGCCGGCTGTCCCGTTGCCTCGGACTCCATTAGTTGGCGCAGGAACTGCTCGCCGGGTGGCAAGGGCGTGGTGAAGCGCTTGATGCCGTACTCGTCGAGGTCCGCCAGTTCAGCCGCCACTTCGACCGCATCGGCCAAGTCGCCGAGCTCATCCACCAAGCCGATCTCAGCCGCCTCGCCGCCCAGCCACACCCGGCCTTGGCCGATTTCGTCCACCGCCTCGGGCGTCATGTCGCGGCCGCGGGCCACCAAGTGGATGAAGCGGTCGTAGACGCCGTCGATGCTGGCTTGCAGCACGCGCTTGGCGGATTCGTTCATGCCTAGAAAGGGGCTTGCCAGGAATTCCGTCAAGGGCAGGCTGCCCACGCCGTCGGATTCCACGCCAACGTCGGATAGCGTGCGCTCGAAGGAGAGGAGTAGGCCGACCACCCCGATGGAGCCGGTAATGGTGGTGGGATGGGCGATGATGCGATTGGCGGTGGAGGCGATCCAGTAGCCCCCCGAGGCGGCCACCGGCCCCATCGAGGCGACTACCGGCTTGTCGTGCTGCTGCGCGACTTCAAGCTCCTCGCGAATCAACTCGGACGCCAAGGCGCTGCCGCCAGGGGAGTCGATGCGCAGCACCAGCGCCGCCACTGACTCATCCTCCCGGGCTTGGCGTATGAGCGCCACCAAATTGTCCGCGGCTGCGGCATTGCGGTCCTTGCCCATGACGATGGGCCCTTGGGCGGTGACCAGGGCAATGTTCCGCTTGGACGGCACTTCGGGGGGCAGGGTTTGCAGATAGCGTCGAAAGCCGATGCGCGGATAGCCGTCCTCGCTGCTCTCGCCAACGGTTGTGGCGATGCGGTCCCGGGCATGGTCCGGCGTCAGCAGTTCATCGACCAAGCGGAACTCCAGGGCAGCGCGGCCCGCGTCGCCGCCGAATTCCTCGAGCACCTCGTCATAGGCGCGGGTGTAGCGGTCGAAGGCGTCGGCATCCAAAGAACGGTTGGCGAGCACGGTCTGGCGGTACGCGCTCCAGACATCGTTCACCAAGGCCTGATTGACTTCCCGCGCTTCGGGCGACATGCCCTCCCGAATGAAGGGTTCGGCGGCCTCCTTGTACTTGCCGACGCGGAACAGGTGGACATTGACGCCGAAGTTGTCCAGCAAGCCCTTCAAGTAGGGGCTGTACACCCCGTAGCCGAGCAGGGCCACCTCGCCGAAAGGATGCAAGTAGATCGCATCGGCGAAGCTGGCGATGGCGTATTGGCCTTGGCTGTAGCTGCGGCCGAAGGCGATGACTTCCTTGCCGGCAGCCTTGAATCGCTCCAAGGCTTCGCCGAGTTGGCGGGCGTGGGCGCTGTCAACCGAGATCAAGTCGTCGAGCCGGAGCACGATCATGCGGATGCGGTCATCGTCCGCAGCGTGGTCCACGGCCTTGAGCAGGTCGTTGATGCCGGTTTGGTGCAGTGGCTCCGACTCGCTGACCAAGCCCAGCACGCTGTATTCGGTACGCGCCTCCTCGACCAGCACGCCGGCGGGGTCGATCACTAGGGCACCGCCATCGGGCACCCTGAACTCGGTCAGGCCTTGGACCAGCCCGACCAGGATGGCGACGACCAGCAGCAGGAAGACCGCATTGATGACGAAGTTTCGCACGCGAGTGATCGCGAGCCCGATTCGAGAGAGCAGGTTGGGTTTTTTCATGAAGCCAAGCATACTATGGATAGGCAACGGCTCCATATGGGAGGAAGATCATGGCCGAACCCCTATCGTCACGGGACATTCTCAGTTGGCCCGAACAGAAGCTTCGCGGTCACCGCATTCCGGGCTACCGCTACACCTCGCGGGAGTTCGCGGAACAGGAATGGGAAGGCATGTGGACCAAGGTTTGGTTGCTGCTTGGCCGCGAGGAGGAGCTGCCCAACCCCGGCGACTGGCAATGCGAGCAGTTGGGTCCGGAGTCGATTCTCATGGTGCGGCAGAAGGACGGCGGCGTGAAGGGCTTCTACAACGTCTGCCAGCATCGGGGCAATCCGTTGGTGGACGGCGAGAAGGGCAGCGTTCGGCGGTTTGTCTGCAAGTACCACAGTTGGGCCTTCATGCCCGATGGCGAACTCAACTTCGTGCCGGACCGGGAGGACTTCCCGGAGGGCAACCCCTGCGGCAAGGTGCGGTTGGCGGAGTTGGCCTGCGAAACCTTCGCCGGCTTCGTCTGGGTGAACATGGACACCGAGTGCATGAGCTTGAAGTCGTTCCTCGGCCCCATCTGGGACGAATGGAGCCGTTACGACTTGGAATCCTGGCGGCGCTACCAAGCCCGCACCGTGCACCTGCCCTGCAACTGGAAGGTGGTGCTCGACAACTTCAACGAGTCCTATCACGTGCCGACCGTCCATATGGGGGCGACCACCAAGTTCGACCGCACCAAGATCCAAGGCCAGATCAACACCAACTACCGGGAGACCCGCTTCGACCTGTCCAATGAGGGCCACAACCGGATGGTCATGGAGGGCGGCTACGGTGTCGGCTCCACCGACAAGGAGGGCAACATCCTGGAGCCACTGGCCAGCAACCTGCGCCACTGGGAGCTTGACCCGGCGGACTTCAAGGGTCGGCCCGAGGCGACTCGGGCGGCCATCCAGCAAGCCAAGCGCCAACTCGGCCCGGGGCGCGGCTACACCCACTACGACAAGGTGCCGGACGAGCAGTTGACCGACGCTTTCCACTACACGCTGTTTCCCAACTTCGCGGTCTCCATCTGGTCCGACGGCTTCCACTTCCTGCGCGCCCGTCCCCACGCCACCGATCCCGAACGGTGCGTGTTCGACAACTGGTGGTACGCGAGCTGTCCCGAGGGCGACATGCGCCCGGTGCCGACGGGCATTGGCTTGGTGGAGCGCGACGCCGAAGTCGAAACCGATGTCTTCGACTACGGCGAGAAGTGGATCGGCGCCGCCATCGACGAAGACGTGGAGGTGTTCGTCCGCCAGCAGCGGGGGTTTCGCTCCAGAGGCTTCAGCGGCGTTTATCTTTCCAGGCAGGAAAGCCGCGTGCGCCGCTACCACGAACTGATCGACGACTACATCGAAGGCCGCTTGCCCAAGCGGCCCTGAGTCACGTCCTGCGATGACCGGCGCCCCTCTGCCGCCGATGCCCTCGGGCCTTTCCCCGGAGTGGCTGACCGAGGCGCTGCGGGGAACCGGCCTGCTGGCGGAGGACATCGCCATCGAGACCGTGGAAGTCCGCCAAGTGGGTGAGGGCGTGGGCATGATGAGCGAGCTCTCGCGCTTGGTGCCCGCCTATTCGGGACCCTTCGCCGGCGCACCGGCTTCCTTCATCGCCAAGTATCCGTCGCAGAACCCGACCAATCGGCAAATCGCCATGGACTTCAATCTCTACGAACGGGAGGTGCGCTACTTCGCCGAACTGGACCCGCTCACCACAGCGGTTTGCCCGCAGACCTATCTCACCGAACTTGATGGCGACAACTTCATCATCCTGATGGAGGACTTGGCCGGCTACCGGGTGGGCGACCAGATTGTCGGCGCCACCCTTGAGGAGACCGAACTCGCCATCGACGAACTGGCCAAGCTGCACGCCGCCTTTTGGGAGCAGGTGGACGGCATTGCCTGGATTCCCCACGTCTGCGGCAGCCAGCACGCCCGCAACATGCAGATGGGCACGGTGTCCGGCTGGGAGCAGATGGTGTCGGTGTTCGGCGACTACCTAAGCGCGCCCGTGCTGGCGGCCCGGGCGGACATCCAACGCTCGGTGGCGCCGCTGCAGGCGTTCCTTGACCGGCCGCCGATCACCTTGGCCCACGGCGATTTCCGCATGGAGAACCTGCTCTACGGCACCGCGCCCGAACACCACCCCATGGCGATCATCGATTGGCAGGGGCCGTTGCTCGGACGCGGCATGCAGGATGTGACGCTGCTGCTTGGCCAGAGCACCCAAACCGATGTGCGCCGCCGCCATGAACGGGCGCTGCTCGAACGCTACGTCGATGGCTTGGCGCGGCTCGGCGTCGATGGCTACGGCCTCGATGAGGCATGGCAGGACTACCGCCACGGCCAGCTCTACAACTGGGCCTACACCACGGTCGTTGCCGGCACCTTGGATGCCGGCAACGACCGCGCCTTCGCCTGGATGTCGCAGATGATCGCCCGGCAGGTGGCGGTCACTGAGGACTTGGGCTTGTTGGACCTGCTCCCGTTCGCAGGCTAGAAGCTGTAGGTCGCCTGCAGGGTCACCAAGCGCGGCGGCGCAATCTGCGCCGTCATGTCGCCCCGGACGCCGGCATTGATCTTGGCCAACGGCCGGTTGCCGATGGCCGTCACATAGACTTCCTTGAAGCAGTTGGAGCAGATCAGGCTCAATTGCCAAGGTGCGCTGTCGCTGCGCAGGTTCGCCCCAATGTGGGTGACCGTGCGGCTCGGCACCTCAGTGTAGGGCTGATTGAGGGATCGCTTGCCCTTTGAGTGGTGGATTGTGTCCCAGTCGATGCCGAGGTACCAGCCTCCGGTGAGCGGCCAATCGTAGGTGAAGCCGAGATTGGCCTGCAGTGGCGCATTGCCGTAGCGTACGCCGGAAAGGTCTTGGATGGGCACGCCGTTCGGACCGATGTGGCAGCCGGGGCCTTGAGTGGGCAGAGCACCGAGTGGTGCCAACGCCCCATCAACTGGATGGCAGCCCGCATCTTCCCACTCGTCATACTTCAAGTGGTTGTACTGGCCCGCAAAGCGCAGCTGCAGGCGCTCCGTGGCCTGAAAGATGCCACTGGCCTCAAATCCCCAGTTGTGCGCCACTGCTGCATTTTGCAACGTGAAAGTGGTGGTGTTGGAGTTGAAGATGCCCACTTGAAGGTCCTTGGACTCGTACCAAAACGCGGCAAGGTCAGCGCGCAGGCGGCCCTCCAGAAAAGTGCCCTTGAGGCCGCCCTCGAAGCCCTCAATGGTGGTTTCGTCGAATATCAGTGTGTCGTTCTGCACTTCCAACGGCAGACTCGCAAGATTGGGCACGGTTCCGGGATTGGAGATGCCAGCCGACTGAAAGCCGGTCTTGTAGGCCAAGTAGGCCATGACGTCGTCGGCCAAATGGTAGCTAAGGGTCACTTCCGGGGACACGTTGTCCGACTTGTCGCTCGGGTTGTACACATACCCGCCTGGGCCGAAGCCGAAGAAACTGGAGTTCTCGAACACATTGCCGCCGATGGCGCTGCGATCCTCTTCCGTCCAGCGCAAGCCGCCGGAAATCTCAAGGCGATCCGAAACCTGCCAGTCGATGCTTCCGAACAGGGAGATGCTTTCCACATCGTTGTCCCAGATTTGATGGTAGTTGATGTAGGTGCCATTGTAGGGGCCGGGTCCGGTATAGGGCACCGGCGAGGCAGGAAGCCCGAAGACCAGAAAAAGAGCAGGCGGGACGAGCTGGGTGCCGGCATTTAGCGTGCGCTCGCCGTTCTCGTAGAAAGCCCCAACAGTGAAGTTCATGGGGCCATCGAAACTAGAGGCGAGCCGCACTTCCTGTGTGAAGGCTTCGCCGGATTCGCCCTGTTTGGATGCCACGATGCCCCAACTGGTATAGCCGTAGTGAGTGTACTCCCTGTGGCGGTAGTCCCAGTACCCGGTGGCGGAGGACAGGGTGAAGTTGTCCAGTTCGTAGTTCATCTGCAGCGTGTGCACATACTGGGCCAGCTTGTAGTGAAAGCGCGCGTCCTCGCTGACATAGGGGAGGCTGGTGGCCACTTCCACCGGCAGCAGAGGGCCAGTGCGTTCCAGCCGACCGCGGTCGTTGGGGCAGGTTTGAGTGGGGTCGGGCCAGATGCCGAAAAAGGTTGGGTGAACGCCAGGACCGTCCGCGCAGGCGTACAGCACGGTGGTGCCGGCATCGTTGCGCTTGGTGTAGGAGCGGAAGAGCTTGTACGTAGCGTCGAATCGTTCGTTGGGCTCAAAGACCGCGGTGAAGCGTGTCACTACCTGCTTCTGAGCGGGGTATTCGTCATAGGAACCGCCCCGGGTCTGCCAATCCGTGCCGGGATACATGGCGCTTAGGTCAAGGGGCTCGGCCGCGTTGTCCAGCCAGCCGCCCTTCATGTCCTGCCCGCGCATGGCCAAGCGGAACGCCAAGGTGTCCCCAACGGGCAGGCTCAGGCCCGCTTCCAGAACCGGATCCTCGGTGACGAACTCATACTGGGCCCGCACGAAGCCCTCCATCTCGCCGCCGACTTCCGGCGATTTGCTGCGGATGGCGATGACGCCGGCGGGGCTGTTCTTGCCGAAGTACAACGCCTGCGGGCCCTTGAGGACCTCCAGCGCTTCGGAATCGAAGAAGCCGGTCATGATCATGTGGTTGCGGGAGAAGGGCATGCCGTCGATCACCAGCGAAACCGGGGCATCGATGCCGTAATCGGCCGTGCCCGGCGGCTTGCCGATGCCGCGGATGGTCATGTTTCCTCCAGCGCCGCCCCCGGCGCCGTGGATCACCTCAAGTCCGGGGATGCGCGTGCCCAGTTCCGTGAGGTTGCGCGTGTTGTAGCGCTCGATGTCCTCTTCGGTCATCACGGCCACGGCCACCGGCGTGTCGATGGCCCGCTCCTCCCGTTTCCGGGCAGTGACGATGACTTCCTCAATGGTGATGTCGTCCGCCTGCTCCATGCTGTCCGCAGCCATGGCTGGCGCTGTTACCGCAAAGCTGGCCAAGGCTGCTGCTGCAAGCCCTATGGCCGCAATGCGGCCTGATATGCGCTGAATCATTCTCCTCTCCCTAAACTCAGATGATTGGTGCTTATTCCGCTCAATCTATAACAGTCCAGTTTGGCTGTCCATTGCAGCGGGCGCGTTATGTCGGCGGGCGGGCTCCTACAGCGGACGGTACATCGGATGGCCGCTGTCGGCGATGTTCAGCACGTGCAGGGCGAAATCCTCGCCGGTGGCGGTTTCCAAGGCGTCGGGGAACTCGTGGCTCCAGTCCAGGATGTAGGTGCGCTTGGAGATGCGCCACTCCCCGTCGCGCTTCTCAAGTTCGTCGAGGTAGCGGCCGCCGTACATGGTGTCCTGCAGCCCACCGTCCCCCGGCCTGCCGCCAACGGCGATGCCGTAGCATTCCGCTTTGGCTTTGTTGCCGTTCACTTGGACCATAACGCTGGTGCAGAGATGCCAGCGCCTTGGGGCCTCCCGTTCATGGGCCATGACCGTGGTCACCCAGTCGGCGCCGTTGCCCGTGAAAAAACCGAAATCGACTTCGGCATCTGGCCAGAAGCAGGCCATCTGGCCGTCGTCGTCCAGCCAGTCCTGGGTGCGCCCGTAGCGGTGAATGACCTCTTCGCAGGCCTTCTTGTCGAGCAATTCCTGAAGTTGCGGATCCATGACTTCCTCCTTAGCGTTGCGGGTTGTTCAGGCATCATAATGCCAGCGCCCAACTGCACAATGAAAGGAGACCCATATGAACTGGCTATTGATCGTTGGCCTCGGCGCCTCGTGGCTCGGCTGGCAAATCGTCTGGGTGGCGCCGTTGCCACGCCAACTTCGGCGCGGGGAGGCGCCCACCGCCCCCAAGGGCAGCCCGGAGGCGTTCTCGTTGTTCTGGATTGACCAGTACGGCTGGCTGGGCTTGGCGCTGCTCGGCTTGGGGCTGGCCGCGGCCTTTGCCGGGGCTGTGCGATGATTCCCGCGTCCCTGGCCTACGCGGGAATCATGGCGCTGCTCAGCGTCCTGCTCGCCAATCAGGTGCTCTACGTGCGTTTGCGTGGCGGCAAGATGCCGGATTGGAAGCCCCACGCCACGGAACGCACCCAAGCGAACTTTGTCGAGAACGCGCCGTTGGCGCTGGTGCTGCTCTATCTGCTGGAGGTGGCCGGCGCCGGTTCCGTGGCGGTGCATGTCTTCGGCTCGGCGCTGGTGGTGCTGCGCTTGCTCCATGCTTGGGGCATGAGCGCCTATGCGGGAGCCAACTACCCGCGCCTGATCGGCGCCCAGGGCACCTTCCTGCTGCTCTCGATCATGGGCGTTGCGGCGCTCTACCTCGGATTGACTGGCTGAACGGGAAGGACCGCCAAGCGGCGTATGTCCCGTTCGTCGGATTTTCTTGGGCAAATGGGGCACCGCTCTGTAAGATGGCGGTGCAGTAACTTGAGGGTCGTGTCATGTCCGCTCCTTCAATCGCCCGTTTGCATTCGTCGGCCCCCGAGCATAAGGAACCGGCGCTGACTTTCGACTTTCCCGGCTGTGACGCCCGGCGCATGACGTGGGAGGAGGTCGAGCGCGAAGAGGGCCGCATCGAGTTCTGGGATGCAGCGTCCGAAACCGCTTGGATCGCCCGCGAGGGCGGGCCGGACCACACCGGCCCTTCCGGGCAGCTGGCCGCCATGCTGGAGCGCATTGCCTTGGTGCGCGGCTCCCCCATTCGCGCCTATGGCGCCACCTACCTGATGGAGCACGACGCCCAGGGGCGGCCCCGCCGCGTCATGATGGCGGATCAAACGATCTATTTACGCCCAAGGGTCTGGAGGCCGGGCGGCATGGAGATTTTGAAGGGACGCGACCCGCTGCCAGATGTCATCATGGAGGTGGACCACACCACCGACGTGCGGCGCAACAAGTTCAAGCTGTATGAATCCTGGGGCTTTCCTGAGCTGTGGATTGAGGTGCCCAATGCGCCGGCCCGCAGCCGTCCCAGGGGGCTTAAGCCGGGCCTGAACATCCATGTGCTCGAGGACGGGGCTTATGTCCAGGCGGCTCACAGCCGGGCGCTTCCGGACTGGTCCGCCGGTCTGATCCACTTGGCGCTGAACGAACCGGAACTGTCCAGCCTGACCATGCGGGAACTGACGCGGGTGGGCCGGGCGCTCGGTGAACTGGAGGGGACGGGGCCGGACGACGACCTGCTGCTCGGCGCCTTCCGCCGTCAGGCGCGTGATGCGGGCCACGCCCGAGGACATGCCGAGGGACACGCCCAAGGCCATGCGGAAGGCTTGCGTCAAGGGCAGGAGGCTGGCCTGCGGCAAGGTCGCCAAGACGGCATCGAGGCGCACCTCGCTGCTCAGCGGGCCTTGCTGGTCCGCCAATCCTCGCGCAAGTTCGATGCGCCAACCGCCCGCCGAGTGGCGGAGCGGTTGCAGGGCATCCGCGATGCCGCCGCCTTGGCGGAAGTGGGTGACTGGGTCATCGACTGCCCCAGCGGCGGCGAGTTGATTGAGCGGCTGAACGCGCGGGACGATTCCGAGGCGTTTGACGGTTCCTAGTTGAAAATCCCGTAGGAGTAGTCGCCGGGCTTGCGTTCGCCGATCAAGCAGCCGCTGCCCGCCAAGTAGGTGTCCGAGTCCGCCTCCATGCGCGCCCAGTCGTTCACTTCCGAGCGAAAGCTGATTTTCCACGTCCCGTCGCGCCGCTCGTAGCGGTCCACGTAGCGCCCGCTGATGAACAGGTCCTTTTCCTCCCCATCCTGCACGACCCTGTGGAAGGCTTGGAAGTAAACCTCGCCGACGGCTTGGTCCCCATCGACCTTGATGTTCACCTGCCCGATCATGTGGTGGTTGGCCAGATGGTCCTTGAGCGCGTTCTGCGCGAATGCCACGAAGTCCTTGCCGGAGCCTTGGAAGAATCCGTAGTCCACGGCGGCATCGTCGTGGAAGACGGTGTGCATCAG
>CAZRBP010000079.1:0-3342 GCA_964598305.1 uncultured Pseudomonadales bacterium | reverse complement strand
CTTGGAAGAATCCGTAGTCCACGGCGGCATCGTCGTGGAAGACGGTGTGCATCAGCTCGGCATCCAAGCGGTCCAATCCCCGCATGTAGTTGCAGCTCAGTTCGTAGATTTCCTGCTTGGCGAGCAGTTCTTCTTGGGTCATGAGACCTCCGGGTTTTGGTCAGTTGGGCCGGTAAACCCCTGCGAGTAAGTGGTTTCGATGTTGAGTTGGCCCTTGAGCCCGGCTTCCCGATGGGGCGCAATTTCGGCGTAGGCGGCGGAGGTGGACATCGCCACCAGAGCGCCCCGGTTGGGGTACTCGGCGAGCGCCACGTCGTCCCAGAGCTCATCGGCGGCGCCGATGGTCAGGTGGCTGACTTGGCCTGCGAAAATAATCCGGCCGCCATGGGCCCGGATTAGCTTGGCGACGGCTTGGCCGTAGATCGCATAGGCCTCGCGTCCGCTCAGATCGGTCTTTCGCCCGTCCGGGTACTCCGCTTTTTCCCGGTATTTCAATAGGTTGACCATGACGATCGGTCCATCGGGGCCGGCTTCAAGCATGGCCTTCGCCTGTTTCTCCCCGACGGGGTAGAGCTCGTTCGATACTTCCATTCAGAACCTCTCAGTGCTTAGATGAGCCGTCCATCTTACTTGATCAACCGGCACCAGATATGAACTCTCCCATCTCAAGACTCGCCCGGCGGGGCCGTACTTGGCTCTGGGCGCTGCCGGCCTTGGCTTGGCTGTCATTTTGCGCTTGGTACACCAACCTGTCCGGCCCGCTGACCGCGGATGAAATCGCCGCCTTCACCGCCCAAATGGAGCGCAGCGGACGGCCTGCCGAGGCGGTGCAGCGCCTGCGCCGCTTCATGGCCGAGGACAGCGGCGATCAGTTCCTCATGGCGAACCTGATCAACATGGCCGATGCCGACGCGACGGCGCCGCTGTCCCCCGAAGCGTCCATGGACCGCTACATGGCGCACATGTTTCCGGAACTGTTTCGCCGCGCCAGCCATCCGATCCTCGGCGGTCCGGTGGTGTTCCACGCCATGGACCTGCTTGGCATCGAAGGCGCGGAGAGCTGGGACCAGTTCGCCATCATGCGCTACCGCAGCCGCCGCGATCTGTTGGAGATCGCCACGAACCCCATCTTCGACGAGAAGCATGACTTCAAGGTGGCTGCCTTGGAAAAGACCATCGCCGTGCCGGTCGAGCCGCAGATTTACCTCAGCGACCCTCGCGTGATCCTTTTCCTTGTCCTGTTTTTCCTCGTCACGGTGGCCGATGCGGTGCTGTTTCGCCGCTCGCGGGCCGCTTAAACGCTTGGCGGGTCAGGCGCGCTCCTTGGGCTTGATGAGGGATTCGGTTGCCCAAGTGACCAAGCTGACGATGATGGCGCCGAACAGGGCGCTGAAGAAGCCCTCCACATGGAAACCGGACACCAACCAGGCGGCGAGATGCAGCATGGCGGCGTTGATCACCAGCAGGAAGACCCCGAGGGTCAGCACGCTGGCCGGCAGGGTCAGGAGGATGATAAGCGGGCGCACCAGGGCGTTGACCAGCCCCAGGGCGATAGCCGCCCAAATCAGGGTGCCGTCGCTGTCCACCCGGATGTCGTCAATGAGCAGGGTGGCCACGTACAGGCCGATGGCGGTGATCAGCACTCGAATGATGAGCCGTGCCATGGTGGTATGCTCCAAGTGAGGCAATTGCGAAGGCTAACATGACCAAGGGGAGTCGATGAGATGAGTTGGATCGCCAGCGCCGAGGACTCGCCGCCGCTTGAAGCGCTGTTCGCCCATCGTCCGGAACTGCTGAGCCGCTACAAGGCGTTCTACAGCGCCTTGTGGAATGATGGCTTGGTGCCGCGGCGGGTTCTGGAGCTCTGCCGCCTGCGGATCGCCGCGATTCACGAGTGCGCAGCCGAATGGGCCGTGCGCGATGCCGACGTTGCCTTGGGCGAGCTTGAAGCAGCGGCCCTGAAGCGCGGTGACTTTGCCCCCTTCACGGCCTCGGAGCAGGCCGCCTTGGCTATCGCCGAACAGTTTCCCTTCCAGCATCACGCGGTCAGCGATGGGGAGGTCGCGGCGGCGGCCGAAGCGTTCGACGACAAGGGCGCTGTTGCACTCATGGTGGCATTGGCTTTCTTCGACGCGACCTGCCGCTGGAAGCTGGCTTTCGATTTGGAGGAATGGCCCGTCGATCTGGATTCACCGCCGCTCCATCAGGGCACGCTGGTATAGAGGGGTGAACTGATCGTGTCCACCCGTCCCAGAATGCCATCCGCCATTCCCGGCCAGCCGCCGGACTTCGGCTCGGTGATGGCCCATGTGCCGAAACTCGCTGGCCTGTTCTTCGAACTCTACGGGGAATTCTGGCGCAACGGGGTCGCCGACCCCGCCATCAAGGAGATGACCCGCATTCGCAATGCCCGCATCACCGACTGCGGCTACTGACGCCGGGTGCGCTTTGACTCCGCCCGTGCGGCGGGGCTGAACGAAGAACGGGTCGAGCGCATTGCGGACGGCTACGAGAAGGCACTGGAACCCGCCCAAGTGGCGGCATTGAAGCTCACCGACGCCATCATCGGCGTCCCAGCGCCGCCCGGCGACGACCTCCAGCAGACCCTGAAGGCGCACTACAGCGAGGCGGAAGTCGCCGAAATCGCCCTAGGCGTGGGCCTGTTCCTCGGCATGTCGAAAGTGCTCATCAACCTCGGCCTTGAACCGGAAGACATGCCGGTCACGGTGGTGCCAACGCCGCGCTAACCTTTGATTCGAAGCGAGGGCAGGATGCCCTCGAGCCGAAGGAAGCGTCTCGAACAAGGGTTGGGGCGAGGGCATCCTGCCCTCGGAGGGCGCGAAGCGCCGTTCCTCCAGATTGGCCCCATTGCGAGCTAGGAGGCTTATACTCATGAAACAGGCGGCAGAGGAAATCGTGGATATGTCGAAGAGCCTTGAAGCATCGGGGTTCGAGCGGCGCCAAGCTGATGCGCTCGTGAAGGCCATCGCCACCTCGATTGAGAAGTTCGCTGTCACGCCCGATCGCTTGCGAAACATCCTCGAGGAGTCGCAGCAGAAGCTCTACGATCGCATCACCCGCGAAATGAATCAGCGCTTCGATGACGTCAGCAAGCGTCTCGACGACACCCATCACCGTATGGACGCCATGCGGGAAGATCAGCGGGCCGATGCCTCGCGGCTGTTCACCCTGGTGCTGTCCATGGCGCTCGGCATGGCGGGTGTGGTGGGCGGCCTCATCGTGGACCGGTTGTTCTGATCAAATCCGGCCATGACGTTGGCCGGCTTAGGGAATGCCCACCATCTCGGTGCGCGCTCGCAGGATGAGCACGCCATCGTCCGC
>CAZRBP010000078.1:0-16127 GCA_964598305.1 uncultured Pseudomonadales bacterium | reverse complement strand
GTTGTCGCGCCTTGCCGGGAACCAAAACGGCCTAGCGACTAAAACCCACTTATTAGCCGGACAGGACACTAGGGACCGCCCCTCAACACCGGATTGGAGGAGTTGGCGAACCGGTTCAACTCCGCAACGTCTTCCTCCACCAAGGCACCGGCCACCTGCTTGAGCGCCATGAGGTCGATCACGTAGTTGTAGCGCGAATCGGCGTAGTCGAACTGGGAGGCGAACAGCCGCTGCTGCGCCTGCAACACATCGACGATGTTGCGGGTGCCCACCTCGTAGCCGGTTTCGGTGGCTTCGAGTGCGGATTGGCTGGAGGCGATCGCCTTCAGGCGGGCGCCAACTCGAACCACGTCGGTGGCGACGGTCTGGAACAGGCTGCGCGCATCCCGGGTGACGGTGAGTTGCTGATTCAGAAGTTCGTCGCGGGCTTGGTCCGCCAAGGCCCGCGCCTCCTTGCGCCGGGAGTGGGTGAACCCGCCTTGATAGATGGGCAGGCTCATGGTCAGTGCATAGGTTGTGGTCTCGGTCTTGTTGCCGAGAAACGAGAGCCCGCCGGTGTGGAAGTAGCTGTGGGAGATGGAGCCGTCGAGGGTCGGCAAGTGGGCGGCGCGCCGGGCTGCCAAGTTGCGGTTGGCGGCATCCAACTGAGCACGGGCGGCGAGCACGTTGAAGTTGGAGTCAAGCGCCGCATCCACCCAAGCCTGTTCGTCGGCGGGTGCCGGATTGATGATGGGCAGGGCCTCGGCCAGCCGGTCCAGCGACTGGTAGTCCTCGCCGGTGAGCGTGGTCAGCGCATTGAAGAACACGTGCAGGTCGCCTTCCGCCTGAATGCGGGCCACCGCAGAGTTGTCATAGGCCGCTTGGGCTTCGAGCACGTCGGTGATGGCCACCAGACCCACCTCGAAGCGTTGCTGCACCTGTTCAAGCTGCCGGCCGACGGCGGTTTCCTGGGCTTGCGCCGCCTCCAGGCGATCCTGGGCGCGCAGCACGTTCAGATAGGCTTGCACCACCCGCAGGATCAAGTTCTGGGAGGTGGCGTTTAGCGCTGCCTCGGCGGCCTGCACGCGGGATGTGGCGCTTTTGAGATCGAACCAAGCGCTGACATTGACCACCGGTTGGTTCAACTGCGCCTGCCAAGCGCGATCGGTGTACGTTTGCGAAGGCAGATCCATCATTCGCCCAAAGGTCGGGCTGGTGGGGTTGGTATCCTGCAGCACGGCGCCCGGAAAGGAACGCTTGTTGCGGCTGAGCTGGCCGCCCAGGCTGAGTTTCGGCAGCAGTCCGGATCGAGCTTGGGGAACCAATTCCCGGTTTGCCCGGTAGCCGGCTTGGGCGGCGCTCAGAACGGGATCGTTCTTTTGGGCATGGGCGTAGGCGTCAGCGATATCGACTGCGAACGCCGGCGCTGCCAGCAGCGCGAGCGCCGCTGCGGCGAGTGCGCCAATGCGCGGCAGGACTCGCAAGCGGACTCGGCAACACGATTTGTCCATGAGATGGCTGTACTTCATTAACAGGGTGCGGAAGTCTATCAGAAGGGCGATGCGGCTAGGTGGGAATCGAGAGAATCCCCCGGACGCAGTCCTCGGCGCTGGTCTTCCCGTCGAGCAGTTCGGCCACCCGGGTGACGAAGGGGGCTGAAATGTCCGCCGCGGCAGTGCGGGCCGCGAACATGCGGGTGGCGCGCACCCCTTCGGAGACCATGACCGTGCTGCCAAGGGCTTGGTCGAGGGCTTGCCCGCAGCCGAGCAGTTCGCCGGTGCGCCGATTGCGTCCGTGGGGCGACGTGGCGGTGACGAACAGATCCCCGATCCCTGCGGCGCTGAAGGCCGTTTCCGGCTGGGCGCCGAGCGCAGTCAGAACCCGGCGCCCTTCATTGAAGCCTGCGGTGAAAAGGGCTGCCTTCAGGTTGTCGCCGCCAAGGCCGCCGGTCAGCTTGAGGCCATCGGAGACGCCGCAGGCCAGCGCGATGACGTTCTTGAACGCGCCCCAGAGTTCCACGCCCAAGGGGTCGGCCGCGGGGGCCACGTTGAAGGTGGGCGTCGACAGCTCGTCGGCCAAGCGCTGGGCCAACGCTGCATCCACCGACGCCACTAGGGCAGTGGTCAGCACCCCGGACGCCAGTTCCGGGGCGATGGTCGGGCCGGTCATCACCGCCAGCGGATTGTTGAGCCCGGCGGCGGCCAGCTTGGCGGCGATGGCGTCGGACACCAGTTCCTCGTTGGGAGCGAGGCCCTTGGCCAAGTCAACCAGGACTTGGCCGTCCTGCAGCCGTTCAAGGAGTTGATCGACGACGCTGAGCACCACATGGGAGGGCAGCGCCAAGGCCAGGATGCTGGCGCCCTCCACGGCCTTGCCCAAGTCCAAGGTCGCCTTCAGGCCGGGCAGCTCGATGCCGGGCAGGTACTTCTCGTTAACGCCGACGCTCTCAATGGTGGCGAAGACTTCATCCTCCACCGTCCAACCGCGCACCGCCTTGCCGTGGACGGTCCAATTGCGGGCCAGCGCCGTCCCGAAATTGCCGAGGCCGATCACTGCGATGCTGCTCATTTCGCTCTCCCCATCTGCCCGGCCCGCCATTGTGTCCACAGGCAGTGTGCCATAATTCGCGGCCATGCATCCGCTCGCCGACGCCAACCTGACCGCTCGGGCCGTCATCATCTTGGGGCTGGTCCTGTTCGGCTTCTACATTGCTGCCGACCGCGGGGCGCTGACCCTGGCGCTGACCTCGGACAAGAGCTACATCTCCTACCTCATCTTAGGCATCTACGCGCTGGCCAGCGGCCACTGGCTGATGTTGGCCCATGCCTTGAACCGGGAGCGCCGCGAGTTCGCTGCGCTCGAACGGCACTTGGACGGCGCAGCGGACGGCGACGGGACCGAGATGGTTGCGGAGGCCAGCCTGATTGGCCGCTTCGCCGCGAGCCGGAAGAACGCCGAGGGCGGGGACTTGACCGCCCTGCTCACGGCCTTTGCCGATGAACTCGCCAACCGGCACGCCTTGGGCCACTTCATCAGCGATGCGCTGCTCAAGCTCGGCCTGCTCGGCACCGTGGTTGGCTTCATCCTGATGCTGATGCCCATCGGCGAGATCACCGAGTTCGACCCGGGCCTGATGCAGCGGCTGCTCACCGAGATGAGCGGCGGCATGGCGGTGGCCCTCTACACCACCTTGGCGGGGTTAGTGACCAGCACCCTGCTCAAGTTGCAGTACCACATTCTCGACGCTTCGGCGGCCGAGCTGGCGACCCGTCTTTCAGTGGTGACGGCGGATCATGCGCCATAGGATCTACCGGCAGCGGGACTCCCAAGACGCCTTCACCGACTTGCTGTTCAATGCGCTGCTCGGCTTCGCCTTCATGTTTGTGGCCGCTTTCAGCCTCATGGCTGATCCCACCAAGGCGGGTGAAGTGGAGTCCAAGGCCGAGATCCTGATCACGGTGCGCTGGGCGGACCGCCACCCGGACGATGTTGACGCGCTGGTGGAGGATCCCCAGGGCAACTTGGTCTGGTACCACAACCGGGATGCCGGCCTGATGCACCTGGACCGGGACGACCGGGGACTGTTCCAGGACCGCATGGTGGTGAACAACGTCGAGACCGCCAATCCGATCAACCAGGAAACGGTGACCATCCGGGCGTTGCAGGCCGGTGAGTACGTCGTCAACCTGCTGCACTACCAAGCCAACTACAGCGTCCCCCTGCCGGTCTCCGTGAAGGTCGAGAAGCTCAATCCAAGCGCGGTGGTGGTGTTTTACGACACGCTCGAGTTGCAGGGCGCGGGGGATGAGCGGACCGCCGTGCGCTTTTCCATCAATGCCGATGGCCAAGTAGTGAACACCAACACGTTGGGCAAGCGGCTGCTGACCCGCGCCGTCGCCGCCAAGGCATGACCGTCGCGCTGTCCCTCGCCTACGCCCTCATCGTGGCGTTGCTGCTGAACTTGAGCTTAGCCAGCCGCTGGGGGCTGGCGGTGAAGCTCGGCGCCATCGTCATCGCCAGCGGCTTCTACATCGTGGCCTTTGAGGGCCACAAGCAGCTCATGGGCTGGGCGACGTCCGCCGTCATGCCGGAGCAGTTTCGCCTGCACTGGATCACCATCGAAGAGCCGGACAAGGCCAGCCGCTCGCCGGGCAGCATCTTCTTTTGGATCAGCGAACTCGACGCGGCGGGCTTGGTGGCCAGCGAACCCCGCGCCCATCGCCTGCCGTGGGACGAAGCCACCGCCCAAGCCGCCGAGGAAGCCTTGGCCGCGCTCACCGAGGGCGAACCCCTGGACGGCTTCATCTCCCGAGGCGCGGTGACCGCGGAGGAAGACCCCACCGGTCAAGGCGAGCGCGCCGGCGGTTCGGCAAACCCCTCGGTCGACGACGAACACCAACCCAGCTTCGAGTTCCGCCGCGTGCCGCCGCCGAGCTTGCCGCCTAAACCGCGCCCTACCGCACGTTAAGCCCGTAGTGCCCGGCAGTGGCATCTAGGGCGATGGTCAGGCGGTCGACCAGTTGATCGATCTCCTCGCGGCTGATGATCAGCGGCGGGGCGCTGATGATGGTGTCGCCCACTTGCCGCACCATTAGGCCGTTGCCGATGGCGGCGTTGCGGCAGTGGACGGCAGCGCGGTTGTTGGCGTCGATGCGCTGCCGGCTGGCCTTGTCGCGCACCAGTTCCAGGGCGCCGAACAAGCCTTGGGTGCGGGCCTCGCCGACGATGGGATGGTCGATGAGCGCGCCCCAGCGCTTGCGCCAGTGGTGGGCTGTGTCCTGCTGCACCTGTTCCACGATGGCGGTCTCCCGGTAGATGTCCAAGGTGGCAACGCCCGCCGCGCAGGCCGCCGGATGCCCGGAACAGGTGAAGCCGTGGGCGAATTCGCCGCCTTGGGTGGTGAGCACCTCCGCCACCTTGTCGGCAACCGCCACCCCGCCTAGGGGCTGGAACCCGTTGGTGACGGCTTTGGCGAAGCTGATCAGGTCCGGCTGCACCCCATAGGTCTGGCAGCCAAACCATTCGCCGGTGCGGCCGAAGCCGCAGATGACCTCATCGCTGATCAGCAACACCCCGCGCTCGGCGCAAATGCGGCCCACTTCGGCCAAGTAGTTTGGCGGAGGAATGATGACGCCGCCGGCGCCTTGGACCGGTTCAGCGATGAAGGCGGCGACGTTGGCCTCGCCGAGTTCGTCGATCTTCTTGGACAAAAGCTGCGCCGCCGCCCTGCCGTAGGCCTCCTCGTCCAGTTCGCCGGCGTTCTCAAAGGCATAGGGCTGCTCGATGTGATGGACGTAGGGCAGGCCGGTGAACTGCTTGTGCATGCTGCTCATGCCGCCGAGGCTGGCGGCGGCGATGGTGCTGCCGTGGTAGGCGTTCCTCCGGCTGATGATGAGCTTGCGGCGCGACTGGCCGATGAGGTCGAAGTAGCGGTGGACCAGACGGATGTTGGTGTCGTTGGCCTCGGAGCCTGAGTTGGTGAAGAAGACGTGGTTGAACCCTTCCGGCAGCACCGCGGTAAGGCGCGTGGCCATCTCGATGGTGGTGTCGGTGGTGCAGTTGAAGAAGCTGTTGTAGTAGGGCAGCCGTTCGAGTTGCTCGGTGACGGCGCGCACGATCTTCGGTTGGCTGTAGCCGAGGTTCACGCACCACAGGCCGGACATGCCGTCCATGTACTGCTTGCCCTCCGCGTCGGTCAGGTAGATGTGCTCGGCGGCTACGAATGCGCGCCCACCGGACCGCTTATGGGCAGCGAAGTCGGTGAAGGGATGCAACAGGACGGCGCGGTCGGAGTCATCGAGAACGCTGGCGATGGTCTGCTTCATCGGTGGAATCCCATGGTGTGTTGAACGCGTTGCCGGAGCCCTCGGCTCTGCGGAGCCACTATGCCAGTGGTGCTTGCGCCGCTCAATCAGCACTCTGGTGATTTGAACCCCCACTTTCGAGGGCGGGACGCCCTCGCTCCGGGACGGCGGGACGCCCCCTCGCTCCGGGAGGAGGTGGCGATTGACATGCGGGGTTCGGCCTTCAAAATGGCTCCTCATGCGCACTCCACTCGCTTTGCTGGCCGTCGCGGCGTTGCTGCCGGGTTGCGGCCAGGCGCCGCAGCCTGCCGATCTGATTTTGAGCGCGGGCCGGGTGTACACCTTGGACGAATCCATGCCTTGGGCGGAGGCGGTGGCGATTCGCGATGGCCGCATCGTCGCCGTGGGCAGCGACGAGGCGGTGCTCGGCCGCTTCGAGGGTCAGGTCTATGAACTCGGCGGGCGCATGGTCCTGCCCGGATTTCACGACGCCCACGTGCATCCGACATTCGGTGGCATCCAGCTCATGCAATGCGACCTTTCCGGCTCGTCCGACGCGGCGGCTCTGGTCGCCCAAGTGGCGCAATGTGATGCGGCGCTCCCCGGTGGGGAATGGCTGGTGGGCGGCGGCTGGGACCTGTCGCTGTTCCCGGATGCCAATCCGTCCAAGGACCTGCTCGATGCGGTCAACGCGGACCGCCCCATCTTCCTGCGCGGCTCGGACGGCCACTCGTCCTGGGCCAATTCCAAGGCGCTGGCCTTGGCGGGCATCGAGGCGGAGACGCCGAATCCGCCTCACGGGATCATCGAGCGCGACGCGAATGGCGCGCCCTCCGGCACAGTGCGGGAATCCGCCCAGGGCTTGGTGGAGGCAGTTGTCCCGCCGCTTACCGATGCGGACCGCTTGGAAGCCACACGTCAGGCGGTCGCCTTGGCCAACCAATTCGGCATCACCTCCATGATCGACGCGGCCACTTCCCCGGACGAGTGGGCGGCTTGGCAAGGGCTTGAGGCGGCAGGTGACCTCACTGCGCGGCTGGTGCTGTCGGTCCCGGTATCCAGTCCGTTGACTTGGACGCCGTCCGAGGGGCTGATTCGTGCGGAGGACCGCAACAGCGGCAAGCGCCTGCGCCGGGACGCCGCCAAGCTCTTTGTTGATGGGGTGCTCGAAGGCGAGACCGCGGCGCTGCTGGAACCCTACCTGGGCGAGGGCGGCGGCACCGGCATGTTGATCCTGCCGGCCGATGAACTGGCAGCGCGGGTTGTGGCGTTGGACGCCCAAGGTGTGCAGGCGCACTTTCACGCCATCGGCGACCGGGCCGTTCGGGTGGCCCTCGATGCGGTCGAGCAGGCGATTGAGCAGAACGGCCCTTCGGACAACCGTCATCACATCTCCCATTTGCAACTCATCGATCCCGCCGACTATCCCCGCTTTGCGGCTTTGGGGGTCACGGCCAATTTCCAGGCGCTATGGGCTTACCCTGACGGTTACATCACCGACATCAATCTGCCGGCGCTCGGCCCCGAGCGGGTCGAGGGAATGTACCCCATTGGCTCCTTGGAGCGGGCGGGCGCCCGCATTGCCGCGGGCAGCGATTGGTCGGTGTCCTCCCTGAATCCGCTGCCAGCCATCGAGACTGCCTTGACCCGGCAGGACGCTTCCGACGAGATCGAAGGCGTGCTCAACGCCAACGAGGCGGTGAGCTTGGATACCATGCTGCGGGCCTACACGGCCAACGGCGCTTGGCTGATGCATCAGGAGGACGAGACCGGCGTCATCAAGCCGGGTATGGCGGCAGACCTCGTAGTCTTGGAGAAGGACCTCTTCAACATTGCGGCTGAAGAGGTTGGTGAGGTGGCAGTGACCATGACCCTGTTCGAAGGCCGGGTCGTCTATCCGCGTCAGTCGGAGTTGGGACAGTAGGGGGAATAATGGCGGATCAACCTGCCGAATTGGCGTCCACAGTGGACCTGCTGGTCGCCGACCTTAACGGCGCCCCCCGGGGCAAGACGGTGCAAACCGATGCCCTGGACGACGGCGCCCCGCCGAACTTCGCCGCCGCGGTGTTCTTTCAGACCATCACCGGCGATTACGCCGAAGAGTGCATGGAGCGCTACGACCCCAAGGACGAGGACCTGATCCTGCGTCCCGACTGGTCGAGCTACAGTGCCTGCCCGTGGAAGCCGGGCGATCACGGCCAAGTGGTCTGCGATGCCTTGGACAAGTCAGGCGCGCTCATCCCCTACGACAGCCGCGACGTCTTGAAGCGTGTGGTCGGACTTTACGCCGACGCGGACCTGCATCCCGTCGTGGCCCCGGAACTGGAGTTCTACCTTCTGGAACCGATCGAGCGAGATGCTTCGGCGCTCGCCTTGGCGCCGGGTGTCGATGGCCGCGCCGAGTTCGGCGGCGAAGCCTTCAGTGCCGATGCCTTGGACAAGTACGCGCCCTTCCTGGATGACGTGAAGGCGCAGAGCGAAGCGGCGGGCCTGCCGGTCAGCGCCTTCGTGCATGAAGTGGGTCCGTCGCAGATCGAGCTCAACTTGGCCCACGGTGACCCGCTGCGCCGCGCCGACCAACTGTTCCTGCTCAAACGCTTGGTCAAGGCCTGCGCCGTGCGGCACGGCTATCTGGCGAGCTTCATGGCCCGGCCCCTGGACGGGGTGCCGGGCAGCGGCGCCCATCTGCACTGCAGCGTTGCGGACGATGGGGGCGGCAACATTTTCGCCTTGGAGGATGGGCGGGCACCGGCCGCATTGCGCCACTTCATCGGCGGGCTGCAAACCTGGCTGCCGGAAGCCTTCGCCCTGATTGCTCCCAACGTCAACAGCTTCAAGCGCTTCGTGCCGCACATATCGGCCCCCATCAACTTGGAGTGGGGCTACGACAACCGCACCGCGGGATTGCGCGTGCCGCACGGACCGTCGGCGAGCGGGCGGGTGGAGAACCGCGTAGCGGGCGCCGACGTCAATCCGTACCTGCTCACGGCCACCACTCTGGCCTGTGGTTGGTTGGGCATGCAGGACCGCAGGGAGCCGACGGAACCCCACCAAGGCAACGCCTACGATGCCCCAGCCACCCTGCCGGATGACCTAAGCCAAGCACTCGCCACGCTGGCCGCCAACCGTCGCTTGGCGGAGCTGCTCTCCGAAGCATTCATCGAGGTGTACGCTGATGTGAAGCGGATCGAGCTGCAGGACTTCCAAAAGTGGATGACCCCTTGGGAGGCGCGCTACCTCGGCAGCCAGCTCTAAGCCGCCGGATCTTTAGCGGTGGAATCTCGCGCGAACGCCAGCGTTAGATGAACGAAACGGGAAATCCGGATAGCGTTTGGGTTTTTGGGTACGGGTCGCTGATCTGGCGGCCCGGCATTGCGTTCCGTGAACGCCGGGTGGCGCGCATTCGGGGTTGGACGCGGCGATTCTGGCAAGGCTCGCACGACCACCGGGGCCTTCCCCATGCGCCGGGGCGGGTGGTGACGCTGGTGCCGCAGCCGGGCGCTTCCTGCGAAGGCGTTGCCTATCGCGTTGCTGCCGACTTGGCTGCGGCGACCTTTGAGGGGCTCGACCATCGCGAAAAGAACGGCTATCAGCGGCACGACCTCCGCTTGGAGTTTCGCCGAGGCGGCACCGAACAGGGGGTCGCATACGTCGCGCCCGTGAACAACCCTGCCTTTCTCGGGTCGGCGCCGGTCGATGAAATCGTGGCGCAGATCAGGCGGTCGGCCGGACCGAGCGGCACCAACATCGACTACCTCTACCAGTTGGAGTCGGCGCTACGGCGCTTGCGGATCGAGGACGCCCATGTCTTCGAACTGGCGGGCAGGCTTCGCGAAAGCGAGGATCAGTGAACACGCCCCGGCCGAGCGCCGGTTGCGAAGCTTCGCCACCGGCTCCTCCTGCAGCGCGTAAGGCGTTGACCTTTCGTGACTGGCCCTCAATACTGGTCAACTATGGAACACATCAACGCTTCTGATTTCAAGGCCCGCTGCCTCTCCATACTCGACCGCGTCAAGGCAACCGGCGAGCGCGTGGTCATCTTGAAGCGCGGCCAGCCCGTGGCGGAACTTGGTCCCGTGACCGGGTTGCAGGGCCGCTATCCGCAACTGGAGCTGAAGGGCACAGTCACTGTGGTGGGCGACATCGTCGGCCCGGTGGTTCCAGAGGACCATTGGGAGAGCAACCGTTGACCGCAGCGTTGCTGGACACGCATGTGCTGATCTGGTGGCTGAATGACCTGGCGCGGCTTTCGCCGCAGCAACGGGAAGTTGTCGAGGCTGCGAGCCCGGATGCCCCCTTGCATGTGTCCGATATCTCCCTCTGGGAAGTGGCGATGCTGCAAGGTTTGGGTCGCATTCGGCTGGCGTTGCCGCTGCGAGAATGGCTGGACAGGGCCGTCGCTCCGCCGCTCGTGCGCAGGCATGGCATTTCCCCGGCGATTGCTGCCGAAGTGGCAGCCCTCCCGGATTCGTTTCACCGCGACCCGGCTGACAGAATTTTGGTGGCGACCGCTCGAGTATTGGGTGCGACCCTGCTCACGAGTGATCATCGAATCGCGGATGCCTCGCTCACTCCAACGCTGGGCTGAAACGCAGCGCGGCGGATTACGCCGCCTGGCATCCCGTGATCCGGCGCCCGCGGGTTAGCCCAAACGTCAGCGCCGGTGGACTGCGTCGCGCGTTCGAACGTACACCACGAACGGGATCGCCAGCAGTGCGGTGAGCAGCACCACCAGTATTGCCGATCCATACTGATCCCGAAGCATGTTGATGAGTAGCTGACCCGTCTGGCTGTATCCGGGCGGGATGGGCATAACCTTGTTTTCCTGCTCGAACCGGGCATAGGCATCGAGCATTGCCTGAAACAGATCCGGCCTATCCGCCTTCAAGTCCCGAACCTCGCCCGGGTCCCTGGCAATGTTGTAGAGCCGCCATTCTCCATCGCCCAGTGGAGGCAGGTTTCGCACGATCTTGAACTCACCCTGAAACAACACCGCGTGCCCGGTCAGTTCGTAGCCCACGGCATCGCCTTCTTCGTAAACCCGCTCAACCTCTCCGCGCACAAGAGGCCCCAAGTCCTTCCCGGTAATCGGCAGCACCGGTTTGCCTGCAAACCGGCCATCCGGTTGGTCCACACCGGCGAAAGCCAGGATGGTTGCTGCAACATCCGTGGCCCAGGCGAAGGCGTGGGTCTGCGCCCGTGACGCATGCAGTGGTTGGCCAGAGACAATGAGCGGCACCCGCAATCCGCCCTCGCCCACATAAAACTTGTAGAAAGATAGGGGACTCACAGCGGCACTGGTGAATCCGGGATGGATTGAGTTGTAACTGCCCCTCAGGCCCAACGTGTCATAGTCTGTTGAGTAGCCCAGACTGGATGCTAGGCGGTTCGCGGAAAACGAAGTGGGGTCCGGCGCCCCGCTCCCCTCGGCGCCATTGTCGGAAGTAAAGACGAATATCGTGTTATCGAGCTGTCCCTGCCTTTCCAGATAGGTGAGAAGCCGGCCAATGTTGGCGTCCATTGCCTCAATCATCCCGGCGTAAACCGCCATGCGTTTGGCCTCGTAGCGCTGCCGCTCCGGGCTCAGTGCCCCCCAGTCTGCCGTGGTTGACATCCGCGCCATGGGCACCGCCTCGGGCAGGACACTCAAGGCAACGGCGCGGTCATGGCGTGCCTGCCGCAATTGATCCCAGCCATCGTCATACACGCCCATGTAACGGTCGATGTATTCCTGAGGCGCCTGCACGGGTATGTGCACCGCCTGAAACGGCACGTAGGCGAAGAACGGATTGCCGTCGCCGATGTTGCCGCCAATGAACTCGATGGTTTTGTCGATCAGGAAGCGGGAAGAGTAGAAGTCCTCCGGCAACTCGAAGCGCTCGCCATCCGCAAACCAGTTTGCCCGATCGTAGATCGGCAGGTACGGGCGCTGCTCCCAATTGTCAGCACCGGAATCCATCAGCGCTACCGTTCGCTCGAATCCGCGCTGGCTTGGCAGCTTGCCCGGCCCCGCTCCCAGATGCCACTTGCCTGCCATGTAGGTGTGATAGCCCGAACTTTCCAGCAGCGTCGCGATGGTCACCACGTTGTCTCCGAGCACGCCCTGGTAGTTCTCATGCGCCATCTGCTCGGGCGCCAACATCTCCGGAATGTTTGGCACGCCAGCAAGATGATTGGTGACGCCAGTCAGCAGCATCGCCCGTGCCGGGGCGCAGTTGGCGGCCGTGTGATAGTTCGTGAATCGAACCCCTTCTTGCGCCAGTTTTGACAGCGCAGGTGTGTTGACCTCACTGCCATAGGGGGCAATGTCGGTGTAGCCCAAATCATCCGCGAGCAAAAAAACGATGTTCGGTCTGTCTCTGGCGTTTAGCGGCGGGGCAAACGCAAGCATGGCAAGCGCGACGGCGATTGCACGCACGGGGCTCCCGCGCATGGTCACTTGCGCTCGGGGAGATAGCGAGACGCAATCAGCAGCAACGCCGCGACCACAACCTCCAAGATGATCGCTTGGGGCGCAAATGCAGCGCCGTGCGCCAGCCAGGCCACCAATCTGCCAGCCGCGGCGATTAGCAGAAGCAGCACGGGCGGATAGAACCAAGTGCGGACGCTCGTCACAACGGCGATCAGGATGCTGAGCCCAGTGACAAGAAAAAACGCGGACAGGTCAGCCACCTGGCTACTGAGCCCATAACCCGTTTCCAGAGTAAGCCCCAGTGTGGGCGCAACGCCGGCAGGGTCCACCAGCCATCGCAACCCGAGGACGATGAACAGCAGTCCTGGAAGCATGACAATCAATGCAAACAAGCGTCGGGTCCACGTCATTATCCTGATCTCCCTCTATACGAAGTCTCGCCGCCGCATCGCCTCGGAACCGGCGGTGATCAACGAATCCAGCACGGTGCAGTTCAGGCAAACGGGTCGATTTCAAAGAGCATGTTGACGAACGGGGTCAGCTTCGCGCCAGTCCGTACTGATCAAGCCGCCAACGCAGCGTGTCGATGCGATCCTGGCCAAAGAAGGGCTCATCGCGCAGCACCATGGTGGGCACGCCCCAATGGCCCGCTGCCGTGAGCGCCTGCTGATTGCGCTCGATTTCCTCCAGATGGTCGCCATCCTTGATGGCGGCATCGAGCTCGCCGAGATCCAATCCCGCCCGCGCCACGGCGTCCTTGAGGCGTTCACCCTGGTCCCAGCCATCCGTGCCGCCAAAGATGAGCGCGGCTGCTTCGGTGACGAACTCAACCCCTCGGCCACGGCGCTGCGCTTCGACGCCAAGGGCGCTGAGACGGTGGATGTAGGGCTGTTCCTTCGCCACGGTCATGGTTGCGGCGTCCTGCACGATGGGGTCCGGGCGCGGGAACGCGAACGGCATGCCCAGAAACTCCGCGCGCCGTTGGGAGTCGCGCATTATGTAGAAGGCCTTGGCGCGGTTCGCAGGATCGAACACCAGCGCTGGGTCTCGGATGGCGATCGGATAGACGATGCGCATGCGCACGTCCACGTCGTAGTCAGTGCGCAGACGCGACAGATCGGGCGTCACCAGATAGGAGTAGGGGCTGCGGAACGACCAGTAAACATCGATGGCATCAGGCATTGCGTGTTCCTCCCGAAACGCTTTTTTTCAACTGCTACATTGATAAAGTAATGGACAGCATTATATCGAACTAAGGAGACGCAACTTGGATCTGCAAATCGAAGGCAAGAAAGCCATCATGGCCGGCGGCAGCGCGGGCATGGGCCGGGCAACCGCGGAAAGGCTCGCCGAGGCTGGCGTCGAACTGGTGATCTCCGCGCGCCGGGAAGAGCGGCTACGCAACGCCGCGCAGGAGATCTCCCAAAAGTACGGGACGGCCGTGACGCCAGTGGTTGCCGACTCCTCGACCGAAGACGGCCGGGCAGCACTGTTCGCGACCTGTCCCGACCCGGACATTCTCGCCATCACGATCAAGCCCCCCAAGCCCAACGGTGACTTCCTGAAGGTGACGCCGGAGCAGTGGCGCGAATCCATCGAAACGGCGCTCATCGGCCCGATCGAGATCATGCGCCACTACATTCCGGGCATGAAGCAGCGTGGCTGGGGCCGCATCGTCAACATTGCGACGTTTTCAGCCAAGAACCCGATGATCTGGCGCCTTATGTCCGGCCCGGCCCGCTCGGCGCTCATCAACTACACGGCCAGCGTCTCGCGAGAGATCGCGCCCTTCGGCGTGGTCCTCAACAACCTGCTGCCCGGGATGTTTCAGACGGAGGGCGCCAGCGAACTCGTGGGCGACTACGCAGCGGCGTTCGGCCTGGAGCCGGATCCAGAGGTCGTTGGCGCCCACTTTCGCGAGCACAATCGGATTCCTGCGGGCTTCGCCGCCCAGGCCGATGATTTGGCACCCATGGCGGCGTTCCTGTGCAGTCCACTTGCCCGCTTCATCGTGGGTCAGAACATCGTCATCGATGGCGGGCAGCACGCTTCCCTGTTCTGAGGCAGATCCCGAAAGCCAAATCGAGGGCAGGATGCCCTTGCTCCGGAGGAAAACGCCATGTCAGACGCCCGGCGCGCTGGATCGCTCCCACTAGGTACGAAGGTCGCTTACGGCTTTGGTGCGGCTGCCTATGGCGTTAAGGACAATGCCTTTGCCGTCTTTCTCCTGTTCTTTTACAGCCGTGTCATCGGCATGCCCGCGGAGCAGGTCGGACTGGCCATCATGCTGGTCCTGATCATTGACGCGATATCCGACCCGCTGGTGGGTCACATTTCTGACCATTTTCACTCCCGTTGGGGTCGTCGGCATCCGTTCATGTACTTCTCGGCGCTGCCGGTCTCCGCCAGTTTCTTTCTGCTGTGGAACCCTCCGGAGCTTTCCCCTGAAGCCATGTTTTTCTATCTGCTGGTTGTGGCGGTACTGGTGCGCACCCTGATCACGCTCTTTGAGGTGCCCAGTACGTCGCTCATTGCGGAACTCACCTCCGACTACGATGAGCGCACAAAAATCGTCGGCTATAGGGGGTTTTTCGGCTACCTGGGCGGCATAGGGCTCACCATTGTTGCGTACGTGTTCTTCTTTCCGCAAACGGAGGAGTACCCGGTGGGCTTGATGAACCCGGAGGGCTACACCAAGTACGGCACGTTGGGTGCGGCGATGATGCTCATAGCGATTCTCGTCTCTTCCATCGGCACCCATAATCGCATTCCCATGTTGAAATCCCCTCCGCCGAAGCGGCCTTTTGACGCCCGCCAGACGGCGTCGGAGCTGAAGCAAACGCTTTCCAACCGGTCGTTCCTGGCCTTGATGGGCGCCACGCTGTTTGCTTCCACGGCCAGCGGCCTGCAGCTCTCATCCGCCAACTACCTATACACATTGTTCTGGCACTTCACGTCCGAGCAGATCGGCCTGCTCAACATGTTTCTGATCTTCAGCGTGATCATTGCGGTGATCATCGCGCCGAGGCTGTCGCGTCGGATTGGCAAGAAGAAGGCGGCTGTGTTCTTTTGGCTTACGGCGGCATCATTGGCTCCCATACCCTACATATTACGTGTGCTAGGCTGGTTCCCGGAAAACGGCACCACTGCGCTGCTGCCAACAATCCTTGCCATCACGACGGTTGATCTCGCCCTGTTCATATCCGCCGGCATTACCATCACGTCCATGTTCGCCGATGTTGTCGAAGACAGTGAAAAAACGACGGGACGACGTTCCGAGGGAACTTTCTTTGCATCAAGGAAATTCCTGGAAAAATCCGTTTCGGGACTTGGGATATTCATGACCAGTACCGTTTTGGTCATGGTAGGGATATCCGAAACAGCAACCCCGGGATCCCTAGATCAGGCTACGCTTGCTCGTTGGGCGTTTGTCTATGCGCCCACGTTGATTTTCCTGTACACCTTCGCGATTGCGCTGGTCTTTCGCTACCAGATTAGTCGGGAGACGCACGAGAAGAACCTTCGTCAATTGGGCTGATGCTTTGCCTCGTCAGTTGCTCCAGTAGGTAAATTCATCGCCTGGCTGATCCTCCTGCGACAGATCGCGGTCGACGTTTTGGGCCGTCGTGCCGGTCCAGGGCCAGCGCGGCTCGGCCTGCTTGCTGTTGTGGGTCTCTAGCACGCCGCGTAGCCGTTCAGCGACTGCCGGGTGCTCTGCCAGGAGATCGGTCCATTCCCCGTCGGCGGCGAGGTCAAAGAGCCATTCCTTGCGAGGCAAGCCCTGAGGCGCGCTCACCATCAGCTTCCAACGCTCATCCCGAACCGCTTGGGCGGCGCCGCTGCGGAAGAAGAGATAGTCGTGTGGTGCTTCAGTCGCGTCGGCGCCGGTCACAAACGGCGTCAGGTCAACACCGTCCATCACCCGGTCCGTC
>CAZRBP010000077.1:0-16292 GCA_964598305.1 uncultured Pseudomonadales bacterium | reverse complement strand
GGGATTGTTGCCGGGGTGGGCCTCGAAATCGCGCACCAACGCCGCCGCCAGCGCATCGAGTTCGCCGGGTGCCATCACCGGTGCGGTGTTGAACCTTTCCGTGGCGATGTCACCCTGCCAATTGGGATCGAAGCGCACGGGCTGGCTTCGCTCGGCTATTGCTGTGGCATCGGCTTGCGGGTCGAGCGCTTCCATTTCGCGTACCAAGCGCCAAAAGCGCGATGAGCCGGCCGCGTCGATGACCAAGTGGACGCGGGTGATGGCGGCGTTGTTCACCACTTGGTGGCGGCGCCATGAGTTGAATATCCAGCACTCCCCCGCCGCCATGTGGACCTCGGCACCGCCGCAGTGGAAGATGACCGCAGGATCGGTGATTACGGGGATGTGAATGCGCACCCGGGTGTGCCAGTGGTAGTTGAAGTCCACGTGGGCAGCAACCTTGCAGCCGGGCTCCAGCCGCATCAGCCGCGAGCGCCCCAACACTTCGCCAAAGCTCGCCATGGCCTGTTGCGTGTAAGCGCATTGCCGCAAATGGGGCGTAAGCGCCATGCGGCCGTCGAAGGCATCGTTGTCGCCGCCGTCCCGGGAAATGAGCGCGGCCGCTGAGTTGCCTTCCATGCCGGACGGGTGGGGCATCCAAGCCGAATCCGGCAAGGCGGTGGCCTCGGCAGCCAGCCGGCCGGCGTCAAAGGCGAAAGGCAGGCGAATGAAGGGCCGGGAAAGTTCCATGGCGGCATTTTACGCGATGGGGCCTGCATGCGGGGGCGCTTCGACGGCCCCGGAAGTGTAGGGCGGAGTCTGGTTCAGCCAAGCTTGCCGGGTTAGGCTTCGCTGATGCAGGCATTCGTCACCCGCCGCCTTTTGGCGCTGCTTCCCACATTGATCTTTGCCAGCCTCATCGTCTTCGTCTCGATGCGGCTGATTCCGGGCGACGTGATCGACCTGATGCTGGCGCAGAACGACCTGTCCACCGACCACGACCGGGCCGCCATCGAAGCGGCGCTGGGGCTGGACCAACCCATGCACGTGCAGTACTTCCATTGGATTGGCGGTGTGCTGGAGGGTGATCTCGGCCGCTCGCTCTGGCAGAACACGCCGGTCACGGAGCAGTTGGCGGCCACCTTGCCGATCACGTTTGAGCTGGGGCTCCTCGCCCTGATCGTGGCCCTGACCGTGGCGTTGCCGATCGGCGTGTACTCCGCGCTCAAGCAGGACACCTTGGGCGACTACACGGCGCGCTCCTTCTCCTTGGTGATGCTAGCCATTCCGAGCTTTTGGCTGGGCACGCTGGTGATGGTCTTCCCCTCGGTGTGGTGGCGCTGGTCACCGGCTTTGGAGTACACGCCGTTTCTGGAGGATCCACTGCAGAACTTGGCGCATATGATCGTGCCGGCCATTCTGCTCGGCCTCTCGCTGTCGGCGGTGACCATGCGCATGACCCGCACGATGATGCTGGAAGTGCTGCGCCAGGACTACATTCGCACCGCGCGGGCCAAGGGCTTGAGTGAAACCCTCGTGGTGGCGCGGCACGCACTGCGCAACGGCCTGATCCCGGTGGTGACCCTGATCGGCCTGCAGGCGCCGCTGCTGATCGGCGGGGCAGTGATCCTTGAGCAGATCTTCGTCGTGCCCGGCATGGGGCTCTTGCTGCTCGAAGCGGTCTTTCAGCGCGACTATCCGGTGATATCGGGTGTTTTCCTGGTGGTCGGCTTCGGCGTGCTGGTCATCAATCTGTTGGTCGATTTGAGCTACGGCTGGCTGGACCCGAAGGTGCGCCACCAATGAGCGAGGCCGCGCTGCCGGCGATTGGCACCGCGTCGGCCCGCCCGGCACCGAGGGGCCTCACCGGGCGGCTGATTCACGAAAAGCCCTTGGGCGCATTCGGCGGCGCAGTGTTCCTGCTCTTCCTGGTGTGCGGCCTGTTCGCCGAACTGATCGCGCCATACGGGTTGAACGAGACCAACATGGCGGCGCGCTTGCTGCCGCCGTCGGCGGAGCACCTATTCGGCACCGATCACTTGGGCCGCGACGTACTCTCCCGGGTGCTGATCGGCGCCCAGCTGTCCATGATCGTCGGCGCCTGCGCGGCGGCCTTGGCCACCTTGGTGTCCATCGTGCTCGGCGTGGCGTCGGGTTACTTTGGCGGCCGCACCGACATGCTCATCCAACGCTTCGTGGACGCCTGGATGATCTTCCCGGACCTGCTGCTGCTCATCGCCGTCATCTCCGTGGTTGGCCCCGGCATGACGGAAATCGTCGTCGTGCTCGGGCTGCTCTACGGCATCGCCGGCTCCCGCATCGTGCGCGGCGCGGTGATCACGATTCGGGAGAACGCGCACACCCACGCGGCCCGCTCGATGGGGGCAACCGCCTTGCACATTCTCCGGCGCCACGTTCTGCCCAACATCATGCCGGTTGTGATCGTGCTGTTCACCACCCGCGTTGGCGCCGCCATCCTCACCGAGGCGGGGCTGTCGTTCCTGGGGCTGGGGGTGCCGCCGCCAGCGCCCACCTGGGGCGGCATGCTCAGCGGCACCGGGCGCACCTACATGTACCTTGGCCCTTGGCTGGCTTTGGCGCCGGGCTTGAGCCTCACCCTCGTGGTGTACGCCATCAACGTCTATGGCGACGCCCTGCGCGACCTGCTCGACCCGCGCATGCGCGGGGCTTCGGCGCTTCGGGGTGCGCGATGAAGCGGCTGCGGTGGCTGCTGGCCTTGCTCCCCCTGGCTGCTGCGGCGGCATCCGCAGCCGTGGCCACG
Organism: uncultured Pseudomonadales bacterium; assembly: GCA_964598305.1. Lineage (GTDB taxonomy): Bacteria > Pseudomonadota > Gammaproteobacteria > Pseudomonadales > Azotimanducaceae > Azophilus. The sequence goes on along the minus strand of CAZRBP010000077.1, from coordinate 13,531 downwards.
GCTGTGGCCGAGGACGAAGCGCCGCAGTACGGGGGGTCGCTCAACATTGGCACCGTGGTGGTCAGCCTCTCGCCGTTGTCCTGGGATCCGGCCGACTGGGTCTGGAAGATCAACCACGACACCGGCGCCGTGCGCGAACAACTGTTCGCCGGCGACTTGGAGCAAAGCGTGCGCAAGGGGGGCAAGCATCGGTTCATCGCCGAATCCTACCTGCCGGACGACGCTTGGCGGGGTGAGTTGGCGGAGTCTTGGGCTTGGGAGGACCCGCTCACCTTGGCGGTTCGCTTGCGCGAAGGCGTGCTGTTCCCGGACAAGCCGGGGGTGATGACCGCTCGCGAATTGACCGCGGACGATGTGCTGTTCACGTTCGACTACTTAAGCGCCAGCCCGCGCCGCATTGCCACGTACTTTGACCACATCGAGCGCCTGGAGGCGCGCGGCGACCACACGGTGGTGTTTCATTTCAGCGAATTCAATGCGGAATGGGCCTACCGCTTCGGCTACGGCTACTACTCCGCCATCCTTCCCCGGGAGCTTGGTGCCGTGGACGGCCGTGATTGGCGCAACGTCACCGGCACCGGCCCGTTCCAGCTGGCCCGCTACGTGCGCGGCAACTCCCAGCGCTACGTCAGGAACCCCAACTACTGGGACCGGGAGCGCATTGGCGCCGAGGACTACGCCATTCCCTTCGTCGATGACGTGACCTACCGCATCATCAAGGACGAGGCGACTTGGCTGACGGCGCTGCGCACCGGCAAGCTGGACATCCTGGAGGCCATTCGCTGGATTGCCGTGGATCACCTGAAGGAGACCACGCCGGAACTGCGCTGGAGCCGCTGGCTGTCCTCCACGGGCCAGTTCATGGCCTTGCGGGTGGACCGCAAGCCGTTCGACGATGTGCGGGTGCGGCGCGCCCTGAACCTGGCAGTGAACCAACGGGAGATTGTCGAGCAGTTCTACGGCGGCCACGCGGAGCTGATGGCCTATCCCCAGCACCCGGACTACGGCCCCTACTACCAGCCCTTGGAGGAGATGCCCGCCTCGGTGCAGGAGCTGTTCAGCCACAACCCGGCCAAGGCCCGCGAGCTGCTTGCCGAGGCGGGCTACCCGGAAGGCTTCTCCGTGGCGGTTCAGGTCTGCGCCTGCAGTCCCACGCACATGGACCTCGTGCCGCTCCTGGAGGACTACCTGGCCCAAGTGGGGGTGCGGCTGCTCATTGAGCCCATGGAGTACGCCTCCTTTCTGTCCTTGATGACCACCCTGAACCATGGTCCCGGCTACCTGATGGGCAGCGGCCACGTCAATCCCACCACCACCCTGCGCAAGAGCTTCAAGACCGGGCAGACTTGGAACCCATCCCGCTTTTCGGACCCGGCGGTGGACCGCAAAATCGACGTGATACACCGCACCCGGGACGAGGCCGAACGCATCCGCATGATTCGCGAGCTGACCGTGGAGATGCTCGACCGGGCGCCCTATCTCTGGCTGCCCATCGGCTACGCCTATACCGCTTGGTGGCCTTGGGTGAAGAACTACGGCGGCGAACTCCGGGTCGGCTCGCAACGGCCCGGCCCGATCTATGCCCGCATATGGATCGATCAGGAAATGAAGCGTTCGCTGGGGTTTGAGTGACCGCCCTGCTCGATGTGGCGGACTTGACCGTCACCTTCCGCACCGACGGCGGGCTGGTGCGGGCGGTGGATTCGGTGTCGCTCAGCGTCGAAGCCGGGGAGACTTTGGCGCTGGTCGGCGAAAGCGGCTCCGGCAAGAGCGTCACGGCGTTGTCGATCCTTGGCTTGATTGCCCCCGGGCGCATCGAGCAAGGGCGCATCGGCTTTGCGGGCGAAGACCTGACCGCCTTGGACGAAACGGCGCTGCGGGCCATTCGCGGCGACCGCATCGCCATGATCTTCCAGGAGCCCATGTCATCCCTGAACCCGGTGCTGACCATCGGCAAGCAGGTGGCCGAGCCGATCTGGCTGCATCGCCGCATGGCCTGGCGTGAAGCCTACGCCCAGGCCGCCGAACTGTTGCGCAAAGTGGCCATACCGGACGCTGAAGCCCGCTTGGACGACTATCCCCACCAGTTCTCCGGCGGCATGCGCCAGCGGGTGATGATTGCCATGGCCTTGGCCTGCCGCCCGCAACTCATCATTGCCGACGAGCCGACCACGGCCTTGGACGTCACCGTGCAAGCCCAGATTCTGGCGCTGCTCAAGGGGCTGACCCGTGAGACCAACGCGGCGCTGCTGCTGATCACCCACGATCTCGGCGTGGTGGCACGTTACGCCGACCGGGTGGCGGTGATGTACGGCGGGCGCATTGTCGAGAGCGGCCCCGCCGCAGCGCTCTACCGGACACCGATGCACCCGTACACGGAGGGCCTCATGCGCTCGGTGCCGCGCTTGGACGGCCTAGCGTCGGAGCGGCTGTCCGCCATCCCGGGCCAGCCGCCGGACTTGGCCAGGCTGCCGCCGGGCTGCGCCTTCGCGCCCCGTTGTCCTCATGTTCACGATGCCTGCGTCGCTTCCGCGCCGCCGCTTCACGCCTTGGACGCCTCCCGCTCGGTGGCCTGTCACCGTCATGGCTGAGCCCGCCACCGACAGCGCGGCTAGCGAGCTGCTCCGGGTCGAGGACCTGTGCGTGCACTATCCGGTGACCGAGGGCGTGGTCCGCCAGCGCCAGGTCGGTGCGGTGAAGGCGGTTGACGGGGTTTCCTTCCATCTGCGCCGGGGTGAGACCTTGGGCTTGGTGGGGGAGAGCGGCTGCGGCAAATCGACCACGGCCCTGGCGGTGCTGCGGATGCTCACGCCGACCTCCGGGCGCATCTTGTTTGACGGCGAGGACATCACCGCGCTGGCTGGCGAACCCTTGCGGCGGCTGCGTCGGCGGATGCAGATGGTCTATCAGGATCCGTTCGGATCGCTGAACCCCCGCATGCGGGTGCGAGACTTGGTGGGGGAGCCGCTCATCGTCCACGGCGCGGGCCGGCGCAGCGCGGCGTACCGCAATCGGGTCAACGAACTGCTGGACTTGGTGGGCCTGCTGCCGGACATGGGCGAGCGCTACCCACACGAGTTTTCCGGCGGCCAACGCCAGCGCATCGGCATCGCCCGGGCGCTGGCCTTGGAGCCGGAGCTGGTAATCTGCGATGAGCCGGTCTCAGCCTTGGATGTCTCCATTCAGGCGCAAGTGATCAACCTGCTCATGGACCTGCAGCAGGAACTCGGCCTCACCTACCTGTTCATCGCCCACGACCTCTCCGTGGTGCGCCACATCAGCGACCGGGTGGGCGTGATGTACCTCGGCCGCTTGGTGGAGACGGCGCCGAAGCAGACGCTCTTCGCCAAGCCCCGCCACCCCTACACACAAATCCTGCTCGGTGCAGTGCCGGTGCCTGACCCGGCCGTGGAGTCAACCCGCGAGCAGCCCATGATCCTCGGCGAGGTGCCGAGCCCCCGCAATCCGCCACCGGGCTGCGCCTTCCATCCCCGCTGCCCGCAAGCGGAAGACCGCTGCCGGGAGCAGCGTCCGCAGGCGCGGCGCTTAGACCCCGAGGCGCGGGTGGCTTGCCATTTGGCTGGGTCTTGATCGACTCGATGCGCCCATCGGGCCGATTTGGGGGATGCGCACGGATCTCGGAAGTCAGGTCATCCCACGAGCTCCGGCAGGATCGTTTCGTTGAAGAGCGCATCCTGCACATCGAAGTGCAGCATCTCCACGCCGAGTGCACGGTAGGCCTCCAATCGCTCGTACACGGTGTCGGGGCTGCCGATGAGCCTGGCCGCGTAGCCTTCGTTGGTGTCGAGCAGGCTCAGGTCCTCATCGGAGGCCCACATGCCCTCAGCGCCATCGGTGGCGGCGCGGCGGCGCTCGGCCAGGCTGCGGTCGATCGCCACAATGCGCCCTTGAATCTCCGTCCAGGCTTCGGCGTCGGTGCGGCGTACCAGCGGGGCCGCGTAGAGGGCGAATCGGACCCGGCGCCCTGTTGATCGGCAGGCCTTTCGGACTCGTTCGATGATGCCCTCTATCCGTTCCAGCGAGCCGCCATTGAGAAACATCCAGTCGGAGTGTGCGGCCGCCATCGCCACCGCGTCGTTCGACTGTCCACCTTGGAAGACCGTCAGCGGCGCGGTTGGGCGGGGCTCCAACTCAAGGTCCCTTGCGCGATAGAAGCGGCCCTCGTAGGAGAACCGGGGCGATGCCCAGGCCCCGCGCAGCACCTCGATGAATTCGGCGGAGCGGGCATAGCGCTCGTCGTGGTCAAGAAAGTCGATGCCGTACATGTCGAATTCACGCTGGTTCCAGCCGCTGGTGACGTTGATGTCCCAGCGGCCACCGCTGATCCAGTCCAGGGTCGCGCCCCACTTCGCGATTGCTCCCGGATGGAAGAAGCCGGGATGAACGGCGGTGACCAGCCGGATGCGTTCGGTGTGGGTGGCGAACAGCGCCGTCATCGCGAGGCAGTCGAGGGATGAGCCTTCAATCTCCAGGCCGCTGCCCCACCAGCGTTGGGCGATGAGCAGGTGCGACAAGCCGAGCCCTTCGATGTGCGCCAGCATGGGCAGTACGGTGGCGTCGAGCGCGCGTCCGTCCGGAAACCCGCGCCGCCGGTTTGCGGAGGCAACCTGGGAGCCGGCGAAAACCGTCGGCGCCCAAGTGCAGGTCAGCATCTTGCCGGGCATTGGCGGCCCCCCTGTGCCATGCGGTGGGTAAGGATCCTTCCCATCACCCTAAGCCCTCGAACATCAAAGCCCTACGAGGCGATGCCCTTCATGGACCCTATATGGTCCATGAAAGTAGAATGCTGTCCAGCTAAATCAAGAGGCGATGCTTCATGAAAGCGCTGAAAGGGCTATTGCTGGCTTGGCCGCTGGCATTGACGGGCTGCACGGGCGGCGACGACACCGGGGATGCCGGTTCGGCCGCGCCCGAAGTGCGTGGCGTCACCGACACCGAGATTGTTTTGGGCAGCTATACGGATCTATCTGGCCCCGTGGCCATTTGGGGGGTCGGTGGCACCAATGGCGCGCGCATGCGCTTCGATGAGGCGAACGCCGAAGGGGGCGTGCATGGGCGGCTGATCCGCTTTGTGGTGGAGGACACCAACTACCAGTTGCCGAAGGCCATCCAAGCCGCTAACAAGCTCATCAACCGGGACGACATCTTCGCCATGCTGCTGGCGGTGGGCACGCCGATGAACAATGCCATCATGCCGCAGCAGTTCGAGGTGGGGGTGCCGAACCTCTTCCCCATCAGCGGTGGGCGGCAGATGGTGGAGCCGTTCCATCCCATGAAGTTTGCCCAGCGGGGCATCTACTACGACGAAGTCCGTGCCGCGGTGCGCCACTTCGTTGAGAATCAAGGCAAGCAAAACGTCTGCATCATCCATCACGAGTCCGACTACGGCCAGGAAATCGTGGACGCCGCCGAAGACCAGTTGGCGGCCATGGGCATGGCAGTGGCCGCCCGCACGGCCCACAAGCCGACGGAAAGCGAGTTCACGGCTGCCGTGCTGCGGCTGCGGGAGGCCGAGTGCGACATGGTGGCCATGGCCACCGTGCATCGGGACACCATTCTCGTTCTCGACACCGCCCGCAAGATGGGCTGGGAGGACGTCGCTTGGGTGGGCAACAACGCGGCCTACGGCCAAGTCATTGCCGACCACGAAAGCGGCGAGGGCTACTATGCCTTCACGCACATGGCGAAGATCTATCCAGACGACGACAAGTCGCCCGCCGTGCAGGCTTGGTGGGACCGGTATGTGGCGCTTTACGGCGACGAGCCTGGCATAGCGGCCATGGAAGGCTACCGCGCGGCCGACTTGACGTTGCTGGCGTTGGAGAACGCCGGGCGCGACCTGACGGTCGATGCGTTGCTCAAGAGCGTGGAGGCCATCACGGACTACAGGGACATCTTTGGCTACCGGGTGTCCTTCTCCCCGGAAAAGCACGGCGGAGTCCGCGAGAGCGTGCTGTCCCAGGTACGCGACGGCCGGTACGTGGTGCTTGCGGAAGCGATAAGTTTCTGAATTGGCGTTTGGCCGCGGCTTGACTTGACGTGGGCATTTGGCCAATCTATACGTCATGAGCAAGCTCACCTTGCACGTGGATGACCATCTCATTAAGGCGGCAAAGGAGGAAGCCTCCGCTCGGCACACGTCCGTGTCAAAGCTGGTTAGCGATTACTTCAGGGTGCTAAGTGCTAGGCCCTCAGGGAAGTTAGAGCAGGCGCCTCTTCCACCCATTACCGCTTCTCTGTTGGGCTGCATTCGCGGCGCAGACTCGGGGGTGGAAGACCCAGTGAAGGCTTATGTTGACTATCTGGAAGACAAACACGCTTGATCGCGCTAGTCGATACGAATGTTGTCCTCGACGTCATGCTGGATCGGTCGCCCTTCGCGCTCGCTTCAGCCTCGGTGCTGGCTGGCATTGAGTCGTCCCGTGCACAGGGCCTCCTTTGCGCAACGACGATCACCACCATCCACTACATTGCCCAACGCAGCCTCGGTGCCACGGCCAGTCGGTTGCGAATTGGCGATCTATTGATTGTTTTTGGCGTGGCTCCGGTCAACGGAGCGGTGATAGAAGCGGCGATTGCGAGTCCAATCAAGGATTTCGAAGATGCGGTGCTGCACGAGGCCGCGGTTCGGGCAGGCGCGGATTGCATTGTCACCCGTAACACTGCGGATTTCAGCCGGTCCCGGTTGCCTGTGTACACAGCGGCGCAGGCGGTCCAGGCAATGGCGTAGCAGTGGGCTTGCCGAAGTCTGTCAAGGGCGCCATTTCCGCTACTGCAGCGCTGCCGATGCGCCGATGGCACGGACACCGCGAGATTCCATCTCTGCCGATCTTCGGCTTCGGTTACACTTGGACCTGATCCGTTGGATGGGAGGTGATGCGTGAACGAGCCCAACAAAAGCCGCCGGACGTTTCTGCAGCATTTGGCAATGGCCGGCATCGCCAGCCAGACGCTGCTGCGCACCGGCAGCGTGAAGGCCGCTGCTGCGGAGGCGCAGGGCCAGATGGAAGGTGGCCTCGGTTGGCCGGACATGGCCTACCAAACCTTGGGGCGCACCGGGTTTGAGGGCAGCCGGCTGGTGTTCGGCTGCGGCGCATCGCTGGGGCGCCGGCCCAGGGACCGGCTGCTTGGCGCGGCCTTGGAGGCAGGGGTCAATGTCTTCGACGTCGGCACCGGGCGCTATTACGGCGATGCCGAGCGCAACATGGCCAATTTCCTCGCCAAGGCGCGGGACGACATTTTCCTGATCTCCAAGTCCATCGTTTACCTCGACGAGGAGGTCGGTCCCGGCGACTCGATCACGCCCGCTCTTGCCAAGCAGGGCGCCAAAGTGTGGCTGGAAGTCCTTGAGGAGAGCCTGCGCGATCTCAACGTGGAGATGATCGACGCCTACTACCAGATGGGCGCCAACAATACCGACCTGGTCGGCAGCGAAGAGATGCGCATGGCCTTTGAGCAGGCGCGGGACGCGGGCAAGGTTCGCTTTTGGGGCCTTTCGACCCACCAGAACGCCCAGGCGGTGCTGGAAAAAGCCATTGAGACCGGCTGGTACGACTTGGCCATGATCGCCATCACGCCAGCGGGTTGGTACGACTGGGACGGCAAGAGCATCCTGTCTGGCTCGCCGCCGATGACTGGGCTCGCGCCCTTGCTCGGGCGGGCGCGGGAGGCGGGCATCGGGCTGATTGGCATGAAGGCGGCGCGCTACATCGCCGGGCGCAACTTCCTCGGCTGGGGGGATGAAGACGCCTTTGACGGCCACTACGATGAGCGGTTTCTGGCGGCCAAGCTGACCGCCTTCCAACGCAGCTACGCCTATGTGCTGGAGCACGGCCTCGATGCGGTGAACGCGGACATCCAGAATTTCCTGCATCTACAGGAGAACTTCACCGCCGCCGCCACCTCGCGCCAGTACTTCGCCAGCACAGCCTGACGCTTGCGCGCCCTCTACTACCAGTGCAGCGCCGGCATCAGCGGCGACATGCACCTTGGCGCGATGGTGGACTTGGGCGTGCCGGAAGCCACGTTGCGCGAGGGCTTGGCACGCCTGCCCTGCGCGGCTGAGTTTGGCATTGAATTTGAGCGGGCCAGCAAGCAGGGCATTGCCGGCACCCGGGCGCGGGTTAAGGACCTCGGCCACTCCAGCGGCGGCCACCACCGACAGCGGCGCTACCGCGACATCGTTCGAATGATCAACGACGCCCGGCTGGCGCCGGGCGTCGAGGCCAAGGCGTTGGCCATCTTTGAATGCATCGCCGTGGCGGAGGCCAAGATTCACGACATACCCGTGGATCGGGTCCACTTCCACGAGGTGGGCGCGGTGGACTCCATTGTCGATGTGGTCGGCGCGGCGATCTGCCTCGACGCGCTGGCGGTGGAGCGGGTGTTCTGCGATCGAGTCGAAGTGGGCAGCGGCTTCGTCGATTGCGCCCATGGCCGCTTGCCAGTGCCCGCGCCGGCGACCCAGGAAATCCTGACCGGCGTGTCCTGTTCCTACGGCGGGGTTCAAGGCGAGGCAACCACGCCCACCGGCGCGGCCATACTGAAGGTGGCGGTCGATTCCTTCGCGCCGCCGCAGGGTTTTGCGCCTTCGGTGATTGGCTATGGCGTGGGCATGCGCGACTTCGACATCCCCAATGTGTTGCGGGCCGTGGTCGGCGAGTGCCAAGCGGAGGCGGTGCCCGGCGCGGTGCACCGCAAGATCGAGGCCAACATCGACGACATGAGCCCGGAGGCCTACGAGCCCCTGATCGACCACCTGCTGGCGGCTGGGGCCAGCGATGTTTACGTGACGCCCATCGTTATGAAGAAGTCCCGTCCGGCGATCAGCCTAACGGTCTTGTGCGAAGCCGAGCGGGTGGACGCGCTAGCGGACATGGTGCTCAATCGATCCACCACCATCGGGTTGCGGGTGTTGCCCTTCGAAAAGCGCGTCCTCCCCCGCGAAGTCCAAACGGTGGAAACCCGCTTAGGCGCGGTGCGCGTGAAGGTCGTGACCCAGCCGGACGGGCAGCGCCGCTGGAAATCGGAGTTCGAGGACGTGCGGCGCTTGGCCGACGCGGCTGGCCTCGACTATCTGCAAGCCAAGGCGGCGGTGGACCGGGACGTTGCGGTGGCCTTCTCTGATCAGCGCACGGCGACGCCGTGAGTTAGGAATCCGGCCCACTTGGGGCCGGGGATGTAGCCGGTGCGCTTTTCCGCCAAGTCAAAGCCGGCGTCCTCAAGCAGCCGGGCCGGTTGCCGGGTGAGGTGGCAGCCGCCGCCGATGATCTTCCACACGGGCTCGATGGCCCGCTGCCAGCGCACCACCCGCGGCTCCGGCGCGAGCCCGTGCTCGATGAAGTAGAAGCGTCCGCCGGGCTTGAGCACCCGCCGCATCTCCTTGAGCGCTTGGCTGACGTCGGGGATGCTGCACAGGGTCCAAGTGCACACGATGCTGTCGAATTGGCCGCTGTCGGCGGGTATGTCCTCCCCCGAGGCCTGCAGGATGCGCACCTCGGCATCGATGGCGGCAGCGCGGCTGCTGGCCATGGTGGTGAGCTCCGGTGCCGGGTCTAGGCCGGTGACGGTGTTCGCGTCCCGGTAGTGGCCCAAGTTGTGGCCGCTGCCGATGCCGATTTCAAGCACGTTGCCCTCGGCCCTCGGCACGTACTCGGCCCGCAGTTCGGCCATGGGCTTCTGCCCGCACGCTACGTCGATGAGCTTGGGGAGAACGTATTTTGCGTACAAGCCCATGGCGCGGATGCTCCGATTCAGTTCAGGGCGGCGGCGGGACCCGCCTGGGCGCCGCGAATCAGGCGCCCGGGCATTGCGCCAGTGGCTTCGCCGTTCTCAAAGGTCGGCTCCCCGGCCTTGATGGTCATGCGGTAGCCGTCGGCCTTCTGCACCAGCCGCTTGCCGCCGGCGGGCAGGTCGTAAACCATCTTCGGCGGCTGCAGTTGCAGGGCGTCGTAGTCGATCAGGTTGAAGTCGGCCTTGTAGCCGGGCGCCACCAGGCCGCGGTCGTTCAATCCGTACACCTGGGCTGCGTCCTGGGTGAGCTTGTGGATGACAAACGGCAGCGGCAGGCACGGCCCGCGCTGCCGGTCGCGGCTGAAGTAGCTCAGCATGTAAGTGGGCACGCCGGCATCCACCAGCACACCGCAGTGGGCGCCGCCGTCGGATAGGCCGAATACGCTTTGCGGATGCTCGATGACCCGCCGTTGGCCTTCCAGGTCGCCCTCGTAAACGCCGAACAAAACCAACAACGGCACACCGTCGGCCAAGCAGTCCATGATCACCTCGACGGGTGAGATGCCCTTGGCCCGCGCCACTGCCGCCACGCTGTCCTCAGGGCCGGGTTCATAGGTCAGGGCGGCATCGAGGATGTAGATGCGTTCGTGGTCGTTCATGAAGCGCACGGCGTCGGGGTTGTGCGGCAGGATGGGCGTCTCGCTCAACACCCGATGGCGGAAGTCCGGGTCCTTCAAGCAAGCCTTGCGCTCGGCGAGGGTCTGTTCGTGGATTTCTCGATAAGCCGGGAACTGGCGCATGGGGTTGATGGTGCCCTCCAGCGTCATCAGGATCGAGGCCGGCCGGGCGCCGACCTGGGGCCGCAACTTAAACCCTTCCGCGTTCAGCTTTTCCGCCAACTGCCAGACCGGCCCCAAGGCAGAGCCTTTGCCGGCGGCGACCAGGGGCGTCACGGTGCAGCCGGTGGTGCGGGTGATGTGCTCGATCCAAGCCAGTTCCTTCGGGTCGTTCAAGCTGTCGGAAACGAACTCCATGGCACCGAAGCCGAGGCCGGCAAAGGCGCTGCCGATGGTGCGCATCTCCTCCCCGGAGGCGCGGGTTCCGGGCACCAGGTTGCCCGCCTTGTCGATGTGCCCGTAGAAGCGCGAGGTGGTGAAGCCGAGGGCACCGGCCCTGAGGGCGTTGCGGGTGATGCGGCGCATCTCGGCCATGTCCTGGCGCGTGGCGTCGTCGTAGCAGCGCTCGCCCATGACATAGTGGCGGATGGCGACGTGGGGCGCTTGGGTTCCGACGTCCACCGCGTAGGGGGTGTCGATGTGGTCGAGGTATTCGGAAAAGGACTCCCAGCCCCAGGGGATGCCGTCATGCAGCGCCGTGCCGGGGATGTCCTCGACGCTCTCCATCAGTTCGATCAGTTCGCCTTCGGTGCCCGGCCGCACCGGGGCGAAACCGACCCCGCAATTGCCCATCACGATGGAAGTGACCCCATGCCAGCAGCTTGGCGTCACCTGCTTGTCCCAACAGACCTGGCCGTCGTAGTGGGTGTGGATGTCCACGAAGCCGGGGGTCAGCAGGTCGCCTTGGGCATCGATGATCCGCTTGGCCTTGGTGGAGCTGCCGTTGGCCGCGGTGACTTCGGTGATCGTGCCGCCATCGGCGACCACATCGGCGCTGACCGCCTTGGCGCCGGAGCCGTCGATGAGGGTGGCGTTCTTGATGATGAGATCGTGCATGGGCCTAGTGTTCCTGGATGGGACTTGCAGACGGGATGTTAGCGAAATGTGAAGTTTGGCGTTCGCTTTTCGACGAACGCACTGATGGCTTCCTTGGCGTCTTCGCTTTGTCCCGAGACCATCAGATGCTGGGCTTCCATCGCCAGCGACTCGCGCAGCCCCTGTAGCGCCCCGCGATTGAGGTTGCGCTTCATCAGGCGCAAGGCGGTGGCAGGGCCGTTGGCGATGCGTTTGGCGTAGGCATGGGCGTCCTCACGGAAGCCCGCGGCGGGAAACACTTGGTTGACCAGCCCCAACCGCAGGCACTCGTCGGCGTCGATGCGTTCGGAGAGGAACATCAGTTCCTTGGCCTTGGCTTGGCCGACGAGGCGGTTGAGGAACCAACTCGATCCGTAGTCGCCGGACAGTCCGATGTTGACGAAGGCGGTGACCAGGAAGGCGGTGTCGGCGGCTATGCGGAGGTCGCAGGCCAGCGCGATGGAGAGGCCGGCCCCGGCCGCGGGGCCGGGCAGCGCGGCGATGGTTGGCTTGGCCAATTCGTAGAGGCGCAGGGTCAGTGCTTCCTGCTTGCGCGTCAGTTCCGCGACCCGCTCGTCCTGAGTGCGCTGGACGGACGGCTTTGCGCCGCCCATTTCGGAGACGTCGCCACCGGCGCAGAAGGCCTTGCCCGCCCCGGTGATGAGAACGCAACCAACGGCGGGGTCGGCTTCGAGGCGCAGCAGCACGTCGCGCAACGCGGGCGTCAGGATGTCGCCGAGCGCATTGCGCTTCTCCGGTTTGTTCAGCGTCACCGTCGCCACCCGGTCGCGCAGCTCGCAGAGCAACTCGTCAGTGCCGGTGTCGATTCGCATATCAAGCTCGCCTTCTGAGAGTTCCGGCGCAGCGCAATATGGCCTGACGAAGATGGCTCGTCAACGCCGGGCCGGCGGTGGCTGGGAGGCCCGTCGGAGCGAGGGCGCCCCGCCCTCGAACTAGCTGCTAGAAGATGCCGCCGCGGCCATCCGCTCCAGCAGGTTGGCCTCATCGTGGCAGTTCATCGCCAGCCGCAGCAACTCCGCTTCATCCATGCCGGAAATCAACTCGATGTGGTCCATCAGCGTCGGTGAACGGGCGAAGCCTCGGGATTCCAGCACCGCCATGAACTCGAGGGCCTTGCGCACGCCTAGCGCCTGACTCTCCTGGCGTTCTGTGCGCAGGAACAGATCCGGCCCGCCGCCGTCCCGCTCCGCCATCAGGCCGCCCACCCGGCGCAGCGCCGTCGTGGTCTCCGGCGACAGCTTCGGCTCGTTGATCGCCAAGTGGATCTCAGCCGCAGTCCAACTGGGGAACGCCACGCTCTCTGCCGCCTCCCGGAACCCGTCGGAGCCATTGACGTGGATGGTTAAGCCCGGGATGGCTCCCTTCGGACTGCTCGGCAGGCGGCGTTCCGGCACATCCACCCAGACCTCCGGGAAGCCGCTGGACTCGTACAGGCCCAGCTTGCCGCGGCGCACGTCGGTGGTCAGGTCCACCTCCAGAACCACGTCCGGCAAGGGGTCGGAATCGGGATGGCGCTCGCCGCCCACCCGCTCGAAGGCCTGCACGGCAGGGCCAATCCCCAACGCGTCCTCCGGGCGCAGGTACAGCATCTCATCGGCCTGCAGGATGCGCACCCGCTCGCCTTCCGGGTTGCGCACCACGATGTCCCCGGCGCCGAAGCCCTTGATGGGGGCGCCGCGCAGCGCGGCAATCACCCGAACCGACTGCACCAGCTCCCGGGACGGCCCCTCGTGGTACGGGGTGGTCGGCTCGCACACCATCCACGCGGTCTCGGTTTCCGCCTCCCAGACCTCGTAGCGGCCTTCGTAGCTGCTGATTTTCTCGCTGGCGATGCGCACCGGGCGGCAGCCGGGAAACTCTGGCCGCGGCCGTGAACCTCGGCGGACGTAGGTGACTTGGGGCAGGGGCTGCTCGGTCTTGCGTGCGACGTTCCTCATGGCGCCAGTCTAACCCTGATCCGCAGAGGCCACAACGTTCAATTCAGCGTTCAGCTCGCCGCTGCCCGA
>CAZRBP010000076.1:6373-16681 GCA_964598305.1 uncultured Pseudomonadales bacterium | reverse complement strand
CGGCTTGCGGCTCACCGCCAACCCGCCAGTCGAATTCGTCGCCGCGGGCGATGGCAACCAGGTCCGCCACTACCGCCGAGGCGGTTGGGAGGGCACCTGCCCCGGCGCCGTAATAGAGGGTGGGGCCGGTTGCATCGCCTTCGATCCAAACCGCGTTCATCACGCCGTCAACGCCCGCCAACAGGCTGTTCCGCGCCACGAGGGTGGGATGCACGCGGGTCTCGCAACCCGCTTCGGTGCGACGGGCGATGGCCAGATGCTTAATTCGGTAGCCCAGTTCCTTTGCGTACTCCAAGTCCTCCGCCGTGATGTGCGAGATGCCTTCCGTGTACACCCCGGCAAACTGAAAGTCCGTGTCAAAGGCCAGCGCCGCTAGGATGGTCAGCTTGTGGGCGGCGTCAATGCCTTCCACATCGAAGGTGGGGTCGGCCTCGGCAAAGCCCAGTTCCTGCGCCCGGTTCAGCGCTTCGGCAAAGGAGGCGCCCTGCTCCGCCATCGCGGTCAGGATGTAGTTGGAGGTGCCGTTGACAATGCCGGCCAAGGTCCGCACGCGATTGGCCACCAACCCGGACCGAAGCGCGCCAAGCACGGGGATGCCGCCGGCGACCGCCGCCTCGAAGCCCAAGCCGACGCCATGACGCCGCGCCTCGGCCAGCAGTTCGTTGCCGTGACAGGCGATGATGGCCTTGTTGGCGGTGACCACATGCTGGCCACGCTGCAAGGCCGTGCCCACCAGCGCGAGCGCCCGCTCCTCGCCACCGATCAACTCGACGACGACATCGACGTCCGCTTGGTGCAGGGAGCCAAGATCGGTGCTGAAGGCAGCGCCATCGAGATCGATGCCGGGCTTAGGCGTGCGGCTCGCGAGGCGCACGAGCCGTAGCGGGCGCCCGGCTTGACGGGCTAGGCGCTCGGCCTCGTCGCGCAGCAGCTTGACCACACCGCCGGCTACGGTACCCAAGCCAGCGACGCCTATGCGCAGCGGGTTCAATTCAGGCACATCCAATCAACGGTCGCGGCAGGCCGCTTACAGGCCAAGGGCCGCCGCCAGCTCGGCGGCCGGCAGGTAGCCGGGCAGCAAGGTGCCCTCTTCGGTGATGATCGCCGGCGTGCCGGTCACGCCCATGGCTTGGCCGAGTTCGTACTGGTCCATAACGGGATTGGCGCAGGAACGGTCGGGAATGCTCCCGCCCATCTTGAGTTCGGTGATGGCCTGCTGAGCATCCTTGGCGCACCAAGCTGACACGGTCTTCTCATAGGAGCGCGACCCGGGACCGGCGCGGGGAAAGGCCAAGTAACGGACCTCAATGCCAAGGGCGTTGATCTCGTCCATTTCCATGTGCAGCTTGCGGCAGTATCCACAGTCCACGTCCGTAAAGATCGCCACCGACGCCTTGGGCGCCTCATCCGGAGAAAAGACCACCATGTCCTCGGCATCGACTTCGGCAAGGAGTTCCCGCCGCTTAACGGCACGACGCTGCTCGGTCAAGTTGACGATGCCCCCATCGCCGAGCCGGTACAGGCTGCCCTCGATCACATGGCGTCCATCCGAAGTGCCGTACAGCAATCCGCCGCCCGCCAGCTCCACCAAGACAACGCCGTCAATGCCGCTCTCGGAAACCGACGCCACCTCCAATTCGGGATTGAGCGCCTTGAGGCTGGCGACCAATTTCTCGCCCAACTCGGCACTGGCCGTCACGGCCCAGCCGAGTCCCGTCAAGATCCAAGCTAAACGAAGCATCAATTGCATGCGGATTCCTTTGATGCGATGGGACAAGGCGTTCCAACGGCAGCCGGCCACCCATCGGCCTGAAGCCAGCGCCGCGCAGATGATACCTGTTTTGCCGGCCTTTGCGGCTGGACAACCGCGCTGCAGTTCCACCAAAATTGATCGCCCATTCCAACCACCCTGCCCCCTCACCCACCGGACAGCCACATGCGGCAAAGCCAGCTGCTCATTCCGACCCTCAAGGAGGCGCCTGCTGGCGCCGAGGTCGCCAGCCACCAGCTCATGTTGCGAGCCGGACTGGTTCGTCAGGTGGCTGCGGGGCTCTACACGTGGTTGCCCTTGGGTTTGCGCGTCATCCGCCGCATCGAGGCCATCATTCGGGAGGAGATGGATCGAAGCGGCGCCCAAGAAGTCTTGATGCCCGTCGTGCAGCCGGCCGAGCTTTGGCAGGAAAGCGGGCGCTGGGAAAAGATGGGTCCGGAGCTGGCACGCCTCGCCGACCGCCATGAGCGCGACTTCTGCCTAGGCCCCACCCATGAGGAGATCATCACCGACCTGTTTCGCCGCGAGGTGCACAGCTATCGGCAACTGCCCTGCAACTTCTACCAGATTCAGACCAAGTTCCGGGACGAGGTCCGCCCTCGCTTCGGGGTGATGCGGGCGCGGGAGTTCACCATGAAGGACGCCTACTCCTTCGCCGCCGACCAAGCCTCATTCGACGCCACCTACCGCGAAATGCACGACTGCTACAGCCGCATCCTGCGCCGCATGCAGTTGGATTTCCGTGCCGTCGAAGCCGACACCGGCAACATAGGCGGCGCCAATTCCCATGAGTTCCACGTGCTGGCGGAGTCCGGGGAGGACACCATCGCCTACGCCTCCGAGGGCGGCTACGCCGCCAATCTGGAACGCGCCGTGGCAGCGCCCCCGCCGCCCCGACCCGCACCTGGCAATTCCATGGGCGAAGTGGCCACTCCGAACATGACCACCATTGCCGAGGTGGCGCAGTTTCTTGGGGCACCCGCCCACCGATGCGTTAAGACGCTGGCCATTCGCGGCACTGATGACCCGATCCTCATCGTCCTGCGTGGCGACCACGAGTTGAACGTCATCAAGGCGCAGAAGCTTCCCGGTGCCAAGCAGCCGCTGGAATTCGCTTCGGAGGCGGAAATTCGCGCCGCCACCGGCGCTGGCCCCGGCTCCATCGGCCCGGTGGGGGTGAAGGTTCCGGTGTTCGTCGATCTTGAGGCGGCCGCCGTGGCCGACTTCATCTGCGGCGCCAACCGGGATGGGCACCACCTGGCCGACGTCAACTGGGGCCGCGACCTGCCGCTGGACGCAACCCAAGTGCGCGACCTGCGTAACGTCGCCGCCGGCGATCCGGCGCCAAACGGCCAAGGTGAACTCAAGTTCCTCAAGGGCATCGAAGTGGGCCACATCTTTCAACTCGGCGACACCTACAGCCAAGCCATGGGGGCCAGCTTCCTCGACCGGGAGGGCAAGGCCAGCGTGCCGATCATGGGTTGCTACGGCATGGGCGTCACCCGGCTGGTGGCTGCCGTCATTGAACAACACCATGATGCCGCGGGCCTCCGTTGGCCGGATGCCCTGGCACCTTTCGACGCTCACCTCGTAGCGCTGAACTACGCCAAGTCCGAATCGGTGCGCGAAGCCGCGGACAGGTTGCTGGCCGAACTTTCGGCCGCCGGCATCGAGACCCTGCTCGACGACCGGCCCGAACGACCCGGCGTGAAGTTCGCCGACGCCGATCTGCTCGGCCTGCCGAAGCGCGTCATCATCGGCGAACGCGGCTTGAAGCAAGGCCACGTCGAAGTCCGTGCCGGACATGGCGCGGACACGGAACAGCTCTCACCGACCGAAGCAACGGCCCGGCTGCGCTGAACATCGGATTAGCCTAGGGAGGCGGACTGAGCCTCCAAGGCCTGAAGCCGCGCTTCGGCGTCGGTGGCCTTGGTGCGTTCCTTCTCGACCACTTGCGGCGGCGCGTTGGCGACGAATTTTTCGTTGGCGAGCTTGATTTGCAGGCGCTTGAGCTCGGTTCGCTTGCGGCCGATGGCCTTTTGCAGCCGGGCGCGCTCGGCATCGAGGTCGATCAGGCCGGCCAACGGCACCATGATGCGCAGATCGCCCACAAGGCCTAGTGCGTTGGCGGGCACGGCATCGGCTTCGGCCAGCCATTCGATGGCGTCGACCTTGGCCAGGCGCTGCACCAACGGGCCGGACAACGCCGCCAGTTCGCGATCCCGGACATCGCCGCCCGCAAGCAGCACCCGGACGGTTTGGCTGGGCTTGATGCCAGCCTCGCCGCGGATGTTGCGCAAAGCCACCACCACCCCCTTGAGCCAGTCGATGGCGGCCTCGGCTTCCGCGTCATCGGACAGGTCATCGACCTCCGGGAACGGGCGCAGCATGATGGTGTCGCCATCGATGTCCAGCAACGGGGCCACTTCGCGCCAAATCGCCTCGGTGATGAACGGCATCACCGGATGGGCGGCGCGCAGCAGCAGCTCCAGCACTTCCAGCAAAGTGTGGCGGACGGCCGCCTGACGGACCGGGTCCGCGCCCTCGTCCCAGAGCAGTGGCTTGGCCAGTTCCAGATACCAGTCGCAGTACTCCCGCCAAGCGAACTCGTGGATCGCACCCGCGTAAAGATCGAATCGGTAAGTATCCAGCGCCTCGGTGGCGGCGGCGACCATCTGCCGGGCACGGGCGCGTATCCACCGATCGGGCAAGCCAAGCTCCCCGGCTGCCGACAGATCCTGGCCTTGGGTGTTCATCAACACGAACCGCGCGGCGTTCCAGAGCTTGTTGCAGAAGTTGCGGTAACCCTCGGTGCGGCCGAGGTCGAAGCGCACGTCGCGGCCGGTGGACGCAAGGGCGCAGAAGGTGAAGCGCAGGGCATCGGTGCCATAGGACGGGATGCCATTGGGATAGTCCCGCCGCGTGGCTTTCTCGATGTTCGGCGCCAAATGCGGCTGGGTCAGGTTGCCGGTGCGCTTGGCCACCAGATCCTCCAGGCCGATGCCATCGATGAGGTCCAAGGGATCCAATCCGTTGCCCTTGGTCTTGGACATCTTCTGGCCTTCCGCATCGCGCACAAGGCCGTGAATGTAAACCTGCCGGAAAGGCACTTCGCCGGTGAACTTGAGGGCCATCATGATCATGCGGGCCACCCAGAAGAAGATGATGTCGTGGCCGGTCACCAGCACATCGGTCGGGTGGAAGCGCTTGAAGTCATCGGTCCGTTCCGGCCAGCCCAAGGTGGCGAAACTCCACAGTGCCGAGGAAAACCAGGTTTCCAGTACGTCCTCCTCCTGCCTGAGCGGCACGTCCGCCGGCAAGCCGGCGCGTTGGCGGGCGTCGGCTTCGTCCCGGCCCACATGGATGGCGCCATCCGGGCCGTACCAGGCAGGGATGCGGTGGCCCCACCACTGCTGGCGGCTGATGCACCAATCCTTAATGTCGCGCATCCAAGCGAAGTAGGTGTTCTCATACTGCTTGGGGACGAACTCGACCCGGCCCTCCTCCACCGCCTTGATGGCGGATTCCGCCAGCGGGGCAATGCGCACGAACCACTGATCGGTCAGCCGGGGTTCGATGATGGCCTCCGAGCGGTCACCGCGGGGCGCCATGAGGCTGTGCGCCTGCACCCGCTCCAACAGGCCCAAGGCTTCCAGATCGGCAACGATGCGCTCACGTGCCGCTAAGCGGTCCAATCCCCGATAGGCGGCGGGGGCGTTGTCGTTGATGGCCGCCTCGGCGGTCAGCACGTTGACCATGGCCAAGTTATGCCGCAAACCCACTTCGTAGTCGTTGAAATCGTGGGCCGGGGTTATCTTGACGCAGCCGGAGCCAAAGGCCGGGTCCACGTATTCATCGGCGATGATTGGCAACTCCCGGTCCACCAAGGGCAGGCGCACGCGCTTGCCCACTAGGGCGCGATAGCGCTCGTCGTTCGGATGCACCGCCACCGCGGTGTCGCCAAGCATCGTCTCCGGGCGGGTGGTCGCCACCACCAAGTGATCCTTGCCGTCGTCGGTCCGGGCGCCGCCGCACAGCGGATAGCGGAAGTGCCACAGGCTGCCCTGCTCCTCCACGTTGATCACCTCCAGGTCGGAGATGGCCGTGCCCAGCACCGGATCCCAGTTCACCAGCCGTTGGCCGCGGTAGATCAGGCCCTCCTCATGGAGCCGGACAAATACCTCGACGACGGCACGGGAGAAACCGGCGTCCAAGGTGAAGCGTTCCCGCGACCAGTCGAGGGAGGAGCCCATGCGCCGCAGTTGCTGAGAGATGTTGCCGCCGGACTCTCCCTTCCACTGCCAAACCCGCTCGATGAACCGGTCGCGGCCGAGTTCGTGGCGGGTCTTGCCTTCGGCATTCAGTTGCCGCTCCACCAGCATCTGGGTGGAGATGCCCGCATGGTCGGTGCCCATCTGCCAAAGAGCGGCACGGCCCCGCATCCGCTGATAGCGAATCAGCGCATCCATCAGGGTGTGCTGAAAGGCGTGCCCCATGTGCAGGCTGCCGGTCACGTTGGGCGGCGGAATGACGATGCAATAGCCCTCTCCCGACGCCTTCGGCGCGAAGTGGCCTGCCGCCTCCCACCCTTGGTAGATGGCCGTCTCAATGGCGTGGGGATCGAAGCTCGCTTTCACTCAAAACCCCCGTCAGCGGCGTGCCTTTGCCAAGCAAGCTGAAGGTTCACGTCCCCTCCCAGTCGTCCAACTCGTGGGTGTGCAGGGCGTAGCCGCGATCACGGTAGAGACGGTAACGGGCGCGCCCGGACTGCCGGTTCTCGCCAACAATGATCTCCGCCGCCCGCTCGAAGCGATCGATAAAGGCAGGGGCGTCATTGCACAGGTTGATCAGCAGTCCCTGGGCGACCCAATCCTGGTCCTCCGCCAGTTCCGGTGCGCTGCCGACGACCACCGGCGCGCCATCGGCAGCCGGCTGGCCAATCATGCCATGGGGAATCATTCGGTTGGGCGGGTAGCACCAGAGCAGTTCGTCAAACTCCTCCGCTTCAGCGCCACTTCGCGCATGGACGTAGATCGGCTTGCCGGCGCCCGCGGCCTTGGCGGCCAACCGGCAGGCAAAGCGCAGCATGGCTTGGCGCTCCACATCCTGCAGAATATAGAAATCAAGGCGCGTCACGCTTATGTCCGCCAGTTGAATGGCTAGGACGCGCCCAGACGGGTGACGGTGGCCCTCGCTTCACCAATGCCCGGCGCCTCCGGCAGGGCGTCAAATGCCACCCGCACGTTCCTCGCCCAGGACCGCCTCAATTCAACTAAGTAATCATCGTCCTCGGCCAAGCAATTGTAGAGCCCGGGGCCGAAGACGCCGGCCGGTTGGATGAGGTACTCGATCGGCGGGCCGACCGTGGCATTGCTGCGCATCGTCGAATCCATGGAGACCAGGGCGCACATCAGCGCCGCATCCAACGGGGTGGTTCGTTCAATGATGCGGTCCAGAATGGGCCGTCCGTACTTGATTTCGCCGATCTGCAGAAACGGCGTTGCCGCACTGGCGCGGACGAAGTTGCCTTCCGGGTAGATATGGACGATGCCGGGGGCGTCCTCACCGATTTGGCCGCCGAGTATGAAGGAGGCTTCCGGCACGAAATCCTTGTCCTGACGGGTCTGCTGGTGCTTGTTCTGCTGGGCAACCGACAGGGCGCCGATGTACTCCGCCGCCCGGCCAAGGCCTTCGACCTGGTTCAAGCCGTGACGCGCCGACTGGTCGATGTCTCGCTCGATTTGGGTGAGAACCCCTTGGGTGGTGGCTAGGTTGCCAGCGCTCAGAACCACGAAATAACGGTCCCGGCCCAGATGGAACCGATGCATCTTGCTGTACGTGCTGATCTGGTCCACACCGGCGTGGGTGCGCGAATCCGATGCGAATACTAGGCCCGTGTCGACGGCGACGGCCACGCAGTAAGTCATAGCGTTGATATACGCGCTCGCCGCTTGGGAGTCAACTCGGCCATAATCAACCGCATGGTCGCTGCCAGACACATCAACCGCGAATTGTTCGCCCTTTTCGTGGCCACCCTGCTGGTGTTGTTTGCCGTGGCGGTCGGCGGCCGCTTCATCGGCTACCTGCAGGACGCCGCCGCTGGCAAGTTCGCCGCCGGCGACTTGATGACCATCATGGCGCTGCGCCTGCCTGGCTTTGTGCAGCTCATCGCCCCGTTTGCCTTCTACATTGCCGTGCTGCTGACAGTCGGCAGGCTGCACGCCGAGCAGGAGATGGCGGTCCTGCGCAGCAGCGGCGCAGGCAGCTGGCGACTTCTGGCTTGGATCCTCCCGTCCGCAACGCTGTTGGCTGCCGGAATCGGCGCCCTCTCACTTTGGGTGACGCCCGACCGCAACACCGCCTTGGACCGTTTTCTCACCAAGCAGCGCGCCGAAGCGAGTTTCGACCGCTTGAGTGCCGGCACCTTCAACGCCTTCGGCCGCGACCAGCGGACACTGTACGCCGAATCGGTCAGCGATGACGGTCAAACACTCAGCGGCGTGTTCATCTTCGAGCACGGCGAACGCAATCCGCTGGTCACGGTCTGGGCCGACCAGGCCTCGCGTTATGTTGATGAGCGCACAGGCAGCCAATTCCTCGTCCTCAGGGACGGCGTTCGGCACAGCCACCCGCCGAGCGAAGGCACGGCCCATCGACGCCAAGAGATCGAATTCTCCGCGCTGAGCCAAAAGATAGACACCGGCGTGGCGGCTTCCAGGCGAGTGAAGCCCGAAGCCCTGTCCTCGCACACGTTGTGGAATCGATCCGATCCCGCGGCGGCAGCGGAACTGCACTGGCGCATCGCCCTGCCCGCCTTCACGCTCATCAGCGTTCTCCTCGCCGTGGGCCTGGCACCGGTCAAACCCCGCCAAGGCCGATTCGGCAGGGTGCTGCCCGGCATGGCGGCGCTGGTGGCCTACTATCTGGCCCTGCTGGCTAACCAGAACGCGCTGCTGTCCGGTCACCTGCCCGTCATCGTCGGGCTATGGCCCGCCCATGCCCTGTTCGCCGCCATTGCCGCCGCGGCCTTGGCCCGGAGCGCCAAGCCAGCCCGCCAATGAGACCCTTCTCCCGGATCGACCGCTATCTGTGCCGCGCCGTGCTAAGCGCTGCCGGGGTGGTCTTGTTGGCGCTCACCGCCTTGATCGCGGTCTTTGCCCTCATCGAGGAACTCGGTGAAGGGCAAAGCGCCTACGGACTGCTTGAAGCGGCTTGGTACGTTTTCCTCACCCTGCCCCGGCGGGCTTGGGAACTGCTGCCCTATGTTCTGTTTCTCGGCAGCCTAATCGGGTTGGGCAAGCTGGCCAGCCAATCAGAATTGGTGGCCCTGCGGGCTGCGGGCGTGTCGGTGCGCCGCTTGACAGGTGCCGCAGCCTGGGCAGTCGCGTTGGCCTGGACGCTCGGCGTGGCGGTCGGCGAATGGATCGCGCCCGCCACCGAAGCCTTGGCGGAAGCGCACAAGGCGCGCATCCTGCGCGGCAGCGCAGGCCTGCGGGGCGGCACGGGCATCGAGTTCAAGGGGGGTTACTGGTACCGTGAAGGCTCGCTCTACATGCATGTCGAGGCCTTGGACGGCAACGGCGACTTGCTGGGCGTGCGCCAATACTGGCTCGACGACCGCGGGCGCCTGTCACTGACCCGGGAGGCCGCGCGCGCCGAGTACTTGGGCGCCGCTGACGCAGGCGGAGACTGGACTCTGCGCGACGGCGTGGAAACCCACCTCAGCGACGACCAGCTTGTGGCCCGGCCATTCTCGGAACTGGCCTGGCGCGGCCAGATCGACCCCGACCTGATCAGCGAGCGGCTCTTGGTCGATGCCCGCAAGCTGTCATTGCTCGACTTGCGCCGCCAGATAAGCTACCTGCAGCGCGAGGGCCTGGACGCCACCTCCCAACTCATCGCCTTCTGGAGCAAGTGCCTGCAGCCAGCCTCCCTGTTCGGCTTGGTCCTGCTGGCCTTGGCCTGCGTGCTCGGCCCTTTGCGGGACGTCGGCATCGGGGCGCGGATCAGCGCCGGGATCGTGGTCGGCCTGTCGTTCAAGTACCTGCAGGATCTGTTCGCGCCAATGGCCGTCGTCTACGAACTGGCGCCATCCTTGGCGGTGGGGATCCCCATCGCCCTGTGCTGGGCGCTCGGCATCCTGGGACTGCGCCGCGTCAGCTAATCTGCGTATTGCACCACCCGGCAATTGCTGGCCAGGTCTGGCCAGGTTCGGCCTTGGCGGTCAATCAACGCCCAGAAGTAGCCCATGCCAAAGGCTCCAAATGCGACCAACGCCACCGCAAAGCGCAATGTCGCTTGATGCAGGCTGACGCGCCTGCCGTCGTTGGACTCAAGGCGCAACCGCCACGCGCGCATGCCCGCCGTTTGACCTGCCCGGGTCCAGAAGTAGGCGAAAAAGGTGAACGCCTCAAGGAACAGCAGGGATTGCACGGGTGCGCCAAGCACCGGCTCGCCGCCGTTGGCGACCACCATCGCCAGCAGCGTGATCATCCAGATCGCCAGAATCAGCAAGGCGTCATAGAAAATCGCCGCCA
>CAZRBP010000076.1:0-6273 GCA_964598305.1 uncultured Pseudomonadales bacterium | reverse complement strand
AGCGTGATCATCCAGATCGCCAGAATCAGCAAGGCGTCATAGAAAATCGCCGCCAGACGGCGCGCCAGGCCCGCGCCACGCAGCTCAGAAACGGGCTTCGCCGGCATCCAAACTCATCGGGAGGCCGCAGAACTCCTGTTCGATCATGGCACTTAAGGTGTCCGCGTCCCGACAGTTGGCCCACGTCCGCTCGCCGCCGTCGAGGCGTCCCGCGATGTGGGCCACCTCGGGGCCTTCGGCACCGTACATGACCGAGTATCCCTCAACGGTGGCCCGGCCCTTGTGGTCGGTGACGAGCTCACGGGCCGGCAAGGCATCCACCTCGGCTTGAGGCTCCTCGTGCCGGAACGGCCGCGGCGGCGGCTCCGTGCTGTAAAGGCCAATGGCGTGCTTGGTGAGGTAGCCGCCGTTGGCGGACACCAAGCCCTTCTCGCCCGGTGCACCGCGCAGCACTTCCGCCATGCGGGCGATGGCGTGCATCACGTAGTTGTTCAGTGGCCCGCCGGCAAAGGTCAAGCCGCCGGTTACGGTCAGGGGCAGCCTTCCATCCGAGCCATCGGCCCCGTTCAGGCCGATTTCAGCCGCCGCCACCTGAACGGCGATGGGAAAGCAGCTGTAGAGGTCCACGTGATCCAGTTCCGAGGGCTGCCAATCGGCCCATTCGAGAGCGTGGCGGGCCGCGAACCGGATGGCCGGGGAACTGTGCAGGTTGTCCCGGTTGGAGACGAGATAGTGGTCGTGGGCATCAGTCCCGGCCCAGGGAAAGACCCACTTCTCACGGGGAATGCCAAGGGCTTTGGCCTTGCGCTGCGAACACAGGAGCAGCGCTGCGCCTTGGTCCACGTTGCTGTTCGAGTTCATGAACTTGGGGTACGGGAACGAAACCGGGCGGTTGGCCGCTGAGGGGATGCGAATCTCATCGGCGGTCTTCGCCTCCCGCAGCCAGGCATGGGGATTCTCCGCAGCCACCGCCGAGAAGCTCGCCCAGAGCTCTGAGATGCGCGCCAAGTGGGCATCGACCGCTTCGCCGAGATGGTGGCGGCGGGCGGTCTCCATGATGGGGTATATGCGGATGGGCCGATCGATGCCGAGAGCCGCCTCCGCTGGATGCCCCATCGCCACCTCTGTGCCGATGTGCAGGTCCGGCGTTCCGTCGATGTCGCGCCATACTGGCTTGGCACCCGTCCGGCGCAGCTTGGCCCGGGTGTGGCCGCACTCCGCCCCCGTAATGAGGATGACCTCATGGACGCCCGCTTGGATGTCGAGAACCGAGCGGTTGACCACGGTTTGCACGAAGTTGCCGCCGTAGGGCGTCATGGCCGTCTCGGCGCCGGCATTGCCGAAGGCCTCACCGACGGCTTGCGCTGGATTTTGGTAGGGCCAGTAGCCTCGAATGACCCGAATCGAGCCCGCATCCGCCAGCAGCCGTGGGCAGCCCGCATCCGCCGCGGCTGCCCGGCTGGCATCGATCATCAACTCAATGGGCTCCTTCCCTTCATTGAGCCCTTGGGTTCGCTGGCTGACCTGAGCGACTCCCACCAGAACCGGCGTTTCCATTGGCATCCCCAACTACAAGAAAAACGGGCGCCAATGATAACTCAAGGCACTGGCAACCCCGCGCACACCGGAAAGCCGGTGCGCGCAGGGTGCGCGATGTGGCTAACCGCCCACTCGCACAGGTCGCGTCATCCCTTGATGCGGTTGTACGCCCTCGTCGCCATCACCGCGATGACCGCACCATAGAGCAGCAGCACATACTGGTCGACGATGTCGTCCAGATAAGCGCCAATCACGTGAATGTGGTCGAGCACATCCGCACCGCTCGCCATGCCGACTGAAGCCGCCACCACCAGAACAACGGTGGGGTTTTCCGCGTCAATCGACCGGGCGCCGTACACAAGGCCGAGCACAACGAGCGCCAACGGCAGCAGCCCCTGCGGAACCATGCCAGGCATGAGTCCTTCGATAATGGCCGCTATGACACCCAGTCCGAAGATTATTCGCAATTCCATCAGGTAGTCCCCCTCAAAACAGGTTACTGATCACCTGTGCGCCATAGACCTAGCGGAATCGCCAAGATGCAAACTACAACGGCCCTTTTGCTTTTTGGCGGTCACCGCTGTCCGAACGCACTCCTCAAGGCCAACCTAACACGCGGTTACCATTCGACTGCGCATGAATAGTGGGAGTTTAATGGGCTTTTAGTGGAGTTTCCCTCAATTCTTAGGGCTGGCGTAGTGCACCTCCGCCACCCGGAACCGAAGCCCGTCGTCGCTTTGCATCAGGCGCAGCAGAGCGGTCGCGTCACCCCGCAGCGGGATGTGGCTGGCGTCGGCGCGAAGCTGATTCCAAGTGGGATCAACCGCCCGCCAGGAGCCGCTCAGGGCCACTTCATTCCAAGCATGGAAGGCCAGCGCGGGCTCCTTCCCACCTGAATACGCCAAACCGACCACCGTTCGAGCAGGCCAGCCCAAAGCACGGGCCAAAGTGGTGAACAGGTCCGCGTACTCAGTGCAGTCGCCGGTTCTGCGGGCGATGGTCTCAAGGACGCTGGTTGGCGGCGCGTCAGGCCGATAGTCAACATAGGCGTGGACGAAGGCCACCAAGGCGGCTAGCCGGTCCTCGTCGGTCTCGGCGGAGCCCACTCCCCGGCTGGCTACGCGAGCAACCTGCTCATGGTGAACGGGAAACTTCAACGTTTCCCCAAGGAATTCCGCCGGGTCGGCCGCCGCCACGGGATTGGCCTCAAGTTCGAGGCGCCAACCGTCCAGCCCCCGGCGCGCCTCGGGCCAGATGATGTCGAGCCCTTGGGCATCCTCGGCAATCAGCACCAATCGCTCGATCTCGCCATGGTTGGGCAGGCGTCGATCCAAGGCAGCCCGATGGTTGGTCAAGTGCAGCGGCGGGCGCGCCTTGAGGGCTTCGGCCTGCGTTGCGCGGGTCAACGAGAACAGGCCCGACATGGAAAACGCCACTGGCACATAGCGGCTGTCGAGTTGAATTTCCGTCGCGCGCAACGGCGCGGGGCTTGCGAAGCGATACCCAGTTTCATTCCTCTCCAGGATTTTGAATGGTTTGTTGACCAGCTTGGCTTCGTTGAAGTCCAGGCTTTTGACTCGGAAACGGGCTCCGCTTCGCGGCTGTTCGGCGGCCAGCCAGGATTCCAGCGCCAAGTAGTCGCCCAACGAAAAAGCCCAATCGATCGAACGCTCCCGGACCGATTCGCCGCGCCTGAACTTCGCCTGCCCACCATTGGCTGACCATTCCAAAACGACGCCCTCGGTGGGCGACCCGGCCCCGTCACTCCAGTGTTCGGCGCGGGCCAGCCGATAGGGCGGCAGCGGATCGAAGGTCAAGGATTCACTGATGCTCACCGGCGTTCCGCCATCAAGGGAGAAGAGCATGAACGACTGAAACCGCCAAGCACCATGCAAATCGCGCCCTGCCTCCGTTGCAAGGTAACCGATCGGGGCGGAGTCCATACTGAGCTGGTACCAGTATTTGCCGGAAAGGGCGTCGGCCCGCTGCGCTTCAGCGGGACGGGCATTGCCAAGCCACTCGGCAAAGGCGAGGATCAGCGCCAGCGCCAAGACTCCGGCTAAGAGACGCAACTGCACGGAAGGCTCCTAGTGTGGTGGTTGATGCGGCTAGAATACCCGTCTTGCAGCAGGAAGCGGCCAACCCACCATGGCTGAGCCCCCGACCGACTTTATTCGGCAGCAGATCGACCGGGATATTGCCAAGCCCGACGGCTCCAAGGAGGTCATCACCCGATTTCCGCCCGAGCCGAACGGCTATCTGCACATCGGCCACGCCAAGAGCATCTGCTTGAATTTCGGCATCGCAGAGGAGTACGGCGGTCATGCCTATCTGCGTTTTGACGACACCAATCCCTTGGCGGAGAGTGAAGAGTACGTCAAGGCAATTGAACGGGACGTGGCTTGGCTGGGATTCGACGTCACCGGCCGCGTGACCTTCGCCTCAGACTACTTCGAGGTGCTCTACAACAGCGCCCTGGAGTTGATTCGCAAGGGCAAGGCGTTTGTCTGCAGCCTCTCCCAAGCCGAGATCCGCGCCACCCGTGGCACGCTGACCGAGCCCGGCACCGACAGCCCGCACCGCGATCGCTCGATTGATGAAAACCTCGATCTGTTCGCTCGCATGCGGGCCGGCGAGTTTCCCGACGGCGCCCACGTGCTGCGGGCCCGAATCGACATGGCCTCGCCAAACCTGAACATGCGCGACCCCGTGCTGTACCGCATTCGCCACGCCGCCCATCACAACGTCGGCGAGGCTTGGGTGATTTACCCAACCTACGACTTCACCCACTGCATCTGCGACGCCCTGGAGAACATCACCCACTCCATATGCACCCTGGAATTCGAAGACCACCGCCCCCTCTACGACTGGGTGTTGGACAACCTAAGCCTGAACGCCCGTCCGCGGCAAATCGAGTTTTCACGGCTGGGGCTGGAGCACACCCTGATGAGCAAGCGGCTGCTGCAGCGGCTGGTGGCCGAAGGCGTGGTTGAGGGCTGGGATGATCCGCGGCTGCCCACCTTGGCCGGCCTGCGCCGTCGCGGCGTCACTCCCGGGGCGATTCGCGATTTCTGCCGGCGCGCCGGCGTCACCAAGCAGGACAATCAACTGGAAATTGAGTTGCTTGAGTTCTGCGTTCGCAGCGATCTCGAGAACTCAGCGCCCCGAGCCCTCGGGGTGGTCAAGCCGCTGAAGGTGCGGCTGACCAACTACCCTAAATCCGAGGAGACGTTGGAGGCACCTTGGCATCAGCGCCAGCCCCAAATGGGTGCTCGCCCCCTGCCCTTTGGCCCTGAGCTCTACATCGACCGCGACGACTTCGCACATTCACCCCCACCGAAGTGGAAGCGGCTCTCGCCGGGAGGGCACGTGCGCCTGCGCTACGCCTACATCATCCGTTGCGACGGGGTGGTTACTGGCGATGACGGTGAAGTTTCGGAATTGCAGTGCACGTACCTGCCGGATTCCAGAAGCGGCAACGACACCAGCGGGGTGAAGCCGGCGGGCGTGATCCACTGGGTGGCCGCCCATGCCGCGGAGCCGGTGCGAATGCGGCTCTACGAACGCCTGTTCAGGGTGCGCAATCCGAAGGGCGACTCGTTGATGGATGACCTCAATCCGGCTTCCCTGGTGACGGCCTCCGGATTCCTCGAGCCTGCCGCTGCAACGAGCCAGCAATCCCACTTTCAGTTTGAGCGCGTCGGCTACTTCCACCGGGACCCCGTGGTGCCCCGCACCTTCAACCGGACCGTGTCCCTAAGGGACTCCTGGCGCCCCGTGACGCCAAAGACGGGCGGGAAATCCTAGATTCGGTCGAACTTCGAGCGGTGGTGCTCGATTCGGGAAACGTAACGCAACCCAGCCTGACGCTGCCGTGCGTTAAAGCCGATGTTGTAGCTGGCCAAGGCGCACTCCAAGCCGCCACAGCGCCCCTCTAGGTGGGCAAGCACTTGGGCACCACAATAGATGTTCTGCTCGGGATCGCGCAGGTCACGCACACCGCAGAAATCCGCCCAGTAGCGGGGCTTGATCTGCGCCGGGCCAATCGCCCCCGCCGGGGAGCGGACCTGCTTGCGGAAGGAACTTTCCGTAAACACAAGGCTGGCGATCAACTCCGGTGCCAGCCGTTGACGGTCGGCGGCCTCCAGTATCCAACCGGCGAACTCGTGAGCGCGGTCCAAGCGAACGCCGAAGGCCTCATACACCCGCCAGCCGAAGGCAGTGCTGCGCTGCTCCCAAGTTTGACTGAAGTGCGCGGGCTTGGTGACGGGAACGGTTTTGTAGTGCCCCATCCCCAAATCAAGCGCAGCGAGCGCGCCCGTCAAGGCGAAACCGCCAACCAAGGCGGCCAACCAACGCAGGCTCCGGCCAACACCGGCGCCAAGGCGTCCGGTGGACCGAGAAAGAACGCGGCGGCGACGCCCCGGATTACTGGACATGAACAATCTGTTCCCGTCGAAAGGGAGCCGGATTCTACATAAAAAACCAAAAAAGTGAAGCCTGAAGCCCGTGCCCCAATGAACCGGGGTGCCCGAACGGCTTCTCTGCCAACCCCTCAGGCCGCCGTCAATTCGGCGATCAGCCGCCGCTGCTCATCGGCCGGGATACCCCCGTAGGCCGCCGCAGTCCGATCGACCAAATCGCCATAGCGGGCCTTGAGCTGCGCCGGAATGGCGGCAGGCTCGCCGCTCACTGCGAAGGCGTCCAGCATCTCATCGTTGATGAGTGAGCCCA
>CAZRBP010000075.1:0-16727 GCA_964598305.1 uncultured Pseudomonadales bacterium | reverse complement strand
CGCGCCGAGGTTGAGCGCATCGCGGAGTCCTATGCGGAGCCGGAGGCGGTGGCCCGCTCCATTTATCAGGACGAGGGCTACTTGAATCGCATTGAGGAGCGGGTGGCCGAGAAACAGGTGGTCACCTTCATCTTGGATCAGGCCAAGGTAAATGTGCTAAAAAGCACCTACCAAGACATCGTGACCGGCCAAGTGCTGACGCCGCCGGAGGGCGAGTCGCCCGCAGCTTCCGCAGGCGAGCAGGATGGCGCTGGCACATCAAAAGACGGCTCCCTAGGCTGAGCGTCGCCGCCGAAAATTCAACAGGAGAAGGCAATGACCCAACAAGGCAGCGTTCCGGAGACCACCAGCCTCGGCTTGGTCCCCATGGTGGTGGAGCAGTCGGCCCGCGGCGAGCGGTCTTATGACATTTACTCGCGCCTGCTCAAGGATCGCATCATTTTCATGGTCGGCCCGGTGGAGGATCAGGTGGCCAATCTGGTCATTGCCCAGATTCTGTTTCTGGAGTCGGAGAATCCGGACAAGGACATCCACCTCTACATCAATTCCCCTGGCGGCGCTGTGACGTCCGGCATGGCGATCTACGACACCATGCAATTCGTGCGCTGCGACGTCAGCACCCTATGCATCGGTCAGGCGGCCAGCATGGGCGCCTTTTTGCTCGCCGCTGGTGAGCCGGGCAAGCGCTTCGCCCTGCCCAATTCGCGGATGATGCTCCATCAGCCCGCGGTGGGCGGCATGCGGGGGGTGGCCGCCGACATCGAGATCCAAGCCAACGAGATACTCGCGATGCGCGAACGTCTGAACGGGCTGCTCGCCGAGCATACCGGACAGCCGATCGAGCGCATCCGCGCCGATTCCGACCGGGATTTCTGGATGAACGCCAGCGAGGCGGAGGCCTACGGGCTGGTCGATCTCGTGCAGCAGCCACGCCGGACGTTGGCCAAGGCGGTGGGGCAGTGAGGATGGGGCTGACGCTTGCAAATCCGGCATTCATCAAACATAGTGACGCCCCTCTATCGATGGGATTGAGGGCCAAGGAGGCCAACTGACCATGGCGGAAAAAGGTGGCCGGGGCGACGAGGCCGGCAAGCTCCTGTATTGCTCCTTTTGCGGCAAAAGCCAGCACGAAGTGCGCAAGCTCATCGCCGGCCCCTCGGTGTTCATCTGCGATGAATGCGTGGAGCTGTGCAACGACATCATTCGCGAGGAAGCCTCGGACGCCGGTCAAAACGGCGACAGCAGCAAGTTGCCCATCCCGGCGGAGATCAACGACATCCTCGATCAGTACGTCATCGGCCAGGATTACGCCAAGAAGGTTCTCGCGGTCTCGGTTTACAACCACTACAAGCGGCTGAACTACACGGGCAAGAAGGACGATGTTGAGTTGTCCAAGTCCAACATCCTGCTGATCGGTCCCACAGGTTGCGGCAAGACGCTGCTCGCCGAAACCTTGGCTCGGCTGCTTGACGTACCCTTCACCATCGCCGATGCGACCACCCTCACGGAGGCGGGGTACGTGGGCGAGGATGTCGAGAACATCATTCAAAAGCTGCTGCAGAAGTGCGACTACGAGGTGGAGCGCGCTCAGGTCGGCATCGTTTACATTGACGAGATCGACAAGATCTCGCGCAAGTCCGACAACCCTTCAATCACTCGGGACGTGTCCGGGGAAGGCGTGCAGCAGGCCTTGTTGAAGCTCATCGAGGGAACGGTTGCTTCGGTGCCGCCCCAAGGTGGGCGCAAGCACCCGCAGCAGGAGTTTCTGCAGGTCGATACCAGCAACATCCTGTTCATCTGCGGCGGCGCGTTCTCCGGCCTCGACAAGATCATTCTCGACCGTTCAGACAAGTCCGGCATTGGCTTCAGCGCTGAGGTGAAAGGCGAGGAGTCACGCAGACAGATCGGCGAAACCCTGCGCCAAGTGGAACCGGAAGACCTGATCCGCTACGGCCTCATCCCCGAATTCGTCGGCAGGCTGCCGGTGGTGGCCACGATCGATGAACTCGATGCGGATGCCTTGGTGCGCATTCTGACGGAGCCGCGCAATTCGCTGACCAAGCAGTATGGCAAGCTGTTCGAGATGGAGAACGTCGAGGTGGACTTCCGCGAGGATGCGCTGCGGGCCATCGCGGAGAAGGCCATGGAGCGCAAGACCGGCGCCCGCGGCCTGCGCTCCATCCTGGAATCAGTGCTGCTCGAAACCATGTACGATCTGCCGTCCTCGGACTCGGTCGCCAAGGTCATCATCGATGAGAGCGTGATCAACGGCGAGAGCGAACCGATGCTGATGTACGAAAACAAGGAGCAGGCCAAGGCCGCCCAGGAGGACTAGTCTCCGGCCTGCTGGAACCCGTCTCTCCCTGCCGCCCGTGAAGGTCGTCAAAGCCATCCCTGTTCTGCCGTTGCGCGCCATGGTTGTTTACCCTCATGGGGTGCAGCCGCTGCTGGTCGGCACGGAACGCTCCATTAAAGCCATTGAGGTGGCCATGAGCGGCGATCAACAAGTGCTGCTCGTGGCCAAGCGGGAGGCCGGGAGTGAGCCTGCCGAAGCCGCGGACCTGTTCGCGGTGGGTACGCTGGCCACGGTTCTGCAGTCGCTCAAGTCACCGCCTGGCGGCACCGTGAAGATTCTCGTGGAAGGCCAGGCGCGGGCCAGGATTGATCGACTTGACTTCACCGGCAGCCACATCACCGCGGCGGCCGTTTCGCTGGCGGATGCGGAGCTTTCAGAAGAGCAGGCCGAAGCGCTGCGCCGAGCGGCGTTGTCGCAGTTCGAGCGCTACGCAAAGGACAGCCGCAAAGTGCCCCAGGAGGTCTTGGCTTCCTTGTCCAGTCTGACGGATGCAGGCAGGCTGCTTGATGCCGTGGCGGCGCAAATCGAAGTCCCTGCCGAACGCAAGCAGGCTGTGCTTGAGGAGCTTGACCTCAGCAAACGAGGGGAGCTGCTGATGAATCTCATGGAGGGTCAGCTCGGCCAAAGCGAGATGGACAAGGCGATCCGTGGGCGCGTCAACAAACAGATGGAAAAAAGCCAGCGCGAGTACTACCTCAACGAACAGATGAAGGCGATTCAGAAGGAGCTGGGCAAAATCCAGGAGTCGCCGGACGAATTCGAGACCTTGACCAAGTCAATCGGGGAAGCCGGCCTGCCCAAGGAGGCGAAGGAAAAGGCCCTTGCCGAACTCGGCAAGCTCAAGCAGATGCCGTCGATGTCGGCGGAGAGCACGGTGGTGCGGACCTACATCGACTGGATGGTGCGCATTCCTTGGAAAAAGCGCAGCCGGGTGGCCCGTGACATGGCGCGCGCGGAGCGCGTTTTGAATGAGGACCACTACGGGCTTGATGAGGTCAAGGAGCGGGTCCTGGAGTGCCTCGCCGTCCAGGTGCGCACCAGGCGGACCGCCGGGCCGATCCTCTGCTTGGTCGGCCCGCCCGGCGTCGGCAAGACCTCGCTCGGCGAGAGCATCGCCCGAGCCACCGGGCGTCGCTTCGCGCGCATGGCATTGGGCGGCGTGCGCGATGAAGCCGAGATTCGCGGCCACCGCCGCACCTACATCGGCTCCCTGCCGGGCAAGGTGCTGCAGAAGATGGCCAAGGTGGGGGTGCGCAATCCCCTTTTCCTGCTTGATGAAGTGGATAAGTTGGGCATGGACTATCGAGGCGACCCGGCCAGCGCCTTGCTCGAAGTGCTGGATCCGGAGCAAAACAACCGCTTCAACGACCACTACCTGGAGGTCGATTACGATCTCTCCGACGTGTTCTTCATCTGCACGTCCAACTCCTTGGACATTCCGGCGCCGCTGCTGGACCGCATGGAGGTGATCCGCCTCCCCGGCTACATGGAGGACGAGAAGCTCAACATCGCCCGGCGCTTCCTGCTGCCCAAGCAAATGGCGGCGGCAGGGCTTAAGCCCGGCGAGCTTGAGGTTGACGACGATGCCTTGATCCACTTGATCCGCCACTACACCCGCGAAGCCGGGGTGCGGGGCTTGGAACGCGAACTGGCCAAGCTCGCCCGCAAGGTGGTCCGGCAAAAGGTGGCAAGCGGCGATGGCGATGGCGCAGCCATCGGGGCGGCCGATTTGGAGCGCTACAACGGGGTGCGCAAATTCACCTATGGGCTGGCGGAGGAGCAAAGCCGGGTGGGCGTCGCCACGGGTCTGGCGTGGACGGAAGTGGGCGGCGAACTGCTCAACATCGAAGCCGTGGCTGTGCCGGGCAAAGGACGCCAGACTCGAACCGGCTCCCTGGGCGACGTCATGCAGGAGAGCATTCAGGCGGCGTTGACCTTCGTCCGCAGCCGCAGCGAGTCCCTCGGCGTGCCCGGGGATTTCCACCAAAAATACGATCTGCATGTGCATGTGCCCGAAGGGGCCACGCCCAAGGACGGCCCGAGCGCCGGCATCGGCATGTGCGCGGCCCTGGTGTCGGTGGCGACCGGCGTGCCGGTCAAGGCCAGCGTCGCCATGACTGGCGAGATCACTTTGCGCGGGCGGTTGCTCCGCATCGGCGGGCTCAAGGAAAAGCTGTTGGCGGCCCATCGGGGCGGCATCCGGGAGGTCATCATCCCGGCCGAAAACGAACGCGACCTCAAGGAAATCCCGGACGGCGTCAAATCGGGCCTGAACATACATCCGGTGCAGTGGATGGACCAAGTGCTCGACTTGGCCCTTGAGCCCCATTCGGCATCAGCCTTGCCGTTGGCCAACGAGGCCATTTCACCCGCGACGGTCCCGGTAGAGCCCGATTTGCCTGCTGGCCCGCACTGATAGCGGGCGTGTTGGGCAAGTTGTTCTTGCAGGCACAGCACGGCGCTGGTATAAGTTTCGCGGTCTTGAAAGTTCGTCGGAATGAGGCGCAATGCGGCTCAGGCTGGCGCTTAAGTGATAGATGCGGCTGTGTGCTGGCGATTGCTGGTTGTGCGGCTGCGCTGACAAACTCAGGGGAGCACAAGCACAGTGAACAAATCCGAACTCATTGATCAGGTTGCCGACACCGCAGACCTATCCAGGGCTGCCGCAGGGCGTGCGGTTGACGCAGCGCTAGACGCCATCACCGGGTCGCTCAAGCAATCTGAACCGGTGTCCTTGGTTGGCTTCGGCACCTTCCTGGTGCGGGAGCGGGCGGCCCGCAAGGGGCGCAATCCCCAAACCGGCGAGAACATCGACATCGCCGCCTCCAGGGCCGCAGCCTTCAAGCCGGGCAAGGCGCTGAAAGATGCCCTGAACTGAAGTCGCCAGCCGCCCAAGCGCTAGCGAGGCGTTGCTTTAAAGCCAAAATCGACTAGGGCACGTTTCGTCCAGCGTTTCGCTCGTCATGCTGCAGAGACTTCGCGACCAAACCCAAAGCACCGGCTTCAAGATCATTGTCGCCGTGCTGGTCTTTGCGCTGGCGTTCTTCGGTTTCGGCGCCTTCAACGTCTTCGCGCCCGGCGACCCGACGGTGGCCAGCGTCAACGGGGACGACATCACCCAAGGGTCTTTGCTCCAGGAGACTGAGCGGGAAAAGCGCATCTTGTTGGCTGAGGGCGGCGAATCCGCCAACCTTGATCCGCTTGAGATGCAATCCAGGGCTCTGGAACGGCTGATCACCCGCACTTTGCTGGAACAGATTGTCGATGACCTGGATTTGGCTGCCGCCCCGTCGCGGGTCCATGCCGCGGTGGTTGCCGATCCCGGCTTTCAGATCGATGGGCAGTTCAACAGCGATCTCTATCGCCGCGGCCTCTCGGCCATGGGGTTTACGCCAACCGAGTACATGGCGGCGCTCTCCCGGCAGATGAGCGGCGACCAGCTGCAGCGGGCCGTCGCCGATTCGGTGTTCGCAACGGACTGGGAAACGCGTTCGTTCGCGCGCCTGATGGGCCAAAAGCGGGATCTCGCATGGCTGCCGTTTACTGTCGCCCACTTCAGTGAAGGCGTGGCAGCGGATGCCGCGGAGGTGGAAACCTACTACGAAGAGCACCAAGCGGAGTTGATGACCGAGGAGACGGTGGACGCCGCCTACGTCGAGTTGGCATGGGATCAACTGTTGGACGACCCCTCCATCGAAGTCACCGAGGCCGATCTTGAGCGGGAGTATGCGGCGGACAAAGCGGCGGCGGAAGCCGACGAACAGCGCCGCAGCTCACACATCCTGCTGCGCACCGGCGACGAGCGCACCGAGGCGCAGGCCATCGCGCTGTTGGAGGACATCAGCGCGCGCATCGCCGCTGGATCGTCCTTTGCGGAGTTGGCGCAAGCCTATTCCGAGGATCCCGGCTCCGCGCAACTCGGTGGTGACCTCGGCGCGGTGGGCCAAGGCATTTTCGATCCCGATTTTGAAGCGGCCTTGTGGGCCTTGGAGATTGGGGAACTCTCGCCGCCGGTCAAATCGGCCTTTGGCTACCACCTGATTCGGCTCGATGGCATTGAAACCGTCGAGTTTCCGGATTTTTCGGAACAAAGGGCGACGATCGAGGAGCGCTTGCTCCGGGCTGCGGCGGAGGAATTGTTTACCGAGCGGATGCGTGAACTGGACAGCCTTGCCTTCGAAAACAACGATTCCTTGGTCGCCGTGGCAGAGGCTTTTGGCCTCGAAGTCCAGCAGGTAGAGGGCGTCAGCCGCACCGCCGGGGATGCTGTGTTTGCCGATGCGGACATCCGCGAGGCGGTCTTTGCGGCCGATGTGCTACTCGACGGCAACAACACTGCGGCCCTTGAGTACGGCGTCAACCGCGCCGTCGTCGCTCGCGTGGAAGAGCACCATGTGCCGGTGCTGAAGGCATTGGATGAGGTGCGGCCGGAAATCGAGGCGTTGCTGGTCGAACGGACGGCCGAGGCTCGGCTGGCCGAAGCCCACGGGACGGCGTTGGTTCGAGTGCGAGCGGGCGACAGCGTGGCCGCGGTGGCTGATGAGTACGGCTTGGCATGGGAGACGCTGGAGGCGGCGGCCCGCAACGACCCGCGTCCGCCCTCCGCGGTGCTGGAAGCCGCCTTTGCCCTGAGTCGGCCCGAAGACGGTGGCAAGAGCGTCGGCGAAGCCGCCTTGGGCTCCGGCGGGGAAGCCATCGTCACCGTCACGCGGGTGGTCGATGGCGATGTCTCCACCTTGGCGGACTCGGAACTGGACGGTTTGCGGCAGTTGTTTGTTGCCCGAAGCGAAACCTTGGACTATGAGGCCCTTTATCAAGGCTATTTTGCCGATGCCGACATTTCGCGGCGCGTGTTGCAATCGGACTGATTGCAAGTCGGCGGATTGAATTCGGACAGGTTCGACACGCAACGGAGTCGCCGGTTGTGGAATGGTCTCGCACGAAGTTTGGGGAGCGTCTGCTGGCGGAGGAGCAGCCCCGGTTGGATGAATTGGTGCGGCGGCTGCACGGCGACGTCCTAGTTTGGTCCGGCCCTTTTTCGGAGTCGGCGCGCGGCGTCAAGCGCTGCATGGCGCGCCGCTGCCTCTACCTCTCCAACGGTCAATCGAAAGCCCGCGAGGAGCTGGGCATGGCCACCTTCGCCGGTCGCTTGGAGGCGCTGCCGTTGCCGAACAACAGCGTGGACGCATTTGTTCTGCATCATAGTTTGGAACTCACGGGCGATCCACGCCGGGCGTTGCGCGAAGTGGGCCGGGTCGTCGCTCCGGGTGGCCGCATTGGCATTTGCGCGTTCAACAGCTTCAGTGCTTGGGGCCTGCGCCGTCTCTACGGCCGCTTCCGCGCTGATGTGTTTTCAGATGTGAAGTTCGTCAATCCGCTTCGGCTTTTCGATTGGTTGGCGCTGCTCGGTTTGGAGCTTGACGAGCCTGCGGAGTATCTGGGGTTTGGTGCGCCGGTGAATCTTGCTCAGGGATTTCGGGCTGGCATCGGGCGGTTCGGCAGGGGGCGGCCCGTGGCTTGGCTAGGCGGCGGTGCCCGGCCGCCGCTGGGCGCAGTGCTGTTGGCCTCGGCGGTGAAGCAGACGCAAGGGACCAGCTTCGCCGGCCCTCGGCGGCCCTTGCGGGGCCGCAAGCTCGCCGCCGCCAGCTATCCGCGCGCCTCCACTCCAACCACGCTGCGGCCCCATGGTTGAGATCTACACGGACGGATCCTGCTTGGGCAATCCGGGGCCGGGGGGCTGGGCGGCCCTGCTGCGGCACCGGAACGAGGAGAAGTTGCTGTCCGGGGCCGAGCCCGACACCACCAACAACCGCATGGAACTGATGGCCGCCATCGCGGGTCTTGAGCAACTCAAGGTGGCCAGCCAAGTGCGGCTGACCACGGACTCGGAGTACGTGCGCAAGGGCATCACCGCGTGGATCGCGGGATGGCGGGCCAACGGGTGGCGCACCGCGAGCCGCAAACCGGTCAAGAACCAGGATCTATGGCGCCGCCTCGATGCGGCCGTCGCCCAGCATGACGTGCAGTGGCGATGGGTCAAAGGCCACAGTGGCGACCCGGACAACGAGCGGGTCGATGCGGCCGCCCGGGCGGCCATTGGCACCCTGACATAGGGAGGGAGCATGCGACAGATTGTGCTGGACACCGAGACCACCGGCTTGGAGCCGGAGCAGGGCCACCGGGTCATCGAGATCGGCGCCGTGGAGCTCATCGACCGCGAGTTGACCGGCGAGGCGTTCCACACCTACCTCAATCCACAACGCGAAATCGACGAAGGCGCCCTGCAAGTGCATGGCATCGATGCGGACTTCCTGGCTGACAAGCCCCTATTCGGGGACGTTAGCGAAGCCTTCGTCGCCTTCATACGGGAGGCGGAGCTGGTCATTCACAACGCGCCCTTTGACGTGGCCTTTCTCGATCGCGAACTGTCGCTGCTGCCCGGGTCGGCGCCCCGCATCGGCGAGCTTTGCAAGGTGACCGACTCCTTGGCGCTGGCCAGGCACAAGTATCCGGGCCAGAAGAACAGCCTCGATGCCCTGTGCCGCCGCTTCGACGTGGACAACAGCGCTCGGGAGCGTCACGGTGCACTGCTCGACGCGGAAATCCTGGCGGAAGTCTATTTGGCCATGACCGGCGGCCAGGTGGCGCTGTTCACCAACCCGCAGGAGCAGGAGATCGAAGCGGGGGCGGGGCTGAAGTTCGAACCCCTGCCCGCGAACCGCCCGCAACTGAAAGTGATTCAAGCCAGCGCCCAGGAACTCGCCGAGCACGAACGCATGATGGCGGTGATTGCGGAGGGTGTCGGCTAGCTCTAGAACCCCGCTGCCAATCCCTCCTTGCGGTGGTCGGAGCCGCCGACGTAGCCGTGCTCCGTCTTGACGATGAGTTGGGCGCCGCCGAAGACGAACTCGCGGGGTTCGGTCCGGACTCGGTGGCCGCGAGTGCTCAGTTCTTCGGCAACGCTTGGGTCGAAGCCCGGCTCCACACCCACGCTGAAGTCCGGGTACAGGTGCCAGCGCGGTGCATCGGTGGCAGCCTGCGGATTCTGTCCGTGGTCGAATAAGCGCCGCACCATCTGCACATGGCCTTGGTGCTGCATGTGCCCGCCCATCACGCCGAAGCTGGCCAAGGGTTTGCCGCCGCCGGTGACAAAGCCGGGAATGATGGTGTGGTAGGGACGCTTGCCCGGCGCTACGCAGTTGGGATGGTCCGGGTCGAGCACGAAGCCAGCGCCGCGATTCTGCATGGCGATGCCGGTGCCGGGAATCACGATGCCGGAGCCGAAGCCGTAGTAGTTGGATTGGATGAAGGACACCATCATCCCGGCCGCGTCGGCGGCGGTCAGATAGACCGTATCCCGGCTGGTGGGCAAGGCCGCCGGCGGGAGGGCCGAGGCGCGGTCGGTGATGCCGGCCGCTAGTTGGGCGAGGGCGTTCTCGTCGAGCAGTTCCGCCACGCTGATGCGCATGGCCTCTAGGTCAGCGAAGTGGTCGAAGGCGGCGCGAATGGCGATCTTCATGGCCTCGATTTCCAAGTGGGCGCCCTGGGCTGAGTCCAAAGGCGCACTCTCCCGGTGCGCGAGCAGGCCGAGGGCGATCTGCGCCGCGAGCCCTTGGCCGTTGGGCGGCAGTTCGTGCAGCCGCACCTGCCGGTAGTCCTGGCCGATGGGTTCCACCCAGTCCGCTTGGTGGCTTTCCAGGTCGGCCCTGCCGAGGGCGCCGCCGGCGGCGGTCGCGGCGGCGTCGATGCGCTCAGCCAACGAGCCCCGGTAGAAGGATTCGCCCTGAGTATCGGCGATTTCCCGAAGGCTGGCCGCCAGTTCGGGGCGTCGAAAACGCTCACCGGCCATCGGCGCGGGCAGAAAGTGGTCGGCGAAGTCCGGGAACTCGCCGAAAGCCTTGGCGGCTTGGCCCCAATACCAAGCGCTTTTCGGCCCCACTTGGAAGCCGTCCTCGGCATAGCCGATGGCCGCATCGAACAAGCGCTCAAAGGGCAGGCGCCCGAAGCGGCCTGACAGCGCCACCCAAGCGCTCACCGCGCCGGGCACCGTGACCGCATCCCAGCCGGTCAAGGGCATCGACTTGCGCCCAGGGAAGCGGTCCAAAGTCCAACCGGCCGGTGCGCGTCCGGACGCATTGAGGCCAACCAATTGCTGGCCATCCCAAAGCAGGGCGAAGGCGTCGCCGCCCACGCCGTTGTTGGTGGGCTCCACCACGGTCAGGGCAATCGCGGTGGCAAGTGCCGCGTCCACTGCATTGCCGCCCCGCCGCAGCGCGTCGAGCCCGGCCTGAACCGCCAACGGCTGCGACGTCGCCACCACATTGGCCGCGCAAACCGGCGAGCGCACCGAGGGATAGGGCTGGTCGAAGTTCATCGTCGGACCATCTTACCTTGAGTGCCGTTGGCGTTTTACCCATACTGCCGATGCGCAGCAAGACAAGGAGGCCGCGGCCATGAAAATCGAGATCGACATTGAGCCGGATGAGGTTCGGGAGCTGTTCGGCTTGCCGGATACCAAGGCCGTGCAGAATTTGTTTCTGGAACGGGTGACCAATTGGGCGAACCAACAGCAAAATGACGCTGAAGTCACGCAGCAGTGGCTGAACGCCATGATTCAGGGCGGACGGCAGTCCTTTGATGCCTATCAGGCGTTTCTCAGAAGCTTCACCGGCGCAGGGAGATCCACGGCCTCGACCAGGGAATAGTCATGGCCGCGGGTGCGTCGGTTCAGTGGTCCACACGCTTCGGCTTTCTGATGGCCTCGGTCGGCTTCGCCGTCGGTCTCGGCAACATTTGGCGTTTCCCTTACGTCACGGGAGAAAACGGCGGCGGCGCCTTCGTCGCCGTGTACTTGATCTGTGTGGCAACCATCGCCCTGCCCATCCTGATGGCCGAACTGTTGATCGGCCGCCGGGGCCGTTTGAATCCGGCGGGCGCCATGGCTGCGGTCGCCGCCGCCGAGGGCCGCAGCCGGCGTTGGGGTTGGGTGGGTGGCCTGAACCTCGCCGCCGCCTTCCTGATCGAGGTGGTTTACTGCGTGGTGGCGGGTTGGGTGCTGCACTACCTATGGCAGGCGCTGTCGGTCGGTTTCGACGGCATCGGGCCAGCCGAGGCGACGGCCCAGTTCAGCAGCCTCTTGGCGCACCTTCCCAGCCTGCTGCTTTGGACCCTGCTCGCTCTCGCCGCCACCACCTTGATCATCTACGGCGGTGTGCGCGACGGCATAGAGCGGGCGGTGAACTTGCTCATGCCCTTCCTGTTCGGGCTGCTGCTGTTGCTGGCGGCCCACAATCTGGTGGCCGGCGGCTTCGGCGAGGCGCTCGGCTACCTCTTTGCGCCTGATTTCACGAAGGTCAATGGCCCGATGATTCTCGCCGCGGTCGGCCAGGCGTTCTTCTCCATCGGCGTCGCGATGGCGGGCATGATGGCGTTTGCCGCCTATCTGCCCAAGTCCGTCTCCATCGGCCGCAGCGCGGTGGCAGTGGTCAGCGTGGACACCTTGGTGGCGCTGCTTGCAGGCTTGGTCATCTTCCCGACCGTCTTCCGTTTCGGCATGGACCCCGCCGCTGGGGCCGGCCTGATTTTCGAAACCCTGCCGGTGGCCTTCGCGCAAATGCCGGGGGGGCGTTGGGTGGCGGTGCTGTTCTTTCTGCTGCTGTCGGTGGCGGCCGTCACGTCCATGGTGGGCTTGCAGGAACCGCTTACGGCTTGGGTTGAGCAGCGCTTTGGCATTGCCCGCCGCCGCGGCGCCTTGCTGGTCACCTTGGCGGTCGGTGTGCTGAGCGTCATCTCGATGCTGTCGCACAGCCATTGGGCGGAGGTTAGTTTGTTCGGCGCCAGTCTCGCCGCCGCCTTGGACTACCTGCCCAACCAGATCATGCTGCCCTTGGGTGGTTTGCTGATTGCGATCTTTGCCGCTTGGTTCATCCGTGCCGACTCCGCTCGGGCGGAACTGGCCTTGGCCAAGCCTTGGCAGTTTCGTGCCTGGCTCGCGCTCACTCGCTTTGTTGCACCGCCAGCGGTGCTGCTGATCCTGGTGTTTGGGTTGGGGTAGAGCCTCTTGACCCCACGGCGGGCGTGTGGCGGCGGAGATGGTGCCTCAGCCAACTGGCCGACAGGATCGCGATCAGCAGGTTGGCCAAGGCCGCAGCGCCGTAGATGCCGACAAAGCCGAACAGGCGGTCACCCGCCAACGCCAACGGTAGGTAGAACGCCACCATCCGGCCGAGGGAGAGCAGCAGGGTGGGGATGGGCTTGCCCAGCGCAGTGAAGGTGGCGCCGACGATCATGCTGACGCCCAGCAAGCCGTAGGTGACGGGCACGATGAGCAGGTAGGCGTAGGTGGCATTCACCACGGCCTCATCGTCAATGATGAGGGCGGCCAAAGGCTCGCCCCAGAGGGCAAGAATGACGCAAACGGCCACGCCGTAGCCCAAGGCGAAGCGAAAGGCGAGCCGATGGGCTTCATGGATGCGTCCGTAGCGGCCGGCGCCCCAGTTTTGGCCAACGAAAGGGCCGGTGCTGGCCGACAGGGCCATGAGCACCATGGTCGCTAGGGACTCCATGCGCGACGCTACCCCAAATCCGGCCACCACCGCATGGCTGTGGTTGGCCAGCAGGGCGACCGTGATCGCCAAGGAGGCCGGGCCAATGAGGTTGTTCATCGCGCTGGGAATGCCGATGGCCAGCACTTCCCGCCAAGAAGCCCAGACGGCGCCCACGTTCATCACCCGGAAATCGAGCAGGCGCATGTTGAGCAGCAGGCCGAGGGCGATTAGAAAGGTCATCCCCCTTGAACTGACGAAGGCCCAGGCGGCGCCAGCCAAGCCCAGCCCGTCCCAATGGCCGGGCAGGCCGAAAATCAATGCGGGCGCCAAGGCGACCTGCAGGATGGCGCTGCCGCCCATCACCCAGGCGGGGGCGCGGGCGTGGCCGGTGGCCCGCATGATCATGGTGGCCACCATGGGCAGGGTGAACAAGGGTTGGCCGGCGATCCAGATGCTCATGTACTCGATGACCAGCGGCAGCACGGCTTCGTCGGCGCCCAACAGGCGGAAGATCGGCACTTGAAAGGCGTACATCAAGACGGAAAGCGCCGCCACGAGCAGCCCCGCCAGCAGCAGGGCGTGGGTGGCCAAGCGCCGCACTTGCCGATGATCGCCTTGGCCGGATAAGCGGGCGATGATCGAGGCGGCGCCGATCCCGACGCCCATCGACAGCGTCACCAACCCCATGACCAGCGGGAAGGTGAAGCTGATCGCCGCCAGCTCCAGGCTGCCGAGCCAGCCGATGTAGATGATGTCGATCATCGACGCCACGATCATCGATGAGATGCCGACGAACATCGGCAGGGTCATCCGCACCAGATGCTTGGCCGTTGAGCCGGTTGTCAATTGCGGGTTGTTCATCTGTTTGATCGCTGCGGTTTGGGCACCATCCGCCGATGCCCTGCTGCAATCAGAGGTCCCCTAGAATTTTGAATCCCTCGCGTGATGCCGCCTCGTTCAGGCGTGCGTCAAAGCAGACGAAGCCAATG
Organism: uncultured Pseudomonadales bacterium; assembly: GCA_964598305.1. Taxonomy (GTDB): domain Bacteria; phylum Pseudomonadota; class Gammaproteobacteria; order Pseudomonadales; family Azotimanducaceae; genus Azophilus. The sequence continues at coordinate 2,835 of CAZRBP010000075.1, read as the reverse complement.
CCGGACGGGTCGTCCTCGGCGACGGCGAGGGCGGCGGCGAGCTGCAGACTGTCCGCCGCTCTGAGCGGATGCACGCGGAGCAACCGCTGCGCCAGGAGCTTGATCCTGCTGCTTGGCTGCACTTCGTACCACACCTGTGACAACGCATGAAGACGAGCGATCTGTGCAGAGACTTCGCCGGTGGTCAGGCTGCCCTCACGCTCCCGCCTTGAGTGGGCAGCGACGTATTCGATTGCGGTGCCCCACCAAACGGCCATGCGGTCGTCGGCTTCAAGAATCTCCCGCGCCCGGCGATGGTGGACCTCCTCGACGCCAAGGGCCACTAGGGCGGAAGTGTCCCAGAAATTCATCGGGAGCCTTCACGCCGTTCTTCCGCACGTTCCTCCAGCAACGCATCCAGAACGCTGCTGCGGGTGCGCAAAGGCTGCCCAATGGCGTCCAAGGGGCTTCCCGCGCCGCGGCGCATCACGATGCCTGCTCTTTCCAGGCGCGCCAGCTTGGTGTTGCCGCCCGCCTCGCCGGTTGAATCCACGCTTTCCGACTCCCAATCCAAGGGAACGATTCGGGCGATTGGGGTACTCCGCTCCAGAACCACCACCGGCTCGCCCGCCTTGACCCGGCGCAGATAGGCGCTCAGGCCATCCTTTACTTCAGATATCTTGGCATGAATCATTCAACTTCCACCGTGACGCAAACATGGCTATGTTAGCCAGCCTAAATTAGCTTAACAAGCCACTTCGCCGAGTTGCGCGTGAGCGGAACTCCCAACGAACGCCGAGTTGCGAAGCAACTCAAACGCGAGCTTGCTCGCGCAGTTGCGAAGCAACTCAAACGCTTCGCCGAAGGCGAAGCGCCTGTTGCGAAGCGGGACGTTGGCGGGCATAGTGCGCGCCCACGGGCGTCGTTAGCGCCCTAAGGAACTATCCCATGCGGCTTTCAGACCACGACGCGACCTTCCTTTACGGGGAGACCGCCAGCGGCCCCATGCACGGCGCCAACATCGCGGTGGTGGAGGGCGAACTGTCCACGGAAACGGTTCGGGCGCACATTGCCCGTCGCCTGCACCTGGTGCCGCGGCTGCGCCAGCGGCTGGTTTTTGCGCCCTTCAACCTGGCCCATCCGAAGTGGGTGGACGATCCCGCCTTCGACATTGCCCATCATGTCAAGGCACACGCGCTGGAAGCAGGCGCCACGTTGGATGAGGCCCTGACGGCTGCGGCCAAGCTGGCTGAACCCCTGCTGCCCAGGGACCGGCCGTTATGGCTCACCTATGTCATCGAAGGCGTCAAGGATCGCACGGTGCTGGTGCAAATGGGCCACCATGCCATGGCGGACGGCGCATCGGGGGTGGACATTTCTCTCGTGTTGTTCGACCTTCAGGCCAATGCGCCCGAGCCGGCGGCGGAACCGGAGCCTTGGCAGCCTGCGCCCTTGCCCAACCCCGTCGAACTGGCCACGGAAGCCCTGCGCGAGCAAGTCGAGTCGGTGCTGGACGGCAACCCGTTCGAGGCGATGAAGCTCAGCGGCGAGCGCATGGAGATGCTGCGCCGGGCCGGTGAGTCCATCACCCGTTTCGTGGCTGAGCCGGTGCTGATGGCGCCTTGGAACGCCGGACTGGTGGGGCCGAAGCGCGAGCTGGCTTGGCGGCGATACAGCTTTGGTGAGTTTCGGGAGATTCGGCGCCGCTTCGGCGGCACCATCAACGATGTGGTGCTGTCGGTGGCCGCGGAAGGCGCCGCCCGCTATCTAGCGGGCGGTCGAGAAGCGGCGACTGATCGGAACCTGCGCATCATGTGCCCGGTCAACGTCCGGCAGGAGGACGAGCAAGGTGCCTTAGGCAATCGGGTGTCGGGCATATTCCCCATGTTTCCGGCGGCGCCGATGGACATCGTGGAACGGCTGCGCAAGGTTCGCCATGAAATGGAGCAGATCAAGCAGAACCGGGAGGCCCAAGCCCTCCAGCATCTGATGGAGTCCATGCCGTCACCGCCGCCGCTGGCCATGGCGCCCGCCCAATTGGTGGGTGGTCCCCTCGACCCCACGGCGCTCGCTGCCCGCATTCCGTCGCCGCCAGCGCCTTCTTGGAGCGGGTCGATGCCCATGGCCGGCTTCAACTTCACGTGCACCAACGTGCCCGGCGTGCAGGTGCCCCAGTACATCGCTGGCCACCAAGTGCTCGATGTGCTGGCGATGTTGATGCTGGGCGGGGTGTTGGGCTATGGACTGGCCGTCACCAGCTACAACAAGCAACTTTTCTTTAGCTTGGTTTGCGACCCTGGGCTGATGCCCGACGTCGAGCGCATGGCAGACGCCGTGGACGGCGCCTTCACGGAGCTGCTCACAGCGGCGCGCGGCGCCGATGGGTCGAAGGCATCCCGGGCCGAGCCGCGCCAAGCCGAGGCGCAGGCGGCGGCGCGACAAACGAAAACAAAGGGAATCACCCCATGAACGACGCAACAACCCAGTCCGCCGAGGCGCTTGGCGAAGTGGCGAACGGCTATCCGAAGACCATCAGCCTATCCGGCCAGGACGTGGAAATCCGTATCTTTGGCCCCGAAGACCGGGCGCCGGTGCTGGCGTTCGCCCGAGCGCTGCCCGAGCAGGACCTGCTCTTCCTGCGGCTCGACATCACCGAGCCGGACATCGTGGATGCGTGGCTGGCCAACGTCACCAGCGGCGCCAGCTTCTCATTGAGCGCCTATTCGGAGGGCGACTTCGTCGGCTACGCCACGGTCGAGCGCAATCCGGCCCGCTGGACGCGCCGGGTGGGCGAGATCCGCGTCAACGTGGCGCCCAGCCTGCGCTCGCACGGCTTGGGCCGCAGCCTGACCTCGC
>CAZRBP010000074.1:8732-16798 GCA_964598305.1 uncultured Pseudomonadales bacterium | reverse complement strand
GCACCCCGGAGATGCAGCAACTGATCATCGGCCGCAGCCTGCTCGGCGAGTCGGCTTTCTAGGAGCCTGCGCCGCTCAAGAAGGATTCAACGCGTCGCCAAGCAGATGGGCGGTCACGTCCACCACCGGGATGATCTTCTGGTAGGCCATGCGCGTCGGGCCAACCACGCCGAGCACCCCGGCGATGCGGCCATTGACCGAGTACGAGGAAGACACCAAGGCCAGCTCATCGAGCACTTCGTAGCCCGACTCATCGCCGATGAACAGTTGGATGCCCTCCGTGTTCAGGCACTGGTCGAGCAGGTGCAGGATGCTGCCCTTGCGGGTGAAGGCCTCGAAGAGGCCGCGCACGGTGTCCGTGTCGGCACTGATGTCGAGCAGGTTCGACTCCCCGGCGACCACAAAGCCCCTGCCCCCGGTCGGCGGCTTGGCAAAGGCTTGGGCGGCCATGTCGAGCGCTGACTGCAGCAAGCTGTCCATGCGGTCCTTGTCGCGCTGCATGCTGGCCAGCAGCCCATTGCGAGCGTCGCCCAAGGTCAGGCCGCCGAACTCCTGGTTGATGAAGTTGGCAGCCCGCACCAGATCCGCTTCCTGGTACTCGTGGTCGGTGTGCATGACCCGGTTCTGCACCTCCCGGTCGTTGAACACCAGGATCGCCAACACGCGTTCCGCATCGAGCTTGAGGAACTCAACATGGCGCAACGCCGCCTGCTCCTGCCGAGGCAGGGTCACCACGCAGGCCATGGAGGTGATGCGGGAGAGCGCTTCGGAGGCGGATTCAATCAGCTCGGAGGGCGGCAAATCAGGGTCCAACTGCGCCTCGATGCCTCGGCGCCCGGCATCGTCCAGGGGTTCGACGGCTAGCAGGCTTTCAACGAAGAAGCGCAGGCCTTGGCTGGTGGGCACCTTACCGGCGGAGGTGTGCGGCGACTTGACCAGGCCTTGGCCTTCCAGGCGGGCCATGATGTTGCGCACCGTGGCCGGGCTGACCGACACGCTTGGCTGCCCAGCCAGCGCCCCTGACGCCACTGGCCGCCCATTGCTGATGTAGGTCTCCACCAACAGCTTGAATAGCTGCTCGGTGCGCTCGTCAACTTGATCCAATGCCTACACTCCTCAATGCGACTAAACCGGCCAACCCGTCGGCCTTCAAGTAATATGTTCCTTTTTGCCCCAGCGTCAAGAACTTGCTGAAGCAACTGACCATTCGGGACTTCGCCTTGGTGGCCAAGGTGGACGTTGCCTTCGACCGCGGCCTGACCGTGGTGACAGGCGAATCCGGCGCGGGCAAGTCCATCCTGATGAATGCCTTGGCCTTGGTGGTGGGCGAACGGGCGCGAACCGACTTGATTCGGCCAGGCGCCCGGCGGGCGGAGGTGACGGCGGAATTCGACCTCGCCGAACACTCGGCGTCGTTCGAAGCACTCAAGGCCGCCGACCTCGATGACGCCGATGCGCCCCACCGCTGCCTGCTGCGCCGGGTCATCGGGGTCGATGGGCGCTCCAGGGCCTTCGTCAACGGCGTCCCGGTCAATCTGGGCATGGTGCGCGAACTGACCGAAGGGCTGATCGACATCCACAGCCAGGATGAGAACCAACGGCTCGCCCGACGCGACGTGCAACTCGGCCTGCTCGACGCCTACGGCGTCCCCGCCGCCGACCGCCAAGGCATGGCCAACGCCTACCGCGCCGCCCGCAAAGCCGAAAAAGCCCTGGCTGCCCTCGAAACCGAGCTCGCCAACGCGGAGGACCGCCGGGCGCTGCTGCGCTATCAACTCGATGAGTTGCAAGTCTTGGATCCCGCTCAAGGCGAATTTGAATCCCTGGAGGCGGAGTTTCGCCGCCTCTCCCAAGCCCAGGACATTCAGGAGGCGGTGCGCCAAGCCATCGATTGCCTGTCGGACATGGCCGACGCACGCCGCAGCCAACGGCAACTAAGCGGTATCGACGATGAACACCCCAAGCTGGTCCAAGCACGGGATGCCTTGAGTTCAGCGCTGCAGTTGATCGACGACGCCGCCCATGACTTGAGTGGCTACGTCGATGCCTTCGACACCGACCCCGCCCACCTATCCCAAATTACGGAACGGCTCGACCGGTTTCACGACCTGTCCCGCAAGCACCGCGTGGCACCGGAGAAACTGGCGGAACACGCCGAGGGCTTGGCCTCGGAGCTTGAGGCGCAGGCCACCGAACGCCAGAACATCGAGGCGCTTAGGGAAGAAGCTAACCGGTGGAACGATGAGTTCCAGCGCCTCGCCAGGTGCGTCAGTTCCGCCCGCCGCGAAGCCGCCCAAGCGTTCGCCACCGAAGTGAGCGCTCACATTCAAGCCTTGGGCATGGCGGGCGGCGCATTCGAAGTGGCCTTTGAGGCAGCCAATTCGGAGCGCGGCCTGGAAACCGTGGAATTCCAGGTGACCACCAACCCCAAGTATCCAGCCGGCAGCTTGGCCCGCATTGCCTCCGGGGGCGAACGGGCGCGCCTCAGCCTAGCGGTCTCGGTTGTCGCCGCGCAGAAGATGCGCCTCCCCTGCCTCGTGCTCGACGAAGCCGATGTGGGCGTCGGCGGCACCACCGCCGACATCGTCGGCCGCCTGCTGCGCGACCTCGGCAACCGCACCCAAGTGCTTTGCGTCACCCACGCGCCCCAGGTCGCCGCCCTCGGCAACAGCCACCTCGTGGTGGAGAAGGACGCCGCCCAGACCGTCCGCCTGCGCTGCGTCACCGCCGACAACCGTACCGAGGAGGTAGCCCGCATGCTGGCCGGGGCCGATCTCACCGACAAAACCCGCGCCTACGCCCGCACCCTGCTCGAGGAGGCGACGTCTTGAGCAAGCCGTTGACCCCGCCGTGAACCACGGTTTACAGTTGTTCCAATGGCCGAAGTGGTTGAGAGCGCTACGTTCCGGCGCTGGATAGGCGGCCTGAGGGACCGTGCCGCAGTGGCGCGGATCAATGCTCGACTGCGCAACGTCACCCTCGGCAACGCGGGTGACACAAGGGCGGTGGCTGGCAGCCTGTTCGAGATGCGAGTCCACCATGGACCGGGCTACCGGCTGTACTGCCTGCGAGACGGCGACACAGTTGTGGTGCTGTGCGGCGGAGACAAGACCAGCCAGCAGCGAGATATCGATCGCGCTAGGCGGCTGGCGAACAACTGGAGACGGACATGAATGAGACATTCAGCAAATGGGACGCCGCTGAACAACTACATACCTCAGAAGATGTGAGGCTGTACTTGGCAGCATGTGCCGACGAAGACCCCGGAGACGGCAGTCTGATCCGAGCCGCGCTGAACGACGTGGCGCGGGCCGGAAACATGGCTCGGCTCGCCCTCGACGCTGGGATGACTCGCAGGGGCCTCTACAAGGCGCTGTCAGCGGATGGCAACCCGTCGTTCGCAACAGTGATGCGGATCACGCGTGCCTTGGGAATGCAGGTTCGGATCGGCTCCCGGTCTGGTTGAGTACGAATGAGTGATGGTCAATGCTTGGAAAGCACCCAGACGAGCCTTGGGGCGAACCTATTTTTCGTCTTGTAGCGCTGGACGGCACCAAATTCGATGGCATCATCCCTCGGAAAAGTGGCGAAGGATTCGTTTCCAAAGATCACAGTGAACTTGGCCGACGTCCGGACTAGACATGATTGATCAGCACCTACTGAATTTTCTAGTCAGTTTTATCTCAACCGTCTTGGGCGGCCTAACTCTGGGATTTCTGTTCTTTCTCGCTCGCGAAAAAGTGTTTCCGTTACCTTCGGTCACCGGTCACTGGCACATGGAGATGCGATTTCGCGCTTCGCCGAAGCAACCAACCTCTGGAATTTTCGTTCCGACGTCGCCATCTGTCTCGCGACAGTGGATCGCATCACAAGTCGAAACGTTGTTCCAAACGCACTCACTCCCTGATCGTTGGGGAGGACCACCGCAATTCGCTACACTTTGGAGTTGATCCATTGGGTATGCTTAGGGCAGCACTTGCTCTGGTCACAAGAAGGGGAATTCAAGGAGCAAGTACAATTGAACAACAGTTTGTTCGCGTCGTCACGAATCGATACGAGAAAACGGTCCGCCGAAAGATCAGAGAGCAAGCTCTCGCCATCGCGCTTTCTCATCGACGTAGTAAGATTGAGATTTGCACCGCCTACCTTTGCGTTGCTTCTTATGGACATGGCATCGCAGGTCTGTCCGGCATTTTGAGGCTTTGCGGCGAGGCACTCGATGCGTGTCCGTCACATAAGGTCCATCAGGTTGTTGCTCAGCTGAAATATCCGCAACCCCGACGTTCGTCAAGCCGATGGAAGCAAAAGCTCAATCGCAGAATCGCCTACATTGCTTGTAGGTCAATGACGCATAGGATTTGGTAAATCGTCTCCACCGAGGCGTCGCCTGAATCCTTCAGCCTCAGGCTAAACCCGGCATTTGGCGGCGCCCTCTTCCCTCAAGAACGTCAATGGACATGCCGAACTTCACTGGAATCTCTAAAGTTCGGCAATTGGGGCAATATCCGGGCTGAAGAGTTACACGAAGGTGCGGACCAAGGCGGTGGTCACACCGATCATGGCGGTGCCGGTGATGCCCAGCAGCCAGCGCTGCATGGAGGCCTCGCGATTGGCAACTAGGGTTTTCACTTCTGCGACCCCGGTGAGCAGGTCGGCCTTCAATTCAGCCATTTGGGTATTGGTCTTGGCAATCTCGGTTCGGGTGCGCTCGATTTCAGTGCGAGTGCCCTCGACCTCGGTGCGCAAGTCGGCATTCATGTTGGCCATCTCGGTGCGCACGAGGGCGACATCCTCGCGGGTGGCGACGAAATCCATCCTGGACTCGATGTGGACAAGGCGCTCGCCGATGCCTGTGGCTTGATCGGGGGAGGTTGTGGGTGGCTGCTTGGCGTCCATGGCGTTCTCTTTCCCAGTGTTGGCAAGTGACCCGTTCGGTGTGGGTGCGTTGCAGGGCATGATATCCGATTGCTGGGCGGCGGGGCGGTGATGGAGGTATGCGAGATCGCTGAGAGATTCGGCGGATTTGGCTCACCGCTTGAGCCAACGGTCTTGAGGAATCCCTGCGCAGCAGGGTTTGGCGACGGATGGACCAAACGAGGGCGTACGTGGTCTGTGGGAGATTTCGCACAAGTTCCGCAAACCACTCGAAGCAGCCGCTCGGCCCCGGGCTTTGTTCCGGCCCGAGTTTGCCGCTAAGATTCGCCGCCTGAACACGCTAGGGAACGCCCTAATGCGCCGACGCCCATTCGTCCTGCTGCTCGCCGGTGCCGTGCTGGCGGCGGGCTGCGCGATGCCGAAGATGCCGAAGTTGCCCAAGTTCAAGGTGCCCCGGGTGCACAAGATCACCGTGCAGCAGGGCAACGTCATCACCCAGGAGATGGTCGATCAGCTCAAGCCCGGCATGACCCGGGAACAGGTCGCCTTCATCATGGGGGAGCCGGTGGTGCGCAACATCTTCAACCAAGACCGCTGGGACTACATCTACACCATCAAGGTGCCGGGGCGCTTCGAGACCGAACAGCGCTTCACAGTCTTCTTCCAGAACGACGCCCTCTCATCGCTGGCGGGCGACCTAGCGCCCAGCGACGCCACCCGTGAGGCCGGCAGCGGCGGCTAGACCGACTTGCGGTTGGCCAACGCCCTGCGGCGGCGCGCCTCCTTGGGATCAAGCAGCAAGGGCCGATACAGCTCGATGCGGTCGCCGGGACGCAGCAGCCGGCCACGATCAACCCGCTTGCCGTAAACGCCCACCGGCATGCGGCTTAGGTTCAAGCCGTCGAAGGCGGCGTGGCGAGCTGCCTGCCGCAAGGCCGCCTCCACGGTGGCCCCTTCATCAACATCAAGGGCGACCAGCACTTGCCGCTCGGCGGCTGCGTAGGCTACTTCGACCCGCATGAGGCACCCAACTGCTCGTGGGCTCGGTGGCAGAAGGCGTCCATCACCGCATTGGCCATTGCGCCGATGCTTGCCGCCACCGCCTTGGACAGTAGGCGGCGTGCGCCCTTTAGGGCGAAGTTCAAGTCGAGTTCCACTCGGCAGCCACCGCCCCCGCCGAAATCGGAAAACCGCCATTCGCCCTTGAAGTCGCTGAACGGGCCATCCACCAAGTCGAGCCGGATGGCGCGGCCCGGCTGCAGCCTGTTGTGGGTTGTGAAGCTCTCCCTGAAACCCTTGGCCTCGACGGTCAGCCGCGCCTCCATGGCCGTGGGTTCAGCCGCCAAAACGACCGCGCTAACGCACCCGGGCAGGAACTCCGGGTAGCGGGCCACATCGTTGACGATGCCGTAAACGTCGTCTGCGGCGTAGGGGAGCACAGCCGAGCGCTTGAGCTTCGTCATCCGGCAAACCAAGCCTTGACGTTGTCGAGGCCGATGATCGTGACCAAGAACACCACTAGGACGCCCAAGGGCGCGGTCACGCCCGCCAGCACCAGCCAGAGCTTGCGCGCAACCGGGCCGGTCAACCCCAATTGGTTCCCGAGCACCGATTTCGGCAGGGCAAAGGCGGCGAACAAGGCGATGAACAAGCCGCCGAGCGGCAGCATGAGGTTTTGGGTGACGTAGTCCACGAAACCGAAAATCGTCATATCCCCCACGATGTGGAACTCCGCCCATTCGTTGAAGGAGAGCACCGTGCCGATGCCGAGCAGCCAGCAGCCAGCGCCCCAAGTGATGGCGACCCTCGAGCGCTTGGCGTTGTACTCCTCGACCAAGTAGGCCAAGGCCGGCTCGGTGAGTGAAATGGCCGACGTGATGGCGGCGAGGCTCACCAAGGTAAAGAAAACGGCGCCGAACAAGGCCCCCAAGGGCAATTGGCCAAAGGCCAAGGGCACGGTCACGAACAGCAGCCCCGGGCCCTGCCCCGGCTCCAAGCCGTTGGCGAAGACGATGGGGAAGATGGCCAGGCCCGCCACCAACGCAACCACCGTGTCGAGGACGGCGATGGTGACCACGGTGTTAGTGATGGATACGGAACTCGGCACATAGGCACCGTAGGCCATGATGGCACCCATCCCCACGCTTAGGGTGAAGAAGGCATGGCCCAAGGCTTCAAACAGGGCGCGGTCGGTGAGCGCATCCCAGTCGAAGCGGAACATGAAGGCCCAGCCCTGGCCGAAGCCGCCGGAGGTGACGCCATAGCCCAACAGCACCGCCAACAACACGAAGAGCAACGGCATGATCCAACGGATGGCCGTCTCCAGGCCCCTGACCACTCCGCGGCTGACCACCGCCACCACGACGACCATGAACAGGGTGTGCCAAAACAGCATTTCCCACGGGCTGGCCAGAAAGGCATCGAAGGTGCCCGTCGCTTGGCCGGCGGTGGCGTCGGTGAAGCCGCCACCCGCCAATCCGAGAATGTACTTGAACGCCCAACCGCCGATGACGGCGTAGAAGGACAGGATCAGGAAGCCGGCCAGCAAGCCGGCCCAACCAATGAGCACCCAGCCCCGGTGCTGGTGGTGCTGCTGGGTCAGCCCGCGCATGGTGTTGACCGGGCTTTGCCGCCCTTCCCGGCCAATCATCACCTCCGCCATCATGATGGGGATGCCGACCAGCGCGATGCACACCAGATAGATCAGAACGAAGGCACCGCCGCCGTTTTCGCCGGTGATGTAGGGGAACCGCCAAATGTTGCCCAGACCCACCGCCGAGCCCGCCGCCGCGAGCACAAACATCCAGCGGCTGGACCACATCCCATGCCTTGACTGCCCGGATTGCGCGACTTCGGCCACAATGGTGCCCTCCCTGACTGATTCCGTTCATTTTCGCTAAGCGATGCACGACAAACAAGCGAACTCCGGCCCCTTGGGGCCGGAGTTCGTTTGAGTTTCGCTGGCGCGAAACTCCGCTAGCCCATGTCTCGCGAGGGCAGACCAAAGCCACCCTATAATCAGACCATGTCCGCAAAGAACGCCACCAAGCCAAGCGCCACAAAGCGCTCGGCGACCATCGCCCGCAACCGACGGGCGAGCCACGACTATGCGCTGACCGAGCGGTTCGAAGCGGGTTTGGTGCTTGAGGGCTGGGAGGTCAAGGCCATCCGCGCCGGCAAGGCGCAGCTCG
>CAZRBP010000074.1:4428-8632 GCA_964598305.1 uncultured Pseudomonadales bacterium | reverse complement strand
TTGGTGCTTGAGGGCTGGGAGGTCAAGGCCATCCGCGCCGGCAAGGCGCAGCTCGTGGACAGCTACGTGCTGCTGCGCGATGGCGAGGCCTGGCTGCTCGGCGCCAACATCGCGCCTCTGCCAAGCGCCTCAAGCCACGTCGTGGCGGACCCCCAGCGAACCCGCAAGCTGCTGCTGCACAGCCAGGAACTGGCCCGCATCTTCACCGCCACCCAAGCCAAGGGCTATAGCTGCGTCGCCACCGCCATGTACTGGAAGCACAACCGGGTGAAGTGCGAGATCGCCCTCGGCAAGGGCAAGAAGCAGCATGACAAGCGGGCTGCAGCGCGGGATCGGGATTGGCAGCGGCAGAAGGCGCAAATCCACAAGCAGGGATTTCGCGAAGGCTGAATCGCTCCCCTACTCCCGCACCTGCACCGGCAGGCTAGTGATGCCGCGGATGAAGTTGGAGTTGAGATATTCCGGCTCACCGACCACTTCGACTTCCCGGAACCGCTTCAGGATCTCCTCCCAGATGATCTTGAGCTGCATCTCCGCCAGCCGGTTGCCCAAGCAGCGGTGAATGCCGAAGCCGAAGGATAGATGCTGGCGCGCGTTGGGGCGGTCGATCCAGAAGCGGTTCGGTTCGGCGATGCGTTGCTCATCGCGGTTGCCGGACAGATACCAGATGCAGACCTTGTCCCACTTGTTAATCCGCTGGCCGCGAATCTCCACGTCCTCCAAGGCCGTGCGGCACATGTGCGCCACCGGTGACTGCCAGCGAATGATCTCCGGCACCATGTTGGGGATCAGGCCGGGGTTGGCCTTGAGCTTGGCGAATTCGCCGGGAAACTCGTTGAGCGCCAGCACCCCGCCGGAAATGGAGTTGCGGGTGGTGTCGTTGCCGCCCACGATCAGCAGCAGGACGTTGCCCAGGAATTCGCTGGGGGTCATGCTGCGGGTGGCCTCGCCCCGAGCTAGGAACGAAATCAGGTCTTCCCCCTGATCCGGAGCGGCGGCCCGTTCCTGCCACAGGGCGTTGAAGTACTCAAAGCACTTCCAGAGCTCCTGAAAGCCGTCTTCGAAGGTCTCGAAGTAGTCCGGGTCGCTGATGCGCTCCACGGTGTCGGACCAGTGAATGAGCTTGTGCCGGTCCTCTTGGGGCACATCGAATAGAGTTGCCAGCATCTGCCCGGTCAACTCCACAGACACTCGACGCACCCAATTGAAGGATTCGCCCCGGGGCAGTTCGTCCAGAATGGCGCCCGCGCGGGTGCGGATCAGGTCCCCCAGCCGGCCGAGCTTGGACGGCGCGAACATCGGTGCGACAGCCATCCTTTGGGCTTCGTGCACCGGCGGGTCGGCCATGATGAACATGGGCAGGTGGAACATCGGGTCCGGCGGGGCTTCCAGCTTGCGTCCGCCAAGACGAATGCCGCCGTTCATGATGTCCGATGAGAATTGATCGTGGTGGGTGTCCACGTACTTCACATCGTCATAGCGGGTCAGCGACCAATAGGGGCCAAACTGGCTGTCCTTGCACTTATGAACCGGCGCTTCGGCACGCAGCCGCTCGAACCAGGGCAGCACGGTGTTGGCCTTGAACAGCGCCGGATGGGCAGGGTCCAAGTAATCCAACGGAACCTCGTAGGGATCTTGATGGGGATCAAGCGGCCAAGCGTCGCGCCACTCCTTGGTGCTGCGGCGCATCGCCTCGTTGACTTCCTCTGCCCTCTCGGCCATGTGAACTACCCTGCGATCAATCGGAGGGTGGGGGTTTTATCACAGTGGATGTTAGGATTCGATATGCACGTTTCCCAACGAGGCCAGATCACCATTCCCAAGGCTCTGAGGGACCGGTACGGCATGCACCACAACGTTGAGGTGCAACTCGAACCAGCGCCAGAGGGGATCCTAATCCGCAAGCGGACTGCCGCTAGCCATCCGGTTGACCGCGTTTACGGCATTCTTGATCGCAGGGGCAGCACCGACACCCACTTGGAACGGATGCGCGGCAGCTGAAACGAGCGTCAGGACAAGGGCGGACACCCTTGCCGAAGGAATCCCGCCTGATTCGACGGGAGTTTCGCTGGCGCGAAACTCCGGTTGAAACGGGTGGGGTTCCCCGGCTCGAGGGCGTCCCGCCCTCGTTTCGGTCATGCGCCATCCGCACGGACTGAAATTCAAACTGACCCACTACCGTTCAGCTCCCGTAGCTCCGCTGCCATTCGTGCTGCTTGCGCATGTCGGCGATGTAGCCTCGCCAGCGGGCTGCCTGCTGCCTCGTGTCGTCGAAGGCGCCTGCCTTGCGCAGCGCCGCGGTGCCTTCACTGAACTTATCCTGCTCGGCGCAGGCGATGGCGAGCAGCAGCCAAGCGTTGCCGGGTTTGTCCAAGCCGCGTTCCAGTGCTTCGCGCAGGGTTTGCTCGGCACTTTCCCAGCGGCCCGCCTCGATGTGCAGGTTGGCGGCGCGGACCAAGGGCGCGCCGCCGGCCTTAAGGCTGGCCAGCCGGGTGAACGCCGCGATGGCGGGGTCGTACTCGCGGGCGGCCACCCAAGCGTTGGCCAGCAGGTCCAGGTTGTCCTCATCGGCGGCCAGCAGGCCTTCCTCGAATGCGGCCTCCACCATCCGGGCGGCGTGCTCCGGCACACCCCGGGTGACGGCGAGTTGCACCATCGAGCGGATGGATGAGCCCTTTTCCAACACCCCCTTAAGCCAAGCGATGCGCAGGGTGGCGAGCGCCCGGCGTTCGTCCTCGAGCACCAAGTAAACGCTGGCCAGTTGCTCCCAATAGCCGGGTTTGTCCGGCCACACGTTAAGCATGCGCTGCAAGGTGGCTGCGGCTTGTTGGTAGCGGCCGAGTTCGAAGTAGGCGGCGGTCAACAGCTGATGCCAGGCTTCGCGCGGCTTTTCAGCTTGCGCCAGCGCCCGTTCGGCGTAGGGGACGGCTTGGTCGTAGCGCTCGGTCTGGGCGTAGATGTTGGCCATGAACATCATCTGCTGCGGCGAGGGGTGGGCCAAGGTCTCGAACCACTCGGCGGCGAAGGCCAAGGCTTCATTGAATTCGTTCTGCGCGGCATGCAGTTGGGCCACCATGTAGCCGACGTTGTACTTCACCTTCTCCGGCAGCTTGTTGAGCGCCAGGCTTCGCTTGAGGTGCGTGATGGCTCGGTCGAAGCGCTCCGCGCTCATTTCCGCATAGCCGAGCATTTGCAGGGTCAGCGCTTGGTCCAGGGTGTCGGCCTTAACGTTATCGAGCAGCGCCTCAAGCTTCGCCACGGCGCCTTCCACGTCGTTGGACGCCATCAGATCCTGGGCCTCGGTGAGCCGGTTGTAGGTTTTGGCGGTGACGGAATCGGCGATGGTCGGGACCGGGACGCAAGTGACGAATGCCATCACCACCAAGCCCGCAAGCCGCCTCGGCAACACCGGAAACGACCTTCGGCACACGGGCATCCCGCCACTCTTGGGCCTGCTCTTCACTGCCCCTCCAGCACGAACTCGATGGTTTGCTTGGCGCGCTGCGCCACCGGGGTGCCGTCCACGATCTTGGGGCGGAACTTCCAGCGCTGCATGGCGGCCAAGGCCGCTTCGTCGAAGAGGCGAGGCGGGTCGGATTCCATGACCTTGGCGTCGGAGACCGAGCCGTCGGGACGGATGATCACTTCCATCGTCACCCAGCCCTCGATGCGCGCCTGCTTGGCGCGGCGCGGATAGACCGGGGGAATGCGCACCACCGGGATGGCGTCGGTGTCGAAGCCGGCCAGGCCTTGGCCGGCGCTGAGGGTGCCAAGATAGGGGCCGCTGCCGTCGTTGATGGGCAGGCCGATGGTCGGCATGTCCATGCCCAAATCACCGGCGACGCTGTCGATGCGGGTGGAGAAGTCGGGCGTTTCCGGCACCTCCTCCGGCGGCGGGGGCGGCTCCGGGAGGCGCCGGTCCTTGGTGTTGATCTCGGTGTCCGCCGGATCGATGCGGATGAAGTTCAGGTAGGCCCGCTCCCGGTCGGGCTTCTCCAGAATCTCGTCGGAGCGAATCAGCCCGTTCATCAGCGTGAAAAGGCCGAGCGCCACGCCCACCGCCAAGACGGCAGCGCCAAGCTGGCGAACACGGGTCAACGCGGCTGCGGTCACGGCTCGTCCGCGGCCACCGAGACGCTGCTGGCGCCCGCCAGCCGGGCTTGGTCGAGCACGTCGATGAGGGTCTCGGTGTTGGACAGCGCAT
>CAZRBP010000074.1:0-4328 GCA_964598305.1 uncultured Pseudomonadales bacterium | reverse complement strand
GCCAGCCGGGCTTGGTCGAGCACGTCGATGAGGGTCTCGGTGTTGGACAGCGCATCGGCAATGATGATGACGGCGGCACCGGGGCTTTCCGCCAAGCCCCGCTCGATGTTGGCCCGCACGGCCCGCCTATCGACCTGGCGCTTCTCTATCCAGATTTGGTTGTTGGCGGCGATGCCCACTTGGATGCTGGAGGCATCGGTGGGCGCTGCGGTCTCCGCATTGGGCCGGGTGACGTCCACCCCGGACTCCTTGACGAAGGTGGAGGTGACAATGAAGAAGATGAGCATGATGAACACCACGTCCAGCATCGGCGTGAGGTCGATGGGGCTCTCTTCCTCCTCATCGATGAAAAATCGGGAACCGTCCGTCATGAGGGCACTCCTCTCCTAGCCGCTAGCCCGCGCTCAGGTGTGGCCCATGCGCTCGCCGAGCAATCGCAACTCGCGCTTGTGGCGACGGCGGAGATGGGTGGCGAAGGGTATGGCCGAAATCGACACCACCATGCCGGCCAGGGTTGGAATGGTGGCGGCGCTGACCCCGTTGGCCATGGCCCGGGGGTTGCCGGAGCCCAGGCTGGCCATGACGTCGAACACCTGGATCATGCCGGTGACGGTGCCCAGCAGGCCCATCAGCGGCAGCAGGGCGATGAACGCGGTGATGGTCTTGAGGTGGCTGGCCATCGCGCAATCGACTTCGGAAATGAGTTGAACACGCTGCCGCAGCGCGTACCAAGACACCCGCTCCGGGCGCGATTGCCAAACCTCCAGCCGCCGCTGCCGAACGGCCGGCAACTCATAGCGGAAGAACCACAGCCGCTCCAGCACCAACCACCAGAGCAGGACGGTCAACGCCAGTATGCCCCAGAGCACCTCCCCGCCCCGTTCCATGAAGTCGAAAAACCCGACTGTCAACCCTTCCATTGGCAGGCCGTCCCGATTCAGGCCGAACCGGCGGCGGATTGGCGGGACCGGGCCAGCGCTTCCGCCTTCCGCGCCATCAAGCCCGCCGCCTGCTCGCCGATGACCTTGCTCAGATGGGTCGAACGGCTGCTCAGGAAGCTGTGCGAGAGCAGCAGCGGTATGGCGGCGCAAAGGCCCAGAACGGTGGTCACCAGCGCTTGGGAGATGCCCCCGGCCATCAGCTTTGGATCACCCGCCCCGAACAGGGTGATGGCTTGGAAGGTGCCGATCATGCCGATTACCGTGCCGAGCAGACCCATCAAGGGCGCTACCGCGGCCAAAACGCGGATGGTGGGCAGGCCCTTGCGCACCTCCGCCACATCGGCGATGACCACGCTTTCCAAGTGGCGCGATATGAGCTCCAGATCGTCGAGATGGGCGTGCTCGTGGTAGGTGGACAGAATGCGGCCCACTGGATTGTCGTCGTTGACTTGGTCCAAGTCCTCAAGCTGCCGCTTAATCCGCCGATTGATGGCCGTCAGGCGCAGCCCCCGCTCCGCCACCAGGACCAGGCCGATGGCCGTGATGGCCAGAATGAAGTAGCCCACCAAGCGCCCTTGCTGGATGCGCTCGATGAGGCTCGGCGACTGCACCAGCAAGCCCAGTAGAGCGCCCCGGGACGGATCCAAGGCGAAGTCCACCAGTTCCTCCGGCTGCGCGGCGCCCAACGCCTCGGCGCTGCGGCGAGCGGCGGCCACCGGTTGCCGGGGCAACTCCACCAAGCGGTTGTTCTCCGGCAGGTAGTTTAGGTACTTGCCGTCGGCCACCACGTTGAACAGGCCCACCCGGACAGCCTCCGCCTCGTACGTGCCACCCGCCGGCTCGATGACCTCGGCAGGAAAGCGGCTGACTTGGCCGGAATTGGCGATCTCCTGCATCAGCAGCCGCCAGAGGGCGCGCATCTGCGGGATGGTGGGCACTTCGGCGCTTTCCGCCAGCGCCGCCGCCTCGGCGCGCCGTTCCGGGTGCTCCAAGGTGATGAGCGAGTCAAACAACAGCGTTTGGACATCGTCGGCGGTCTGGCGAAAGACGCCGAACAGTTCGCCGAGGTCGCCGATGCGGCGGTCGAGCTGGGTGGCGAGTTCCGCCAGCCGGTCCTCGTTGCCGTCAAACCGGCCCTTGAGGTCGGCCTTTTGCCGCTCCAGGCGGGCGATGTCGTCCTGCACCTGCTTCAGCATCCGCGCCCCTTCATCGGCGGATGCTTGAAAACGCCGTTCGCGTTCGCTGCTGCGCCCGGACTCCAACGCCGCTTGCCGCGCTACCTTTTCGTAGAGTTCGATCAAGTCACCCGGGGCCTCGACTTGTTCCTGCGCCTCAACTGCAGCGGCGCCGAGGCAAAGCAAGCCGCAGAGCATCGCCGCAGAAGCTCTCACCGCTGCACCCCCGGTCCCTGCACCGGCAATCGAAGCAGCTCCGGAGGCGCCTGCTTGCGGGCGATCCGCAGGCCGGACTGAATGGGACGGCGGGCGTTGCCGCCAAGGGCCTCGAAGGCGCGAGACGAGGCGTTCCAGCGGCCGCTCTCGGCGCCGTCCAGGGTTTGGTAGTAGAGGCCTAGGCGACCGATGCGCAGGAAGTCCAAGGTGCGCACTTCGCTGCCGGTGACCAGCTCGCCGCGATACGCCTCAATGGTGCGTCCATAGTCCACTTCCACCAAGTAGGCCTCCATGATGCGGCGGAACTTCTCACCGGCGGTGACATCGGCCCGGTCGATCAATTCCCGCAGCCCGGCGATGCGCGCCTCCCGCTCGTCAAGCAGGAAGGGCACGTCGGCAGCGACCAGCGCCGCCAAGGTGTCGATCATCTCGATCATCAGCGGCAGGCTGCCGGTTTCGATCGACTCGATTTCATCCGTCTGACGGGCCAAGGAGGCGATTTCCGCCTCTTGGGAGGCGATGAGCCGCTCCAGTTGGCCGTTGTAGATGCTCAAGGACTCCCGCCGTTGGTTGGCAACGCGCCAACGTTGGAGGTCTTGGGCGGCGGCGTCCGCCAGCGCGTCGATGCGGGTCTGGCTGGCGGCAGCGGCCGCGTCGGACTCGGCTTGGGTGGCCAAGCTCCGCTCAAGCCCGCCGTCCGGCTGGGCCCAGCCGGTCTGAAGCGCCACAACCGCAACAAAGCACTGTACAGCCCTGAGGCCGCGCCGGGCAATTGGTCTATTAGTCAAGTTCAGAGGTCAGTGTGTGGTGGCCAAAGGATGGCGCCAGGCCAAATCCGGAAATCGGCTGTAGTCGCGATCGGCGGTGATCCACTCGCAGCCGTGTTCGATTGCCAACGCCGCGAAGTAGGCGTCGGGCACTAGATTGCCCTTGGCACCCGCGGCCGTGCAGAGCCTGACAAATATCTCCCAATGCCGATTGCCCGGAGCAACGTTGATTCCGTTGGGTTGGTCTCGCAATTGCGCAGCGAAAGCCAGCGCTTCGGCAAGGGAACTCGGCTGGCGGAACACCTTCGGATTGGTGACCACCCGGATGAAACCGCTTAGAACCTGATCGCTCACGCCAAATGCGGCATCCCCGTTCACCTCAGCCTCCAGCCACGAGCGGTACGCCCTGTGGTCAGGCATGTCCCGGCGGTGCGCGTACACCAGGATGTTGACGTCAGTAAGGGTCATCGCCCGCCTCCATTGCTTCAAGGAGGGCGGACGAATCGTCCATGTCGATGCCCGGCAGGACACCGCCCACACCGGTCGTCAACAACCGCACATGCTCGCGCTCGCTGCCTCGGGCTTGCGCAAGGCGCTGCCGCAACGCTTCCTCAATAAGCGCCGTCAAAGTCAGACCCACAGACGCCGCGTATCCCTTGGCGGCCATCAAAAGCCCGTCGTCCAGCCGAATCGTCGTTCTCATGCATCTAAACATATGGGTCATGCATCAATATGTCAACGTGGGCCAAGGGACTTCTGACCCCTTAAACACCACGCCACAGGTCTTCGGGCAGGTCGTCCTCCGCGTTCAGGGCGCGGGCCAAGACGAAGCAATAGTCGCCCAAGCGGTTGAGATACCGGCCCCCGCCGGGCATTTCCGCCCGCCACAGGCTGCGCTCGGCGCGGCGGCAGACGCTGCGGCAGACGTGCGCGGCCGCTCCCGCGCGGCTGCCGCCGGGCAGCACGAACTCGGTGAGCGGCGGCAACGCCTCGTTAAGAGCGGCTACAGACGCTTCCAAGCGTTCGACACCGGGGGCGGGCAATTCACCGACCATCGCCAAGTGGGCGCCGAGATCAAAGAGCTGTTGTTGAATTTCGCGCAGCTGATTGGCCAAGTCGCCGTCGGCCACCTCGGTGAGCAAGGCGCCGAACTGGCTGTTGAGTTCATCGACGTCGCCGATGGCGGCGAAGATGGCATCGCTCTTCGGCCGCTTGCTGCCGTCGGCCAG
>CAZRBP010000073.1:15203-16919 GCA_964598305.1 uncultured Pseudomonadales bacterium | reverse complement strand
ACGGGAAGTAGGGCATGAGCGGCGTGATGATGTTGGTGGAGGAGTCGCCCACCCGATAGGCCGCTTGGGTGAGGTCCGGCGACAGGCCGAGCTGCATCAGCATGGGCACCAGGATCGGCGCCAGCAGTGCCCACTTCGCCGACGCGGAGCCGACGAACAGGTTCACCACCCCAGTGATCAGGATCACCCCCACTACCGTGACGAAGGCGGGCAGCGCCGCCGCCTTGAGCAGCGCCGCGCCCTCCAGCGCGATCAGCGCGCCGAGGTTGGAGCGCCCGAACTCGGCTATGAAGAGCGAGGCGAAAAAGGCCATGACCAAGTAGTAGGCGAGGCCGCTCATCGCTTGGGTCATGCCGGCGATGAGGTCTCGGTGCCCGGTGACGGTTTTGGCGGCGTAGCCAAAGACGACGCCGGGGATCAGGAAGACTAGGAAAATGAGCGGCACGATGCTGCGCATCAGCGGCGCGGCGCCAGCCGTTAGCTGGCCATCCCCAGCCCGCCAAGCGGAGCCTTCGGGGAGCATGCTGACGAACAGGGCAAGGAGCGCCAAGCCCATTGTCGCCAAGGCCGCGATCAGGCCGCGGCGCTCGTCAACGGTCAGGGGCGTAAGCTCCGGCGTCTCAGCCAGGTCGCCGTCCAGCGCCGTAGTGGACAGCCGCGGCTCGATCACCCGGTCGGTCAGGTACCAGCCGAGCCCGACGATGAGCAGCGTCGAGGCGGAGGTGAAGAACCAGTTGTTCAAGGGGTTCAACTCAATGCCCGGATCGATGATCTGCGCCCCGGCTTGGGTGATGCCCTGCAGCATCGGGTCGAGCGCTGAAGGCACGAAATTGGCGCTGAAGCCCCCCGACACCCCGGCGAAGGCGGCGGCAATGCCCGCCAGCGGATGCCGTCCGGCAGCTTGAAAGATCACCGCGCCGAGCGGGATCACCAGCACGTAGCCGGCGTCCACCGCGGAGTGGCTGATGATGGCGATCAGCAGCAGCATCGGCGTGACCACCGCCTTGGAGGTCACGTTCATCAGCGCCTTCAAGCCGGTGCGGATGAAGCCCGTGTGGTCGGCGACGCCGATGCCGAGCATGGCGATCAGCACCACGCCAAGGGGATGAAAGCCGACGAAGGTGGCGACCATGCTGGACAGGAATTGCGCCAATTCGCTGGGCGTGGCCAGATTTTGAAGTTCGAGGGGCGTGCCGGTGCGCGGGTCAATGTGCGAAAAGCTGAACTGCGCCAGCGCCGCCGAGAGGACCCAGACGGCGATCAGCAGGGCCAGAAACAGCATCGCCGGATCCGGCAGCCGGTTGCCGAGTGCCTCGACCCGGTCAAGCAGTCGAATCAACCGGGTGCCGCGCTGCGCTTCGTTCATCCTCTCCCCCGTCTCAATCGCCTTGTGGCGGGATGCCAGCAATGATGGCGAGCGGGAAGAATAAGCGGGGGAGCGGTTTCGCCGCAATCGCGCGAACCTTCGGTTCGCGTATGGAGTTTCGCTGGCGCGAAACTCCGCACTCGTTGAGCGGGCAGGTTCCGATGTGTTTCTGAACCCAGACACGGGGTTTAGCTGTTAACATTGGCCGATGGGCCGCTACGCCACGAATGAATTCCGCTCCGGCCTCAAGGTGCTGTTGGAGGGGGACCCCTGCTCGATCCTGGAGAACGAGTTCGTCAAGCCGGGCAAGGGGCAGGCTTTCAATCGCGTCAAGTTCCGCAATCTCAAGA
>CAZRBP010000073.1:0-15103 GCA_964598305.1 uncultured Pseudomonadales bacterium | reverse complement strand
GTCAAGCCGGGCAAGGGGCAGGCTTTCAATCGCGTCAAGTTCCGCAATCTCAAGACCGGGCGGGTCTGGGAGCGGACCTTCAAGTCCGGCGAATTCATCGAAGCCGCCGACGTGATGGAGCTCTCGATGGAGTACCTGTATAGCGACGGCGAGTTCCACCACTTCATGAAGACCGACGGCAGCTACGAGCAGGTTGCCGCTTCGGCGGCGGCGGTGGCCGAGGCCCTGCCGTGGATCAAGGAGCAGGATGTCTGCCAAGTGACGCTGTGGAACGACGATCCGATTTCCGTCACCGCGCCCAACTTCGTGACCTTGGAAGTGACCGAAACCGACCCAGGCCTCAAGGGCGACACGGCCGCCGGCGGCACCAAGCCGGCCACCCTGTCCACGGGCACCGTCATCCGGGTGCCCCTGTTCATCAACATTGGCGATGTGCTCAAGATCGACACCCGTAGCGGCGAGTACGTTAGCCGCGCCTAGTGTCCCGTTGCGCCATTGGCTACCAATGAAGACTGGCGCCCCACCTGCTCGATAGCCGCGCTACGAGCGCGGGCCGGGATGTTGGCCCAAATCCGCGCCTTCTTCGCCGAACGGCACATCATCGAAGTGCAGACGCCGACCCTAGGCCGCACTTCGGTCACGGAGGCGCAAATCGAAAGCCTGCGCACCTCGGCAGGCGTTTTTCTGCAGACCTCCCCGGAGCACTACATGAAGCGCTTGCTGGCGGCGGGCGCGCCCTCGATCTACCAATTGGGTCCGGTGTACCGGGCAGGGGAGTCCGGGCGCCTGCATCAGGAGGAGTTCACGATGCTGGAGTGGTACCGGCTCGGCTTCGACGACCAAGCGTTGATGACGGAGGTGGTGGCCCTGATCGACGGTCTGCTTGGACCCGCGTCCTATGAACGGATGACCTACGAATCCTTGGTCGGCACCGTCCACGGCGAGCGAGCGGAATTGGATCTAGCCTATGCCGAAGCCGTTGAAGCCTTGGGACCAGTGCGCTGCTTCGTCACCGACTACCCAGCGGACCAAGCCGCGTTGGCCCGCGTCCGCGGTGCTGGCGCCCATTCTCGCGGCGATAACGCCCATTCTCGCGGCGATAACGCCCATTCTCGCGGCGATAACGCCCATTCTCGCGGCGATAACGCCGACGCCCGCGCCGCGCGCTTCGAACTCATCATCGATGGGGTGGAAATCGCCAACGGCTACCATGAACTGACGGATGCCGCCGAACTGGGCGCCCGGATGGCTACGGACAATCAGCGCCGCCGTGAAGCCGGGCGGGAAGTCATGGCCCCTGACGAGCGCCTGCTAGCTGCCATGAAAGCGGGCCTGCCGGACTGCGCCGGCGTTGCCATCGGCGTTGACCGCTTGGTCATGCTGGCCGTGGGCGCTTCAAGCCTCGCCGAGGTCGTGCCCTTCGCTGACCGCTGAGTTCAGAAAGCGGCCGATTGGCATCCCCATGCGGACCTTTTGGCCGGTCTTCAAGGCATCGAGTTCGCATATCCCCGGCGGGCAGCAGAGAATGACCGTTGAGCCGAGCAGAAAACGCCCCAGCTCCGCGCCTCGCTCAAGGGGCACGTCGAGCTCAAGCGCTTCGACGCGGCGATAGGGGGATTGCGGCCCCGGCCAGGGCGTGGCGATGCTGCCCACGATCAGGGCACCGACCAGCACCACCAGCAAGTCGCCAAAGCCGGTGCGCAAGCGGCACACCAGCCGTTCGTTGCGGCAGAACAAGCCCTCCACAGCGTTCTCCGTGGCGGCGTTGACGGAAAACAGGGCACCCGGAATGGCCCGTGCGGCGGTAAGCTGACCCGCTGCGGGAACATGGACCCGGTGATAGTCCCGAGGCGCAAGGTAAATGGTGGCGAATTGGCCACCGTCAAATCCCTCGCCGAGTTCGTGAGCTAGGCCCGCCAAGGAGTAGCGCCAACCCTTGGCCTGCAGCATCCGGCCGCCTTCGATGCGGCCGCTTTGGCTGATGGTGCCGTCGGCGGGACAGCAGATGGCGCTCTCCTCCTCCGGCAGGGGCCGTGCACCCGGCTTCAACTCCCGGGTGAAGAAGTCGTTGAACGAAAGGTAGTCCGTCAGGTTGCCGCGTGCCGCCTCGGCCAGGTCAACTTGGTAGGCGGCCGCAAAGGCGCGCATCATGGGCATTTTGATCCAAGGCGCGGTGGCGCTGCCCAACCAGCCCGCAGCCCGGGTCAACCCGTGCTGCGGCAGCAGCCGCTGGAGGGCGGCGAAAGCCTCATCCACGGGCAGGCTCCGGCCCACCCGTGACCACCGGCAGGTCGTCTCGATTGCCCCACTCCGACCACGAGCCATGGTAGGCGCGAATGCGCGGAAAGCCCAGCAAGCGGCCAACCAAGTAGGACAGCCCCGACCGGTGGTGGGTCTGGCAGTGGGTGATGATGGACTTCTCCGCGACGATTCCGTGCCGGTGCAGCAAGGTCTCAAGATCAGGCTTCAAGCGCTGATGGTCGTGCGGGTTCTTAAGGTCCAGCCAGTCCAGGTGCACGGCGCCCGGCACATGGCCGGCGCGTTGGGCCGCGCGGCGCTCGCCCCGGTACTCGGCCAGCGAGCGGACATCCCAAATCACTTGCTCGGGATCGTCGATGGCGCGCAACACATCCTCCGCCTCCGCCACTGGCGACGGATCAATGTCCAGAGCAACCGACGTTGGGCTGGGTTGCAGCCCGGCACCCCGCGCAATGGGCCGGCCAGCGGCCGCCCAGGCTTGAATGCCGCCATTGAGATAGCGCCAGCGCCGATGGCCGATCACGTCCAGCGTCCACAAAAAGCGCCCGGCCCAACCGCCGCCTTCATCATCGTAAGCGACGATGTTGAGATCGGGCCGATAGCCCAAACGTCCAAACAGCCCGTTCAAGCGCCCTAGATCCGGCAGCCGCCCAGTGGCGGGCGCAACACCGCCCACCAACTCCGCCGGTGCCACGTGCACCGAGCCCGGAATGTGCCCGGCAGCGAAGGCCGGTGCCTCGGCCACATACACCACCAACGAGCTCGAATCCGGTTCAAAAGCCCCGGCTTCCAGCAAGCCAACGTCGTCTAGGTCGCTAATGGGGCGTTCCCCTACAAGCATCGAGCGGCCAATGGTACAGGCTAAACGCCCTTATGGAGTATCCTCGCCCGGCACCCACGAGCCGAGGAAGCCGTGACCGCGCACCTGGTATGGATCGACTTGGAGATGACCGGCCTTGACCCGGAGCGCGACGTCATCCTCGAAATTGCCACCATCATCACCGACGATGCCTTGCGTGAGGTGGCCGTGGGTCCGGAAATGGCCATTGCGGCATCCCCAGCGCAACTCAATGCCATGGACGACTGGAACCAGACCCATCACGGCGCCTCCGGCCTCATCGAGAGGGTGTACCAAAGTCCCCATTCCATGGTCGATGCGGAGCGCCTGACCCTGGATTTCGTGCAGCAGCACGTTGCCGCCGACACGGCACCTTTGTGCGGCAACAGCATCTGGCAGGACCGCCGCTTCCTCGCCCGCCACATGCCGGCGCTTGAGCGTCATCTGCACTACCGCAACATTGATGTGAGCAGCGTCAAGGAGCTGGCCCGCCGCTGGCGCCCCGGCTTGGCGGAAGGGTTCACCAAGCGGAACGCGCACCGGGCGCTGGCCGACATCCGGGAGTCCATCGCCGAACTCGCCTACTACCGGGAGCATTTCTTCCGTCTTTGATCTGGACTCAGGCAGCTTCCAAGCGCTCCAAGGCCCAATCGATGTGCTCGCGCACCAGTTCGGAGGCCTCTTGGCGAGCTTCGCGCAGTGCCTGCTTGGCCTCGGCAGTGGGTGGCCCGTTGCCCAGGGCGACCGCGAGGTTGCGCCGCCAGCCTTCGTAGCCAGCCCGGCGCAGTGCGGAACCCTCGGTTCGGCGCAGGTAGGTGGCCTCGTCCCAGCGAAACAGATCGACCAGCGAGGCCGCATCGAGGCCGTGGCGGGGCTTGAAGTCCGACTCATTGGTGGTCGGTGCGTCCCGATTCCATGGGCAGCAGAGTTGGCAGTCGTCGCAGCCAAAGACGCGGTTGCCGATCAGCGGGCGCAATTCAAGGGGAATGGCGCTCTTGTGCTCGATGGTGAGGTAGGAGATGCAGCGCCGGGCATCAACGATCTTGTCGCCGACGATGGCGCCGGTGGGACAGTGGTTCATGCACGCCCGGCAGGCGCCGCAACGGTCGGCCTCGGCCTTTGACGTCTCCGGCAGCGGCAGGTTGGTGTAAATCTCGCCAATGAAGAACCAACTGCCGGCGTCCGGATGGATCAGCAGGCTGTGCTTGCCCATCCAGCCGAGCCCGGCGTTTTCCGCCAGCGCCTTCTCCAGCACCGGGGCGCTGTCGGTGAAGGCGCGAAGCCGGGCGTCCAGCGCTTGGGCGGCATCGTTGATCCGCAAGGCCAGCTTCGCCAGGCGGCGGCGCAGCACCTTGTGGTAGTCGCGGCCCAAGGCGTAGCGGGATAGGTAGGCTTGGTCTGGCCGGTGCAGGACCTGCAACGGCTCCGTTCCCTCGGCCAGGTAGTTCATGCGCGCCGAGATGACGGCGCAGGTCTCGGCTTCAAGGCGTTCCGGATGCAGGCGTTTGTCGAGATTGCGCGCCATGTAGCCCATCTCGCCATGAAAGCCCTTGGACAGCCACTCGCGCACATGGGACTCATGGGCCGACAAATCCACATGGGTGATGCCGATCTGCTGAAAGCCCAGTTCCTGCGCCCAGTTCTCGATGACTGGAGCGGCTGGAAGCTGAGGTCGGTCCGCCATGCGGGGCAGTATAATGCGCTTCCGTGACCAACCTTTACACTAGCGCCCAGTGCCGCGAACTCGACCGCCTCATGATTGAGCAGGAGGGCGTAGCCGGCTTTGACCTCATGCGCCGCGCCGGGCAAGCGGCTTTTGACGAACTCATTCACCGTTGGCCGGGCGTTCGGTCGGTCAGCATCTGCTGCGGCAAGGGCAACAACGCCGGCGACGGGTACATCATTGCCGGTCTGGCCCGTGAAATCGGCTTGGACGTCCAGCTCCTTCAGGTTGGCGATGCATCCCTATTGCGCGGCGATGCGGCCTTGGCCAAGGCCTGGGCTGAGGAGTGCGACGTCATTTGCGACCCGGGTGACGCATCCTTCACCGGCGAGGTCATCGTCGATGCGCTGCTTGGCACTGGGCTCAAGGGGCCTTTGCGCGAACCCTTCAAGTCGGCCGTCGAACGCATCAACGCCGGCGCGCTTCCCGTGCTGGCGGTCGATGTGCCGAGCGGCGTCAATGCCGACACCGGGGCCGTGGCCGATGCAGCGGTGCGCGCCGACGTGACCGTTTCCTTCATCGGCGCCAAGCTCGGTTTGCACACTGGGCATGGGCTGGCCGCGCGCGGTGAACTGGTCCATGCCGGGCTCGGCGTGACCGACGCGGTGCTTGCGCAAGTGCCGGGTTGCCCCTGGCTGCAATTCGACGCCGCCCAACTGCCCGCCTTGGCCATCGATCAACACAAGCACCGCATGGGCCATCTGGTAGTGGTTGGCGGCGATGCTGGCATGGGTGGAGCGCCCCTGATGGCGGCGGAGGCGGCGCTGCGGGCTGGAACCGGGCTGGTGAGCCTGTTGACTCGGCGGGAGCACCATGCGGCGGTCTTGGCGCGGCGCCCCGAACTCATGGTGCGCGACGCCGATGATGCCGAAGGCGCCGCCGCGCTGTTGGAACGGGCTTCGGCGGTGGTCGCTGGCCCTGGCCTTGGCCTGGCGCCTTGGGGTGAACGGTTGATCCGCTTGGCGCTGGCCGCAGGCAAGCCCACAGTCGTCGACGCCGATGGCCTGCGCTGGTTGGCGGAACGGGGCCTTCGGGCGGCGGATCCGCTCATCATCACGCCGCATCCGGGCGAAGCCGGTGCGCTGCTCGGCACCAACGCCGCTGGGATTGAGGCGGACCGGCTGGCCGCGGCTCTTGAACTGGCACGCAGGTTCAATGCGGTCGCCGTGCTGAAAGGGCCGGGCACCTTGTGCGCGGCGGATGAACTGCTCGGCCTTTGCGCCCACGGCAATCCCGGCATGGCGACGGCTGGCATGGGCGATGTCCTGGCGGGCCTCATCGGCGGGCTGCTGGCTCAGGGGCTCGCGCCCAGCCGTGCCGCCGCCGTCGGCACCTGCCTGCACGGCTGGGCAGGCGACCGCGCCGCGATGCGCCGGGGCCAGCGCGGCCTGATCGCCACGGACTTGTTTGACGCCATCGCGGAAGCCGTCTCGTGAGACCGCTGGCGCCCGTTGGGCGCTACCTGCCCGACGAGGCGGCGACGCTGGCGTTTGGCCGGGAGCTGGCCGAGCTGCTGAGCGCTGCAGAAGGCTACAACCGGGATGCCGTCGTCTATCTTCAAGGCGGGCTGGGTGCTGGAAAGACCACCTTGGTCCGGGGCATACTTCGGGCAATGGGTTTCGTCGGCCCGGTCAAGAGTCCCACCTACACCCTGCTCGAGCCCTATGACGAATTGCTGGTCTTCCACTTCGACCTCTATCGAATCGCGGATAGCCGGGAACTTGACTTCATCGGCATCGACGACCTGCTGGCGGCCCGGGCCATCAAGCTCATTGAATGGCCGGAGCGGGGGGCGCCGCGCCTGCCGCCCCCGGATCTCAGCCTTTCCCTGCGCGTTCAAGGCGATGGCCGGCATGTGGAAGTCAAGGGTTAAGCGGCTCGGCCTGCTGGTCCTGCTGCTGCCGTCGGCGCTGGCCCATGGCGAAACGCTGCAGAACATTCGCGCCTACGAGGCGCCGGACCACACCCGCGTGGTGCTCGACACCTCGGCGTCCCCCAAGGCCAGCATTTTCGTCCTGAGCAACCCGAACCGCTTGGTCATCGACTTGGCCAACACCCGTCCGGCGGCCGGCTTTGACCCCGACGTCTCGAGCGTCTTGGGTCGGCGGGTGCGGAGCATTCGCTGGGGCGCCCAGCCACGCGGCTACCGCGTCGTGCTGGATCTGGAAAAACCCCTCCAGCGCAAGGACTTCCAGTTGCCGCCCATCGCGCCGTACGGTCACCGTCTGGTCATCGATCTTTTCGATGACCAGCCCGCGGAGCCGACGCCGGCTACGCCTGCGGAGCCGGAGGGGTTGCGGCCCGTCGTCATCGCCATCGATGCTGGGCATGGCGGCGAAGACCCGGGTGCCATCGGGGCCAACAAGGTCTATGAAAAGCGCATCACCCTGTCCATCGCCCGCAAACTGGCGGCTCGGTTCAACGACACGCCGGGCTATCGGGCCATCTTGGTGCGCACCGGCGACTACTACATTCCCTTGCGCCGGCGCACCCAGATCGCCCACCGGGAACGGGCGCACCTGTTCCTGTCGATCCACGCGGACGCCTTCAGGAACCGCAGCGTCAGCGGAGCCTCGGTGTACATGCTCTCGGAACGCGGCGCGGACAGCGAAATGGCCCGCTACCTTGCCGAGAAGGAAAACCGCTCGGATCTCTTCGGCGGGGTCAGCGACGTGAGCGTCGATGACATGGAGCCCTATTTGCGGCAAACGCTCACGGACCTCTCCATGCAAGGGAAGCGCCGCCAAAGCAGCGAGGTGGGTGGCGAGGTGCTCAGCCAGCTTGATCGGGTGACCAAGCTGCACAAGAAGCAGGTGGGCCATGCCGGCTTCGTGGTGCTTAAGGCCCCGGACATTCCGAGCCTCTTGATCGAGACCGGCTTCATTTCCAACCCCACCGAGGCGCGGCGGCTCAACCAAGCCGAACACCAAGGCAAGATCGTGGACGCCATCTACAGGGGTGTGGTCAACTACTGGCGGGACAATCCACCGCCGGGCACTTTGTTGGCGCAAAACGCCGGGGGCGAGATGAGTTACAGGATTCAACGCGGCGACACCCTCTCCGGGATCGCCGCCCGCTACGGCACCAGCGTGGCGCGCATTCGCCAGGCCAACGGCTTGGCGGGCAATCGCATTCGGGTTGGGCAGGTGCTCACCATTCCCGCCGATGGCTGACGGGTTGGCGCACGGATGACCCGCCGCATCGCACAACTGCCGCCTCCGGTGGCCGACCAGATCGCCGCTGGCGAGGTCGTCGAACGCCCTGCCTCCATCGTCAAGGAACTGGTGGAGAACAGCTTGGATGCCGGCGCTCGGCGCATTGAGGTGCGCATCGAGCAGGGGGGCGTGAAGCGGATTCGCGTGACCGATGACGGGCACGGCATTCATCCCGGCGACCTGCCGCTGGCGGTCAGCCGCCACGCCACCAGCAAGATCAGCGCCGCCAGCGACTTGGAAGGCGTCGCCAGCCTCGGGTTTCGCGGCGAGGCCTTGGCCAGCGCCGCCTCGGTATCGCGGTTGACGCTATCCAGCCGAGTGGCTGGCGAGGACCGCGCTTGGCGCATCGAAGTGACGGGTGGCGTCGAGACGGGCAGCGGACCTTGCGCCCATCCCCTAGGCACCACCGTCGAGGTTGAGGATCTGTTCCACAACACGCCAGCGCGACGCAAGTTCCTCAAGACGGAGCGCTCCGAGAACCAGGCGGTGGCGGCGACCCTGCGCCGTCTGGCCCTGGCGCACTTCGACACCGCCTTCGAGTGGCAGTTGGGCGGGCGGCGCGTGCTGATGCCGGCGGGCGCTCCGGAAGAGCGCCTCAAGGCGGTGTTGGGCGAGGACTTCATGGGCCGCAACCTAGTGATCGACGAGCAACGGGGCGAACTTAGCCTGTCCGGCTGGGTGGCCCTGCCCACCCTCTCCCGGCGTCTCGCGGATCAGCAGTTCTTCTTCGTCAACGGCCGGGCGGTGCAGGACAAGGTGGTGGGCCAAGCGGTCCGCCAAGCCTATCGGGACGTCCTGTTCCACGGCCGCCAGCCGGTCTTCGTCCTCTACTTGCGCCTGCCGGCCGCCGAGGTGGATGTCAACGTGCACCCGACCAAGCACGAGGTGCGCTTTCGCCGCCCCCGATCGGTGCGGGACTTCATCTTCGGCAGCCTCAACCGGGCCCTAAGGGACGTACGACCGGGCGACGTCGCCGCGCCGGGGTCGGCTGCCGCCCGGCCCGCAACTCGCGCCGGAGCGTCCGAAGCGGCAGACGGGTTGAGCTTTCCCCAACGCCAGGGTGGGTTGTCAATCGGCACGGAGGGGGTGGGCGGTTCCACCCTGCAGGTGGCGGAGAGCCTAGCGCGCTATCAGGCGGGCGAGGCCAACGACGGTCAGCCGCCACCCTTGGGCTACGCGATTGCCCAACTGCACGGCATCTACATCCTGGCGGAGAACGCCGAGGGGCTGGTGATTGTCGATATGCACGCCGCCCATGAACGCATCACCTACGAGAAGCTCAAGCGGTCCGCGGATGCCCAAGGCTTGGCCAGCCAGCAGTTGCTCGCTCCCCTCGCCCTCAACACCACCGAGGCTGAGGCCGAGTTGGCCGAGGAGCGGCAAGCCGAGCTGGCCGCCATGGGGCTGGCTGTGGATCGCACCGGCCTCGCATCGATAGCGGTGCGGGCCGTGCCGGCACTGCTGGCGAAGGGCAATGTGGAGGAGTTGGTGCGCGACGTGCTGGCGGAGATGGCGAAGCTTGGCACCAGCCGTGAACTCGTCAACCGCCGTGACGACCTGTTCGCCAGCATGGCCTGCCACGCTTCCGTGCGCGCTCACCGCTCGCTGTCATTGGCAGAGATGAATGCGCTGCTCAGGGAGATGGAGCGCACCGAGAACGCCGAGCAGTGCAATCACGGCCGCCCGACCTACCGGGTGCAGAGCTTGGCGGACCTAGACGGTCAGTTTCTGCGCGGACAGTAGTTCATGCCGATTGTCATGCTGCTCGGCCCCACTGCGGCGGGCAAGACCGACGCCGCCATCGCCTTGGCGGAACGCTTAAGGTGCCACCTCATCAACATGGACTCGACCCAGGTTTACCGGGGCTTGGACATCGGCTCGGCGAAGCCGCCGAAGTCGGTGTTGGCACGCTATCCCCATGCCCTGATCGACATCCGCGACCCGGCCGAGCCCTATACCGCTGCCGACTTCGTGGCCGACGCCGACCGCGAGGTCCGCGAAGCCCTTGCCACCGGCAAAACGCCCGTGCTGGTTGGTGGCGCCATGCTCTACGCCCGCGCCTTTCGCGATGGCTTGGCGGCGCTGCCCCGGGCCGACCCGGACGTGCGGGCCGCCATCGAAGCCGAGGCCGAGAGCCAGGGATGGCCTAAGCTGCACGCCCGGCTGGCCGAGGTGGACCCCGTGGCCGCAGCGGGCATTCATCCCCACAACGGCGTGCGTCTGCAGCGGGCGCTCGAGGTGTTCAAGACCACCGGACGCCCCATATCGAACTATTGGAAGGAACAGAAGCAATGCCCGGCATCCGAGCGCCTCGGTGAGCCGCTGCTTGAATTCGCCGTGATTCCCGAGGATCGCGCTGCCCTGCACCGCCGCATCGAGGAGCGCTTTGACGCCATGCTGCGGGCGGGCTTCGCCGAAGAGGTCCAGCGCTTGCGCCAGCGGCCGGACCTGCATCTGCGCCTGCCGGCCCTACGCGCCGTCGGCTACCGGCAGATGTGGGGCCATTTGGGCGGCGAGTTCGAAGCCTCCGAGATGCGCGCCAAGGCTTTGGCCGCCACCCGTCAATTGGCTCGCCGACAGTTGACTTGGCTGCGAAGCTGGCCTTGGGTGAAAGCCCTGCCGAGCGCCGATGGGGTGGCTGCGGCGGCCAGTGCGGCTGCCGTCATCGATTGAGCGGTTGATCGGCGAGAAGCGCTCTTCAGCGTCAAATGACGCGAATGCGCATTCTCGCCGTGAAATTTTGCGTTTTCCGATAGCCGAAGAACGATTTTGTTGCAATATGCGCCTTTCGCCGCTAGGTTAAGCGATGAACTGCACTAAGGACGATCATGTCGCCACCGGTCGCATTGGTCACGGGCGCCACCCGCGGCGCTGGCAAGGGCATTGCGCTTGGGCTTGCGAGCCAGGGCATGGTGGTTTACGTCACCGGACGGTCCAAGCACGAGGCCACCGCCACCCTTAAGGGGGAAGTGCTGCGCGGCACCCTTGATGAAACCGTTGCCGCCATCGATGCCGCAGGCGGCACGGGCGTTGGCATCCAATGCGACCACGCCGACGATGCCGCCACCGGGGCGGTGATCGAGCGGATCGACGCCGAGCGGCGGCGGCTGGACATTCTGGTCAACAACGCCGCGCACATTCACGACAACCTGATCGATCCCGGCGGCTTCTGGGAGAAGCCACTGGCGCTGGCGGGCATCCTGGACGTCGGACTGCGTTCGGCCTACGTCGCAAGCTACTACGCCGCCCCCATCATGGTCCGGCAGGGCTCTGGCCTCATCACTTTCACGTCGTCCTTCGGATCCGTCTGCTACATGCACGGCCCGGCGTACGGCGCGCAGAAGGCGGGATACGACAAGCTGGCCGCGGACATGGCCGTGGACCTGGAGGACACCGGCGTCGCCGCAGTGTCGCTGTGGCTCGGTCCGCAGCTCACCGAGCGCACCGAGGTGGTGCTGCGCCATCGCGGCGAGCAGTACGACGATTTCATGGCGCTGGCCGAGACGCCGCAATTCAACGGGCGCGTCATTCACGCCTTGGCCGGGGATCCGAAACTTGCAGAAAAGTCCGGGCTGACCTTGGTGACCGCGGAACTGGCGCTCGAATACGGCTTGACTGACGAGGGCGGCAAACAACCGCCGTCCTATCGCGAGCAGCTTGGCGAACCGCGCACTCCCCACCCGGCGCGGGTGATCTAGTCAAGTGAGCCACTACCGAAGGCGGTCCAAATCGACAGGTGGAACAACAGCTAATATTATGTTCCCCTTGTAGCTTGCGGGCATGTAGCTAGCGGGCATTAGCGGAGGCACGAGCATGCGGGATTTCACGGATAAGCTGGCCGTCATTACGGGCGGTGCCAGTGGCGTCGGCCGCTCGCTGGCTTTCGCGCTGGGCGCGGAAGGGGCGCGGGTGCTGATTGCGGACGTGGATGAGGCGGGTCTCAAGGCAACCGAAGCGGAGTTGATCGAGCGCAACATCGACGCCCGCAGCCAGCGCTGTGACGTTTCCACCCAGGACAGCCTCGAGGCGCTGGCCGCCACTGCCTTCGATGAGCTGGGCGGCGCCCATCTGGTGTTCGCCAACGCCGGCATCTCGGCGGGGGAGGCGGGCAATCTGTGGGAATACTCGCCCCATGACTGGCAGTGGACGTTCAACGTCAACTTTTGGGGCGTCATCCACAGCATCAACGCCTTCATGCCCCGGCTTGCCAGCCAAGGGGAGGAGTCGCATCTGGTGGTCACAGGCTCCGGTAACGGGGCGTTCATCGTCTATCCCGACCAGCCGGTGTACAGCGCCACCAAGGCCGCCATCCAAGCGGTGACCGAGGCGCTGCACATCCAGACTCGAAATCAGGGCAGCCCGGTGCAGATCCACGCGCTGTTTCCGGGGCCGCACATTGTGGAGACCGGCATCTTCGACTCCGATCGCGTGCGCCCGGAGGCCTTTGCCAAACCGGAGGGCACCCCGGAAACGGGCATCAATTCGGCGGAGGACCTGCGCAAGATCATGGAGTTCATGGGCCAGAAGCTGGTCACCACGCACCCCGACGAGGTCGCGCAAACGGCGATTCAGGGATTGCGCGACAACCAGTTCTGGATCGCGCCGATCAACGCGGGCACCAAGGAGAAGATCAGGGCGCGGTTCGACTCGATCCTCAATCGAAGCGAACTGCCCATCCCCACACTCGGTTGACAGGAGAGAGACCATGGGCATCGGACTCGATTTACCCATCCCCTTCGGCTGGTTCGCCGTTGCCTACAGCAACGAGCTTGCGCCGGGCGAGGTCCGCCCGACCTTCCTGTTCGGCCAGCACCAAGCGCTGTTCCGCACCGAGAGCGGCGAGGCCCGGATGCTGGAGGCGTTCTGCCCACACCTCGGCGCACACCTCGGGCATGGCGGCAAGGTCATGGGGGAGCAGCTCGCCTGCCCCTTCCACGGCTGGCAACTCGACGGCGACGGCGTGGTGCGGGAGGTGCCCTACGCTGAGACCATGCCGCGCCGCACCCAGGAAGGCGCCTGCCTGCACAGCTATCCGGTGCAGGAGCGCAATCAAATGATCTGGGCTTGGTACCACCCGCGACGCATCGAGCCCACCTTCGAGCTCGAGGACATCCCGGAGTTCTCCGATCCCGACTGGACCGAGCTTGAGACCTATGAGTGGGAAATCGAGTCGCACATTCAGGAAACCGGCGAGAACGCAGTGGACATCGCCCACTTCGTGTACGTGCACAGCGCCCGGACCATGCCCAAGGCAAACATCACCCTCGACGGCTGCCGCCGCGTCACCGAAATGGTGTCGCTCTCGCCCAAGATCGGCGAGGACGGCACCATCGATCTGTCGAAGACCGAGGACTCCCACCTGATCAGCCGCAACTGGGGGCCGGGCATGAGTTGCCAGACCTTCGACCGGGCCTTCAAGACCGTCATGATGGGCACCATGACGCCGGTCACCAACAACAAGCTGATCCTGCGGTTCGCCTTCACTAAGCCGAGGAACCTCTCCGAGCAGTTCACCGTGCTGACCGGCGGCCTGGTCGCGGAAACCGTCAGGCAGGTGGGGCACGACATCGAGATCTGGAAGCACAAGCTCTACCGTGACGACCCCATCCTCTGTGACGGCGACGGCCCGGTGGCTAAGTACCGGCAGTGGTTCCGGCAGTTCTATGACGAAGGCGCTGAAGACGCGCCGGTCCGGCTGGTTGGTTAAGGCTAGGCCGGAACGAGGCAGCCCATGGCCACCACCGCCGAATACGCCCTTGGCCCCTTCACCTTCCCCCGCGGCTGGTTCATGGTGGCCGAGGCCAAGGAGGTGGGCGACGCCGTGCTGCCGCTGCGCTTCTTCGGCCGGGAACTGGCCCTCTACCGGGGCGGAAGCGGCAAATTGGTGCTGCTGGACGCCATGTGCGCCCACATGGGCACCAACATGGCCCGCAACCAGACCTCGTTCGTGGTGCTGGACGGCCAGATTGAAGGCGACTCCATCCGCTGCCCCTACCACGCCTGGCGCTACGGGCCGGATGGCCGATGCGACGACATTCCCTACCACGACGGCCCCATTCCGGCGAAGGCCTGCGTCAAGAGTTGGCGCGTTGTGGAGCGATACGGCTGCGTTTGGGCCTGGCACGACCCGGAAGGGGGCGAGCCGGACTACGACGTCCCGGCGCTGCCCGAATGGGACGACCCCGCTTGGGTCAACTGGACCATCGATCACTTGGGTGAGATCGATTCGCATCCCCAGGAAGTGATCGACAACATGGCGGACGCACCCCATCTGGGCCCGATCCACGGCTCGACGCTGGCGTACTTCGAGAACGAGGTGCGCGACCATGTGGTGATTCAGCGCCAAGGCGGCGGGCACAAGACCCTAGCCGCCAGCAACACGCTGCTGGAGACCGATACCTTCTACACCGGCCCCGCCATTCTTCTGTCACGTCTGACCGGCCTCTATGACGCCGTCATGCTGATTACCCACACCCCCATCGACGACGGTCGGCTCAAGGTCTGGCACGCCCTGATGGTCAAGAGCGAACACGCCGAGGCGACCGAGGCGGACGTTGTCCAGGCGCGGGAGTTCCAGGAGTCGAGCCGTTTGGCCTTCCTGCAGGACTTCGAGGTCTGGGAGGCCAAGGCGCCCGTCTTTCAGATCATGCAGATCAAGAGCGACGGGCCGTTCCGCAAGATTCGCGAGTGGTACCGCCAGTTCTACAATCCGCGCGAAGAAGCCGCCAAGCGCCAAGCCAAGGCCAACGGCACCTATCTCACTAACTGGCTTGAGCCCGCACCCGAGGAGGTGGTCGCCCGAGGGCGCTACTGATGCATCTGGCGTTCAGTTCCATGAACACGCCGAGCGACCCCCATCCGGCGAAGCTGGCCCGGGCGCTGGAGGAGCGGGGGTTCGAGTCGCTCTGGTACGGCGAGCACAGCCACATCCCCCGTTCGCGCCGCACGCCCTATCCGCCCGGCGGGGAGTTGCCCGCTCCCTACCGGCGGATGATGGACCCCTACCTGTCGTTGATGACCGCCGCCAACGCGACGACCCAGTTGCGGCTCGGCACCGGCATCGCGCTG
>CAZRBP010000072.1:5525-17207 GCA_964598305.1 uncultured Pseudomonadales bacterium | reverse complement strand
GCCGAGTGCGGTGGTGCGGGTCGCGCCCAATGGGCTTGTCGATGGTCCGGCCACCCGTCATCACGCCTTCGGCGACGCCCAGGTAGCGGCGCACGATCTGGTGCCCGGCCACCGCTTCGGCCAGCCGCCGCTGCGCTTGCCGGGTGGCGGCGACCACCAGCAGGCCAGAGGTGTCCTGGTCAAGGCGATGCACGAGGCCCGCCCGGGGCAGATCGATTTGCCCGGCACGATGATGCAGCAGGCCGTTGACCAAGGTTCCATCCGGATTGCCGGCACCCGGATGGGCCACCAGTCCAGCCGGTTTGTCGATGACCAGCAGGTGGTCGTCTTCATGCACCACGTTGAAATCGACTGGCTGCGGCGTCGCCCAGTCCTCCCCCTGCGTGGTTTCGGGCGTCAAGGTGAGGCGCTGACCGGCACTGAGCTTGCGGTTCGGCTTGACCGTTTCGCCATCGACCAGCAGTGCGCCGCTCTTGATCCAACGGCTCAGCAGGGCGCGGGAGTGCTCGGCGAACACTTGGGCGGCGACTCGATCAGCCCGCTCCCCGGCCAGCTCGTGCGGGACTTCCGCTTCCATGACCTCGCCGTACACAACCTCATCCATAACGTTCCCCTCTCGCCTTTAAGTGGCTGGCCCGGCAACGTCTCCGAACAGATACAGTGTAACGGCGTCCACCAATTCGTTGACGAGGCGGTCTCCGTTCAACTCGTGCGGCGCATGCATCGCGAAATCATGCACGGTGGAACCAACCCAGCGAGCCAAGAACTCCGCGACGAACGGGGGCGCTGCATTTGGACGCAGAAACTGGTGATGGCTCTCGAAGTAGTTGGTCGATAGCGTCAGAAAGTCTTCCTCAATCACGCCCACGGTCCCGGCCACGGCGACTTGCGGCACCTCAGTTTCCAATGCCGCATAGAGCTTCGGGTTCTGGGCGGTGTAGCGGACCCGTGTGGCCACCACGTGGTGTATTGCCTCTCTCGGCGAACCGGCTCGCAGCCCGGTCCGCAGCTTCGCGTACCAATTTTCCATTTCCCGGCGCCGGAGCTCGGCAAAGATTGCTGCTTTGCCGGGGAAGTACTCGTAGAGGGAGCCGATGCCCACGCCGGCGCATTCGGCGATCCGATTGGTGCTGGCGCTGGCGTAGCCGCTCTCGACCAGAATCCGAGCGGCGGCCTCGATAATCGCATCCACAGTGGCCGTCGCGCGCCGCTGCTTCGGCTGTTTGCGCATGACATAGGCTTTGTCCGGGAGTGTAGGCGTCACCGAGAAATCCGAGTACGAAAACAGAGGGATTGCTCGGATAATAGAGCTTTTCCTAGTGGAGCGCAGTATGAGGGACGGCACCCCGAACGATCTGGCCCGGATTTCGGTAGCGTCTGACGCCCTGCCGCGGCGGGCGAGCCGTGACCTCGCCCACCTGCCGGGGCCACGCGGCCACCGATTATTGGGAAACAGCCGGGACTTCCTGCCGAATCCGGGTCAATACGTCCGCGACATGCGGCGCCGTTTCGGCAACTGCTTTACGGTGGGGCTCTTGGGCAATCGGCGACAGGTCATACTTGCTGGACCAGCGGCCAATCGGCTGGTGCTGCTCGATGCGGACGACAACTTCTCGTCACGTTGGGGCTGGTGGGAGGGGGTGGGTGCCTACTTCCCGGGCATGGTCCTGTTGAGGGACTTCGCCGACCACCGCCTGCATCGGCGCCTGATGACGCCGCTGTTCAAGCCTGCCGCGCTTCGGCGGCATCTAGTTCAGATGGACCCCATCATCCAGGAGTCCATACGCACTTGGCCTGATGCCGTTGACATCTATCGCGAGCAAAAACGGTTAACCTTGGAAGTGGCGCTGTGGGTGTTCGGCGGCTTCGAGGGGAGAGCGAGCAACGACCCGCTTTACAGGGACATGACGACGCTGCTCGACAACGTGCTCGCCCTGCCGGGCCTCGGCCGTTGGCGCGCCTTGCGCGCCCGGGATAGGCTGCGCCGCACGCTTCACGGGGAGCTCGCAATGCGCCGTCAGAACGGCGGGGAAGATCTCTTCACGCACCTCGCCGTGTGGACGGATGAGGCCGGACAATGTCTCTCAGACCCGGATGTCGTTGACCACATGCTGGGATTGCTGTTTGGGGCGCACGACACCACCACTTCCGCTTTGACCACCATGTCCATCAAGCTTGCTGAGGATCCCGCTTGGCAGGACCGTCTGCGCGAGGAGTGCCGGGGCGTGCGGCAGGACTTTGATGGCAGGTTGACGCCCGAAGGCCTCGACCGACTTCCGTTCATGGATGCTTTCTTCCGCGAGACCTTGCGCCTGTACAGCCCCCTGCAGATGATCCCGCGCCGTGCCGTGCAAGCGTTCCGTTTC
This sequence comes from uncultured Pseudomonadales bacterium, assembly GCA_964598305.1. Lineage (GTDB taxonomy): Bacteria > Pseudomonadota > Gammaproteobacteria > Pseudomonadales > Azotimanducaceae > Azophilus. The sequence goes on along the minus strand of CAZRBP010000072.1, from coordinate 14,841 downwards.
GAGGGGCGCCACATCCCGGCCAACGCGCCAATCCTTCTGTTTCCTCAAGCGACGCACTTCGACCCGGAGTTCTTTCCCGAACCTGATCGGTTCGATCCACTGCGGTTTGTTGATGCGCGGGCGCCGGAACCGTTCGCGTTCATCCCCTTTGGCCGAGGCAGCCACATGTGCATCGGCATGCATTTCGCGGCAATGGAAGTGAAGGCGGTCCTGTATCGGCTGCTGCTCACCAAGAGGCTGCGTCTCGGCAAACAGGGCGGCGGGACGCTGAACTACATGCCCATTGTGCGACCGCTAGGGCCGGTTCGCCTGCACTTGGACCCACTGTCACGCTGAGAGCGTTCATGGCGGGTTGCAGGGTCGTTCGGAAATCTCGGGTAAATGGGATAAATTAGCAACTTTTGCGGAGCAGCCTTTGCCATGCTGGCCAGCTACCCCAACCACGGTTCTATTGCGGGCTTGTGCCGCCTCTTCGTTCTAAGCGCCCTGCTGGTGGCCTTTGCGGGTTGTTCTTGGATGCCGTTCATCGGCGGCAAGGACAAGGATCACGAAGAGGAGGACATCAACGCCACCGAGCAGATGCTCTACCGCAACGCCCAGCGCAGCCTGCGGGCGGGGAACTACGAACGCGCCATCACCGCCTTGGAGCGCCTTGAAGCGCGCTTCCCTTTTGGGCGCTACGCTGAGCAGGCGCAGTTGGAGTTGGTCTATGCGCGCTACCAATCCTCCGATCACGACACGGCCCGTTTGGCGGCGGACCGCTTCATTCGCCTGCATCCGCAGCACAGCAACATCGACTACGCCTACTACCTGAAGGGCTTGGCGGCCTACAACAAGAACCGCGGGCTGCTCGACCGGGTGTTCACCTCGGACATCTCCAAGCGCGACATGACCTCAGCCCGGGAGGCCTACGCGGACTTCGCCGAACTGCTGCGCCGCTATCCGCACAGCGACTACGCCAGCGATGCCAAGCAGCGCATGATTTACCTGCGCAACATGCTGGCCGCTTCGGAGATTCACATCGCCGACTACTACATGCGCCGGGGCGCCTATGTGGCGGCCGCCAACCGGGCGCGATTCGTGCTGGAGAACTATCCCCAGGCGGAGCCCATTCCGGAAGCGCTGATCGTGCTCGTTGAAGCCCAGTACAAGCTCGAACTGCCGACGGCGGCGAACGACACCTTGAGGGTGCTGGCGGTGAACTACCCCCATCACCCGGCGTTCGACGAAAACGGCGACCTGGTTCTCGCCGAGCGCATCCGCGGCCGCGACCGGTCCTGGGCCAACCTCATGACCCTAGGTTTGCTCGACCGCCCGGAGACGCCGCCGCCTTTGCGCCTGCAGCATCCTGAAGGATTCGAGCCGCCCCCGGCGCCGCAACGCACCGAAGAAGACCGGCAGGCGCTTGCTGAGAAAAAGAAGAAAGGCGGCTGGCGCCGCTGGGTTCCGTTTTTCTAGGGCGGTAAAGGGACCACGGGTTGGAGGGTTGAAGTTGGAAGGCATCGACGAGGATAAAGTCACGGCTTGGCTGGCCGAGCGCATTGATGGCTTGGCGCCGCCCCTGCAGTTTTCGCTGATCGCCGGCGGCCACTCGAATCTCACTTATCGGTTTGTTGACCAGGCGGGCGCCGCCTATGTTCTGCGCCGGCCGCCACTCGGCAACGTGCTCGAAAGCGCCCACGACATGGGGCGCGAACATCGGATCATCGCCGCCCTGCAGGATTCCGAGGTGCCCGTGGCGCCAGCGCTGGGGCTGTGCGCCGACGCGGCGGTGAACGGTGCGCCCTTCTACATCATGGGCTACGTCGAGGGCACCGTGCCCCACGACACGGAATCTGTGGACTCGATGCCCCAAGTCGAGCGGCACCGCCTCGGCCTGGACGTTATCGAAGTGCTGGCCCGACTGCACCGCATCGACCCGGACCAAGTGGGCCTCGGCGACCTTGGACGCAAGGAAGCCTACTTGGCTCGTCAGTTGAAACGGTGGAACCGGCAGTGGGAAGCTTCCAAGACCCACGACGTCCCGGAAATGGAGGAGACTTCCCACATTCTGGCCGACACCATGCCGGAGCAGGTCGGTGCCGCCATCGTCCACGGCGACTATCGGCTCGGCAACATGATCGTCGGCGACGGGGCGATTCGGGCGGTGCTCGATTGGGAGCTATGCACCCTTGGGGATCCGCTGGCGGACGTGGGCTACCTCCTGAACTCCTGGGTTCAGCCCGAGGAAGTGGTTGCTGATCCAGCGCCCCCGCTCCCCGCGACCGCGATCGGGGGCTTCCCTTCGCGGGAGGCCATCAGCGAACTCTACGAGCGGCGCACCGGCCGATCCTTAAGCGGGATCAACTACTATCGCGCCTTCTCCCACTGGCGTTTGGCCGCCATTGGCCAAGGCGTGTACAAGCGCTATTTGGTCGGTGCCATGGGCACCCAGGACGGCATCAACCTAGACAATCACCGGGAGAGCGTGCGCACCCGCGCCCAAGCGGCGCTCGCCCTGCTGGTTTGAGAAAGGGTGGTTTGCGACGGGCAGGATGGGGAAGAAAGGCGTGTCAGCGAGGAGGATCCGCTGAATGCAACTTCATTGCTTTTGGGGGAAGGACACTTGAAGGGAGGATTGCCTCGAAGTTGCTTGCACGCCTAAAACCCTAAACTGAGGCCATTATGTACAGTACAAATGGCTTGTCAAGCGTTTTTGTAATCTTTTTGTAAAGATTTTGTTCAGGTAAAAACTCAGGACTCGACAAAAGCTCCCAGCGCTCCCTCAAGCCGAGCCCGGGCATGGGTGGCTTCGCGCTGGGCCTGTTGGTAGCGGGCGGCGTTGGCCGCTGTGGCGTCATCCGCTCCGCCACAGTCCCCTGTGTAGTCGGCAAAGGCGTTCAACTGCGAGATCAGTTCCACGAGATGTTTCGGGCAGTGGCTGGGGTCCGTGCTTCCCGCGGCGATGGCGATCAGTTCCGTGTCGCTGAAGCGCCGCTCAGCCAGTCCCGCCGCCCGTAGCGGCCGCCCGCCGGCGACAGTGCAGACCTGCTCGACCTCAGGCCAAGCGACGGGCCACTTGAAGAGCTCCACGTTCGCCTCCGCCACCCGCCGCAGGTACTTTTCCGCCGCGAACTGATAGACCACGACAATCCGGGCGTGGGGCAGCTTTTGTTCAATTTCCTCAATGGGTTGGGTGGTCAACGTGGGCAATTGGACGACGACGGCGTCGAGTTTCGGCAACCGAGTGGCAGCGGCGAAAGCAGCCATGTTGGCCCACTGAGCGGTGAGTTCCACTTGGGAGTCCTCCCCCCGTTGATGGGCAAGGACGCTCAGGTTGGGACCGATAACGCCTACCCTGGGCAAGGACGGGGCAACGTCATGGGACTCGGTTAGCCGGGCGCCGAGTTGCTCATCGGTCAGGTGCGCCAAGCTGGAAATCGGCTGGCCTTGGTCGATCAGCCGCTTGATGCGCCGCAAGCGTTCGAGCTGGCCGCCGCTGTAGTAGCGCGTTCGGCCCTCGCGATGCGCCGGGCTGAGGCCGTAGCGGCGCTCCCACGCCCGCAGCCGCTCCACCGCAATGCCCGTGAGGCTGGCCACGCTGCCTATCCGGTACAGATCGTCCTGAACATCCACTACATGGTTTCCAGGGTGGTCATGAACAGGACAAATTGTACACAAGACTCCCGATCTGTCCAGATGGTGTCAAGGATAGCAGCGGTTCTCATTTTGGCTTGTTCGTTGCCATCAAGCGGGCTCCCGGAGCGAGGGCGACCCGCCCTCGATGGGATCCCCCGGTTCAATGCGAGGGCGCGAACGCGAACCTCCGGTTCGTGTCGGTTCGTTGTGCCCTCGCTCCGTCAAAATGAGAACTGCTGCAAGGATAGGGCCGGATGCCATCGCCGTACGCCCAATCTAGGAAGCTTCAGCTTGAAAATTGTCTTGTGCGGACCCAAATAGGGGGTAAAATGCGCCGTTCACTTGGATTTTCTGAATGCCTGCCGTTCCGGGGCAAGCAGGCATCCGGTCCAGACTCCACCCGTTCAACCTATTGAGGGGCCATGAGCGAACAGATTTCAAAGCAGCCGTCACGCCTGAAGGAACTCATTGCCAAGGGCAAGGAGCAGGGCTACCTCACCTTTGCTGAGGTGAACGACCACCTGCCTGATGACCTGTCCGATTCGGATCAGATCGAAGACATCATCGGCACCATCAACGACATGGGCATCGAGGTCCACGAGAGCGCCCCCGATGCCGATGACCTGATGAGCGCCGAAGAGAACACGGTGGATGAGCTCGCTGCGGAGGAAGCGGCTGCCGCCCTCGCCGCGGTGGAGACCGAGGCGGGCCGCACGACTGATCCGGTGCGCATGTACATGCGCGAGATGGGCACGGTGGAGCTGCTCACCCGGGAGGGCGAAATCGTCATCGCCAAGCGTATCGAGGAAGGTATTCGCGACGTGCTCGCCGCGTTGGCGGCCTTCCCCGGCGTGGTGGAACACATTCTCGACACCTACACCGAGGTGAGCCGCGAGGGCCAGCTTTCGACGTTGCTCATCGGCTACCTTGACCCGGCTGACCATGTTCCGAGGGCGCCTCAGGTCGTTCCGGCGCCAAAGCCCGCCATCGTGCCGCAGGTTGTTCAAAAGGCCGAGGAAGCGGATGGCAAAACCGGAGACGGTGAGGCCAAGGCGGACGGGAAGGTTGAGAACCTCGATACCGGGACGGCGGAATCCCCGGGCGCAGCGGCTGCGGAAGCAGTGGCCGGTGACGGCGACAAGGCGGCTGATGGCGCCGAGGCCAGCAAACCGCAGGCTGGCGCGGCGCAACCCGCGGATGCCAAAGCTGCCGACGGCAAGGCTGGACCCGCCAAGGACGCTGACAATGCCAATGCCAACGCCAATAACAAGCAGGGGGATTCCTCGGAAAAGGACAAGGGGCCGGATCCCGTGCTGGCCAAGAGGCGCTTCCAGGCGCTCAGGCGCCAATTCAACAAGACCCGCAAGCTCATTGATGAAAGGGGCCGCAGCAGCCCGGAATCGCGCGCCCAGTTGGCCACACTAGGCAAGAAGTTCCATTCCTTCAAGCTGACGCCCAAGCACTACGATGAAATCGTCCGCAGGCCCCGGGAAGCGCTTGAGGAAGTGCGCCGCCATGAGCGGGCCCTCATCGACATCTGCCTGCGCGAGGCGCGCGTGCCGCGGGATCTGTTTCGCAAGGTCTTTGTCGGCAAGGAGATCAGCGTCACCTGGCTGAACCGCCTGATCAAGGCGGATGAGCGCTATTCGGCAGTGCTTGCCGAGCGCAAGCCCGACATCGTGCGCATTCAGAAGAAGCTCAAGGCCGTCTGCACTCGCACCGGCCTGTCGGTGACCGAAATCAAGGAGATCAACCGCGCCATGTCCTTGGGCGAGGCCAAGGCGCGGCGGGCCAAGAAGGACATGGTCGAGGCCAACCTGCGCCTGGTCATTTCCATCGCCAAGAAATACACCAACCGCGGCCTGCAGTTCCTCGACCTGATCCAGGAAGGCAACATCGGCCTCATGAAGGCGGTGGACAAGTTCGAGTACCGGCGCGGCTACAAGTTCTCCACCTACGCCACTTGGTGGATTCGCCAAGCCATCACCCGCTCCATCGCCGATCAGGCGCGCACCATCCGCATTCCCGTGCACATGATCGAGACCATCAACAAGCTCAACCGGGTGTCCCGGCAGATGGTCCAGGAGATGGGACGGGAGCCGAAGCCGGACGAGCTCGGCGAGCGCATGGAAATGGTGGAGGAGAAGGTGCGCCGGGTGCTCAAGATCGCCAAGGAGCCCATCTCCATGGAAACGCCGATCGGCGATGACGAGGACTCCCACATCGGCGACTTCATCGAGGACTCCACCGTGGGCCTGCCCATCGATCTGGCCACCGAGGATGGCCTCAAGCAACTGATCGGCAACGTCCTTGGCGGCCTGACCGCCCGGGAGGCCAAGGTGCTGCGCATGCGTTTTGGCATCGGCATGAACACCGACCACACCTTGGAGGAGGTCGGCAAGCAGTTCGACGTCACCAGGGAGCGCATTCGCCAGATCGAAGCCAAGGCGCTGCGCAAGCTGCGCCACCCCAGCCGTTCCGAACACCTGCGCAGCTTCCTGGACGACAAGGTGTCGTCGAAGTCCTAGCCCACCGTGGTACAGTCTCCGCCAGCGAGCCCGCATTAAGGAGCTCCAAGGGCCTATAGCTCAGTTGGTTAGAGCAGTGGACTCATAATCCATTGGTCCCAGGTTCGAGTCCTGGTGGGCCCACCACCATTGCGCTGCTCGCATGCCGCCGACTGGTGTTCCGGCATGCATAATTGCGCCATCGCCCTTCGCGGGATCGACGGTTCGACATGACCTCCACCTTGAGCGCCGCCGTTTCATTCGTCCGCGACCGCATTCGGCTGAATGCGCTGTTGATCGTGCTCTGTTTCGCGGGGGTGCTGCTGCTTGAATCCCAGAGCGCCGCAAGCTACCCAGCTTACCTGCTCGCCATCGCCATGCTGGTCCGCTTGCGTCAGTGGGTCGATGTCTTTGCGGTGCCGCTGATGTGGGCGGTTGCGGCCCTGCTCGCCTACTTGGTCTTGACCAGCTTGTGGTCCGAGGGCAGCCAACCCGGCGATGCGCTGTCCATGCTGTCACGGGCCGCACAGGTGCTGTTGTTTGCCGTTGCGTTCGCCGAATGCCAGATGCGCGGCGACCTGCAGCGCTGGCTGGGCCGGACGCTGGCGGTTGCGGGCGTGTTGGCCGCATTGGCGGGCATTGGCCTGTTCCTGATGGATGATTCGGAAAACGGTCGCTTGGTTGGGTTCGGGCAACTCGACAACAATGTGGTGGCGGCCTTGATCTTTGGCGTGGTTCTTGTCTTGGTCACCGGGGAGGCGTTGCGTGAGCCGGGGGGGCTTTGGCGGCGCCCCAGTGCGCTCGGCATTTTGGTCATTGCTGCCGCAGTGCTGCTTTCCGATTCCCGCAACGGTCAAATCGGCGCCATGCTGGGCGTCGGCATCCTAGTGATCGCCCATCGGGTGCCGGACCGGCAGCGCTTCGCGGCCGCCGTCTTGGGCATGGGCGTGATCCTCGTTGCGGTGCTCGCCGCGTTGATCGCCAACGAGGCTGGCCGAACCCTTGTGCTGCCCCGGGGCGACAGCTTCCGGCCGGCGATCTGGCAGGCGACACTAGGTGCCGTCGCGGACGGTGGCCTGTGGTTCGGGCACGGCATCCTCACCGACGACACGCTGGTCACCGCCGCCGGCGAGTTTCCGCATCCGCACAACATGTACTTATCGGTTCTCTTCCAAGGCGGCTTGGTCGGCGCCGCGCTGTTTGCCGCGTTGATAGCCGCCGTCGTGCGCACGCTGTTCAACCACTACGGCCGTCGGGACGCCAAGCTCGCCTTGGGGATTCTCGGCTTGGCTTTGCCGGCTTGGCTGCTTGACGGCCACGAACTCATCGACAAGGTGGGCATGACTTGGTTTTTGTTCTGGTTGCCGGTGGCCATTAGCCTGGGGCTGGCTTGGATGGGCCGGCTGGACGCCAAGCGCCTGCCGGAGGGGTCGCCGTGACCGGGCTGTCGGTCGGCTTCGTCACTTGGCATACGCCGAAGGGCGTGCTCGCCAGTTTTCTCGACAGCTTGGCCGAAGCCGTCGAAACACTGGTTCGCCGGACGCCGATGCCCGTATCCATTTACGCCATCTGCAATGACGTAGCCCAAGACGTCCAGGCTGTGGAAGCGATGATCGATCCCTATGCCGTAAGCGCCGGCGACGTTCGTTGGCACTTTGTCCAAGGCCACGGGAACATCGGCTACGGCGCGGCGCAAAACTTGGCCATCCGGCGCACGGATGCTGAATTTCACCTCATGTGCAATCCGGATCTTGTCATGGCGCCCGATGTGCTGCTGGAGGCGGTGCGCTTTCTCGAGGCGCACCCCGGTGCGGTCCTGGCCGCCCCCCAGGGCTTTGACGCCGAGGGCCGTTACGCCCGGCTCGCCAAACGGTCGCCCACGTTGTTGGCGTTGGCGTTGCGCGCCCTCTCGGTGGAACCCTCCAACGGGCCTCTCGGACGCCGGGTGGCAACCTATGTGTACGACGAAGTGCTCCCGGCCGAAGCGCCCGCGCCCATCGAGCTGGCAAGCGGCTGCTTCATGGTGGCGCGGACAGCGGCCCTCAAGGCCATCGACGGCTTCGATGAGGGCTACTTTCTCTATTTCGAGGACTTCGACCTCTGCCGCCGCCTTGCTCCCCAGGGCGGCATCTACGAACTGCCCATGGCCAAGATCACCCACTACGGGGGCCACACCGCCCGCCGTGGCATAGTCAGAACCCTGCGCTTCGTGCGCTCCGGATGCCGCTACTTCAGCCGCCATGGCTGGCGGATGTGGTGAGGATGAGGAACAACAACATCTCAAGGGCGATGGCCGCATGGCCAACCCGTGAGACATGCTCCCGCCTATCCTTGGGAACGCTCGCAACTGCGTCAGCCTGCGGTCGCGATGAGGCACTTGGGCGTAGAATGCGCCCCTTGGCTTGCGCAAGTAACTCGGCTTTGGCCTGAGCAGCGGATTGACGACACCATGAAAATCATCGTTACCGGCGGTGCCGGATTTATCGGCTCGGCCTTGGTGCGCCACTTGGCCGGGGTGCGGGGCGATGAGGTGCTCACCATCGACAAGCTCACCTACGCCGGCAACCGGGCCAATCTCGAAGCAGTGGCCGGGTGCGCCGACCATCGCCTTGAGGTGGTGGACATTTGCGACGCCGAGCGGCTGCGCGGGCTCTTGTTCGACTTCGGCCCGGACGCCCTCATGCATTTGGCTGCGGAGTCCCATGTGGACCGCTCCATCGACGGGCCGGCCGACTTCATCCGCACCAACATCCTTGGCACCTGTGCGTTGTTGGAGACCGTCAAGGCATACAACGCCGACCGGGCGGACAACGAGGCCTGCCGCTTTCTTCACGTTTCCACCGACGAGGTTTACGGCACGTTGGGTGCCGAAGGCGCTTTTTCGGAGAGCAGCCCCTACCGCCCCAACTCCCCGTATTCGGCCTCCAAGGCGGCTTCCGACCATCTGGTCCGGGCATGGCGGGCCACCTATGGCCTGCCGGTCATGGTCACCAACTGCTCCAACAACTACGGGCCGTACCAATTTCCGGAAAAACTCATCCCGGTCATCATCTTGGCCGCCTTGCGCGGCGCGCCGGTGCCGCTATACGGCGACGGCCAGCAGGTTCGGGATTGGTTGTACGTTGACGATCACGTGGCGGGCTTGGTGGCGGTGCTCGAGAATGGCGCCCTGGGCCGCACCTACAACATTG
>CAZRBP010000072.1:0-5425 GCA_964598305.1 uncultured Pseudomonadales bacterium | reverse complement strand
GCGGGCTTGGTGGCGGTGCTCGAGAATGGCGCCCTGGGCCGCACCTACAACATTGGCGGCGGCTGTGAAAAGACCAATCTTGAAGTCGCCACCGAAGTTCTGACGGCGGTGGCCGAACAAACCGGTGCCGACCGTGACGAAGTGCTGCGGCTGATCGAATTCGTCAAGGACAGGCCCGGCCATGACCGCCGCTATGCGATCGACGGCAGCCGCATTCGCGAAGAACTCGGCTGGCGGCCCCAGACCAGCTTCGCGGACGGGATCCGCCAAACCGTCGCCTGGTATCTGGATCACAAGGACTGGTGGGCGGCCACCGACGCCCGGGAAGCAGGGTGATGGAAGTCCATCAGACCAGGTTGCCCGGCGTGCTGATCATTGAGCCCGACGTGCATCGCGACGAGCGGGGGTTCTTTGTGGAGCGGCATCACCGCCGCCGATACGCCAAGCTGGCGGGGCTCGACCTGGACTTCGTGCAGGACAACCACTCCCACTCCAAGCGCGGCGTGCTGCGCGGCCTGCACTTTCAGCAGCGCCATCCCCAAGGCAAGCTGGTGAGCGTCGCCAGCGGCGCGGTCTGGGATGTGGCGGCGGACATCGATCCCGTCTCACCGACCTTTCGGCAGTGGGTGGGGGTCGAGCTGAACGCCGTCAATCACCGGCAGCTGTACATCCCGCCGGGCTACGCCCATGGCTTTTGCGTGTTCTCGGCTTCAGCGGACCTCCTATACAAATGCACGGACTTCCATCATCCCGAGGACGAGGCGGGGGTGATTTGGAACGATGCCGAACTGGCCATCGAATGGCCGATTGCGGACCCCATCCTGTCCCCCCGCGACGCGCGCAACCCCAGCCTGCGCGACTACCTGCAGGGTTGAATCCTGTTTAAGCGCATTCTTCTCACCGGCGGCAGCGGCCAAGTCGGCACTGCTGTCCAAGCGCTCGCGCCGCCGGCGGTGTCGGTTCATGCGCCCTCCTCGGCGCAGCTTGATGTCAGCGATGGCCGCAGCGTGGCCGCCGCCTTCGCTGATTTTCGTCCGGATGCCGTGATCAATGCGGCCGCCTACACGAAGGTGGATCAGGCGGAGGACGAGTCCGAGGCGGCGTTTGCGGTCAACGCCGAGGGCGCGCGCCAGATCGCTTTGGCCTGTGCTGCCAATGATTGTCCGCTATTGCACCTGTCCACGGACTACGTTTTCGATGGCTTGAAGCCCGGGCCCTATGTGGAATCCGATCCTCCCGCGCCGATCAACGCCTACGGCCGCAGCAAGCTGGCGGGTGAACAGGCGGTGGCGGAAGTCCTCGACGCGCACCTCATACTGCGCGTCTCCTGGGTGTTCAGCCCCACGGGTGCCAACTTCGTCAAGACCATGCTGAATCTGGCTGGCCGCGATGAGCTCAGGGTGGTCAACGACCAGCGGGGCGCGCCCACCGCCGCCCGCAGCATAGCCGTCGCCCTATGGCGCATCCTCGAACGCATGGCCACCGCGCCGCGTTTTGGCCTCTATCACTTCGCTTGCGAACCCCCAACCACTTGGCACGGCTTCGCCGCCGCCATCCTTGCCGGACTGGCCGAGCGGGAGAATCGGGGCGCAATGCCTAAACTCATCCCCATCCCGACCGCCGAATACCCCACCCGTGCAGCCCGCCCGCCGAACTCCCTGCTCAACGGCGCGCGTCTGCAGCGCCACTACGGCATCGGCCCCGCAGACTGGCGCACGGAATTGGAAGAGGTGCTTGCCGCCCTTATTCCGCCGTCGCGGACGTGATGCGTTCACCGAACTCGCTCAAGCGGTCCAGGCCGCCGGGGCCAGCGAAGAAGAACGCTGGCACCATGATGCGGCCGACGCCAAGCTCCGCCATCTGCTCGACGCCGCGAACCGGTTCGGCCATTTGGGCGCCGAAAATGGCGCTGATCTCAATGCTGTCCGGGTCCCGGCCTGCCTGCTCGGCGGCTTTGCGCACGCGGCCGATCAGGGCGCCGAGGCGTTCGGGGTCGCCTTCGCCGGGGAAGTAGCCGTCGGCGATGCGTGCGGCGCGCCGGATGGCGGCCGCCGTGTCCCCGCCCACATGCACCGGAATGTTGCCGTTGACCGGCCGCGGGCTGCAGGTGGCCGGCGCGAAGTCCACGAATTCGCCGTGAAACTCCGCATGCGGCCCCTCCCAGAGCGCCCGCATGGCGGCGATGTACTCATCGTTGCGTGCGCCGCGTCGCTCCCAGGGAATGCCAAGCGCCTCAAACTCCTCCTTCAGCCAGCCAACGCCCAGACCGAGTTCCACCCGGCCGCCCGACAGTTGATCGAGGGTGGCCAATTCCTTGGCCAGCACCAGTGGATTGCGTTGCGGGACGATGAGAATGCAGGTGCCAAGCCGCAGCGTCGGCGCGGCGGCAGCAGCGAAGGCCAGCCAAATGAGCGGGTCCGGGATCGGTGTGTCGGGCTCTGCGGGAATCTTGCCATCGGCGGAGTAGGGGTACTTTGAGGCGATCTCATCCGGCAGGATGACGTGTTCGCCGCCCCAGACGGATTCAAAGCCTGCGGTCTCGGCGCGGCGGCAAATCTCCAGCGCCCCGTTGCCGTCGATGCCAATGCTGCTGGCGAAGGCGAGTCCGACTTTCATGCGATCTCCGAAGTCTGGTTGAGGAGAGCGATCTTATGCTTCCTCCGCGGCAAACGAAACCAAGTTGCGCTGCTCGCGGCTGAACTCCACGGCGATCAGGTGCATTGGCTGGTTCATTGCGCGGTAGTTGTCGGCATACCCCCTGTCCTTGAGTTGCGCCATGGCGGTGCCTTCGGGGATGAGTTCCACCACCTTGAACTCGAAGAGATAGATGTTGCCGTTGGAGCGCACAGTCATGTCCACTCGGCCACTGCTGCTGGCATCCTCCACCCGAATGTCTAGGCCGGTTGCGGCGAAGTGGGAGTAGAACACGCTGGCGTAGTATCCCTCGTAGTTCGCGATGTCATTCCTCACATGCCAGTTGTGGGGAATGCTGGCGAACAGGGCGCGGATTGAATCCTCAAGGCCGATGAAGTCGTTGCTGGCGAGTTGTTGGACCAGTTCGATGCGGCCCTCTAGCCGCGCATCGTTCGGCAGCAAGCCGGTCAGCAGGCGTTGGTTCAGGCTCTGGCGCACCTCGCGGTTTGGGTAGCCTAGGCGGATCAGGGTATCGTCGAGCCGGTCTTCCGTGTGGGCTATGGTCAGGTATCCGGTCTGGAACAGCAGCGCCTCGGTGCGGATGGTGTCCACGTCGAAGGCTGAAAGCAGTTCGTGAGTGCTGACCAAGCCGTCGAGCGACGGCGTGGGGACGCCGCGCTTAAGCAAAGTGTCAACTAGGAACGCTGGTGTCCCCGTTTCGAACCAATAGGCCTTGAAGCGGCCGCTGCGGAAGAGTTGAAGGATGTCGAAGGGGTTGTAAACGCGTTCCTCGCCCAGCCAGTTGTAGCCGTTGTACCAATCGCGGACCGCGTCGCGGTCCAGGCTAGGCAGTTCCGGGCCAAACACTTGGTTTAGGTCCCCATCCGTGTAGCCGCAGATGGCGGAGTATGGCGGGTCCAATGTCAGGTCGGTGAGGTTGTTCAGGCCGGAGAAGACGCTCACCTTGGAGAACTGGCTTACGCCGGTGAGAAACGCGAACCGTATGTGCTCGTCGCAGTCCTTTATGGTGGAGTACAGCGCCCGTAAGGCTTCCCGATTGGCGCGGGCTTGGTTCGGGGTATCGAGGGCGTCCAGCATGGGCTTGTCGTATTCGTCCACCAGCACGGCCACCCGTTGGCCGGTTCGTTGATGAAGCGCGTGCAGCAGGTGGCGCAGGCGCGACGGCGGGGTGTCGTAGCGAACCGGCACCTCGGCGTCCTCGGCGATCATCTCCAACTGGGCCAAGGCCTCTTCGTTGACCTGCCCGGGTTCGGTGAAGTTGCCGCCGCCAAAGCTCAGCCGCACCACGGGATGGCGGACTGACCAGTCCCAGTGGCGGTGGATGTCCAAGCCCTCGAACAGCGCCTCGTTGCCTTGGAAGAGTTCCTTTAGGGTGTCCAGGAACAGGCTTTTGCCAAATCGACGGGGACGGGACAGGAAATAGTGGCTGCCCTCATCGACGAGCCGCCGGATGAAGCCGGTTTTGTCCACATAGTAGTAGCCGCCCTCGCGAATCGTGCGGAAGGTCTGAATGCCGATGGGCAGCTTGCGTTTGGTCATGGCGCATCCCGTAGCGACCGGTTGGCTCCGCTCAACGGGAGCCTTGCCAAGCCTAACTCAATTCCGGCTGGTGTTCTCAGCGAACCCGAATGCGCGGGTCCGGCGCGCCGCGGCGGATGGTGCGCAGGAATTCGTCGAGCGGCGCCGGGGCCGCCACCTCGGGCTCGTCTTCGGTGGGCGGATGCTTCCAGAAGGCCTCCCAAGAGGGGAACAGGTCGTGGAACGCGCCTTCGTAGGCGGCGCGTCCCGGCCAGCGCATCTTGCGTTCGCCGATGGGCGGCTTGTTGAGGTCGGTGGCGTACCAGTAGCAGGGCAGGCGGCGGCGGAAGAGCCAGCGGCGGTCGATGCGCTCGTAGTCGTCCCAGTAGAGCATTTGCATGATGACCCACTCGCCGCCGGTCTCGTGCTCGTTCTTCGAGTACAGCGCACCGTGGGCATGGTCCGCATCGTCGAACTCGATGATGTGGTTGCCGGTGTGGTGCGAGGTGCCGGTGAACTGCAGGCGCAGGGTGTCGTCCAGCCAGCGCTTCAGATGGCTGCGTCCGGTCCGGCCCCGGCCCACTTGGATGTCGGGCGCGAACAGATTGACGTGGGCGTCGAGGTCGCGCATGTCCAGCGACAGGGCGTACTTGGCGACCAGTTGGCGAATTTCCTCGATCGCCTCCAACCGATCCAGTCGTTGCTCCAAGGAATCCTCCACGCTGTGCTCCCGCTCTGTTGGCCACTCCCCCCAATCGGAGCCATTCTATATAAGTGAACTGCGCGAATGTCGGCCGGGAGCTTGTCGGCCAACAAGCCACACCTATGGCTTACGCCTGCCCGTGACTGGACCCAGCGGGTCCGATTTCGCGGCGTCCAGCGCACGCCGGGACAATCTCTTACAAGACATGGGGCAATGACGTACAGACTTTGGCCATCCCGCCCGCCAACATGGCCGCATGGCCAAGCGAAAGAGAAAGCGGAACCGGCGCCACGACGCCGCCTTCAAGAACCTCCACGCCTGCCCGCCGAGTGGTTCGGTCCCGGGCTCAAGCGGCGCTTCGGCGACGCGGTCTGGCGCGTCCGGCGGCGCGGCGGCGGCAGCCTCATCGTGGCGGTCGAGTTCCAGCGCAAGCGGGACCCCAAGATGCCGTTGCGCCACACCCACTACCTCATCCTGGCGCTGAGGACTTGGAACGCCAGGGTCGGCTGGACCCGGACGGGCGGCTGCCGCTGGTTTGGCCGGTGGTGC
>CAZRBP010000071.1:0-17313 GCA_964598305.1 uncultured Pseudomonadales bacterium | reverse complement strand
AAAAGTAAGCGCATCCTGAGCGATTCGCAACATTTGGGCAACCCCGCAAAAGCAGTATGTTACTGACCTAGCGCAAGGCTGTAAACACACTGGCCGCCAGCCCAGCAGTTCTCATTTTGGCGGAGCGAGGGCAACTTGCCCTCGCATTGAACCGGGGGATTCCATCGAGGGCGGGTCGCCCTCGCTCCGGGAGCCCGCTTGATGGCAACGAAAAAGCCAAAATGAGAACCGCTGCCGCCAGCCGATGTTCGGGTTAGAAACATATCGGAAGCTGACCCACTCGACGAGTGCGGAGTTTCGCGCCAGCGAAACTACACACGCGACCGTCAGGTCGCGCGATGGCCTTTCCTTGCGTCTGATGTAGAATGCGCGGGTTTTAGTTTGGCACCGCGATTTGGCCATGCCGCCTTGGCCGCCGCGAGCAACACCAGCAAGGAGCCGTTTCGTGATCAACCGTTTCAGGATGAAGAGGTTAGCCCAATTGTCCCTGTTGGCTTTGGGCTTGGGCGCAGCCGCCATGGCCGCTGCGGAACTGAAGATCGCCGTCTTGGACACCCAGCGGGCGCTGGTATCCAGCGAAGAGGCCAAGGCCCTTCTGGAGCAAGCGCAGAGCGAGCTCAAGAAGGAGGAGGAGGAGGTCAATGCGCTCGGCGCCGAAATCCAGGCCTTGCAGGAAAAGCTGCAAACGGATGGGGAGGTGATGAGCCCAACCGAGCAGCGCAAGGCGCAGAAGGACATCGAGGACAAGCGCATCGACTACGAGTTTCTGGTCAACAAGCTGCAAAAGGCCCTGCAGGACCGCCGCCAGGACCTGCTTCAGGTAATGGTGCCGAAGGTGGACGCGGTGCTCAAGGATCTCATCGAACTCGAAGGCTATGACCTCATCATGGAGCGCGCCAACCTCCGCTACGTCAATCCCAAGCACGACATCACCCGCCGGGTCACGGAAAAGCTGAACCAGAAGCGCGACGCGCCGAGTTCGTGACCGGCAGCTACCGCCTCGGTGAGCTAGCCGAGCGAGTGGGCGGCCAGGTCGTCGGCGATGCCGATGCTGTGATTTCCGGCGTGGGCGCCCTGCCCTCCGCGATGCCGGGCCAACTCACCCACCTCTCCAATCCGGCCTATCGGCAGGATTTGCCCAAGACCAAGGCATCCGCCGTCATTCTCCACGACCGCGACTTGGCGCTCTGTCCCACGAGCGCCATCGTGGTCGCGGACCCCTACTTTGCATTCGCCACGGCTTCCCGGCTCTGGGAGCGTGCGCCGCGACTGGGCGCTGGCATTGACGCCAGTGCCCGGATTGACGCCAGCGCCGTCATCGACGGGACGGCGCGCATCGGGCCCGGGGTGGCGATCGGTTCCGAAACCACCGTTGCCGGCAATGTGGCGATTCACGCCAACGCCGTGGTCGGCGACCGCTGCCGACTCGACGAAGGCGTTCGCATCATGGCCAACGCCACCCTCTATGATGACGTCAAAATCGGCGCGCGCTCCGTGGTGCACGCCAACGCGGTGCTCGGCGCCGACGGCTTCGGGTTCGCCCGCAGCAGCGACGGCGCCCTGGCGCCCATCGCCCAGCTCGGCGGCGTGACCCTCGGCCGGGACGTCAGCATCGGGGCGTCCACCACCGTCGATCGGGGCGCCATCGAGGACACCCTCATCGAGGATGGCGTCAAGATCGACAATCAAGTGCAGATCGGCCACAACTGCCGCATCGGCGCGCACAGCGTGATCTGCGGCTGCGTGGGGATCGTCGGCAGCACCGAAATCGGCCGCGGCTGCGTTCTGGCCGGCATGGTCGGCGTCGGCGGAGATCGGCCGATCCGCATCTGCGACGGGGTGACCGTCAGCGGCTGCACCCATGTGTCGCGGTCGATCACCGAGCCCGGAACCTACTCCGGGGGCGTCCTGCACAACGCCGCCACCGCTTGGAAGCGCAACGCCCTGCGCTTCCAAAACCTTGATGAGCTGGCCCGCAGCGCCGCCAAACTGGACCGGCGGGTCACCGAACTGGAAAAATCCAGCCAATGAGCGATTCAATCCTGAGCATGAACGACCTGTTCAAGTACCTGCCGCACCGCTACCCGTTTCTGCTGGTTGACCGGATCACGGCGCTGACGCCGGGGGAGAGCGTCAAGGGCTACAAGAACGTCAGCATCAACGAACCCTTTTTCAGCGGCCACTTCCCCAACTACCCCATCATGCCGGGGGTGCTCATCGTCGAGGCCATGGCGCAGGTGTCCGGCGTGCTGGCGATGGCAACCAAGGACCAGGAAGCGAAGGACTTCATCTTCTACTTGGCGGGCACCGACAACACCCGCTTCAAGCGCCCGGTGGTGCCCGGCGACCGGCTCGACATGGAAAGCGAAATCCTGGTCGAACGGCGCACCGTGATGAAGTTCGCCTGCCGGGCGTACGTGGACGGCGAACTCGCCTGCACCTCGGACATTCTTTGCGCCGGACGCAAGCCGTAACTTCTCCGATGATTGACGCCCGCGCCATCATCGACCCCTCCGCCGAACTCGGTGACGGCGTCGAAGTCGGGCCCTGGACCCTCATCGGGCCGGACGTCGTGATCGGCGACGGCTGCGTCATCGGGCCGCACGTTGTCATCAAAGGGCCCACGCGCATGGGTGCGGGCAACCGCATTTTCCAGTTCGCCACAATCGGCGAGGACACCCCGGCGCTGGCCTACGCCGGCGAGCCAACCCGCTTGGAAATCGGTGACGGCAACGTCTTCCGCGAGGGCGTCACCGTGCATCGGGGCATGGAACAGGGCCAGGGCGCAACCGTCGTGGGCAGCCACGGGCTGTTCATGGCCTACGTCCACATCGGCCACGACTGCACGGTGGGCGACCACGTCATCATGGCCAACAACGCGTCGGTGTCCGGCCACTGCACGGTGGGTGACCACGCCAACTTCGGCGGCTACGTCGGGGTGCCGCAATTTCGCAACATCGGCGCCCACACCCACATCGCCGGCATGAGCCTGGTGCTCAAGGATGTGCCGGCTTACGTCACCGTGGCGGGCAACCCGGCCGCAGCCGTGGGCATGAACGTCGAGGGGATGCGCCGGCGCGGCTACGGGGCGGAACTCATCGCCATCCTGCGCGGCGCCTTCAAGGTCCTGTACCGCTCCGGCCTCACAGCGGAGGAAGCCTGCAGGCGGCTGCGAACGGAACACGCCGACTGCCCGGAAGTCGAGTGCTTCGTCGCCTCCGTGGAGGCGTCGGAAGTCGGCGTCATTCGGCCACGACGCACTTCCGGGTAGCTACTTTTCCCAGCCCGGCAAGGTTTCGGCGCCCTCAATCTGCCTGAGCAGTGCCGCCACCACGTCAAACGCATCGCAGGATGCGCCTGCTGCGGCGCTGATGGTGGTTAAGTTCTCGCGGCCTTCAGCTCTGACCTTGTCACGAAGTGCCTGATCGGCCTTCAATGCTCGAATAAACCGCTCGCCGTTTTCGATGGACATGGCCCCTCCGTTGGTTCGGCTCCACAACGCTTGCGAAGTCTATCACCCCTTGGGGCGGGGAAGGCATGGCCGCTGGATTGCGGCGGGAGCGGGGCTCGGGGGCAAGCCCCCGAGCCCCTAGGAGGCCGGTCAGAGGGACAGGCTGGCCGCGATGAACCAGTACCGGCCCAAGGCATCGTACATGCCTGGGAAGGTGTTGCCGTTGCCGTTGATGGACGGCCCCGCGCCGTTGCCGGCAATGGGCGGCGCCTCGTCAAAGACGTTGTTGACGCCCAGACGAATCTGGGTGCTCTCCCGCACGTCCCAGAACACCGACAGGTCCACGTAGGAGATGGCCTTGAGGTCGATGTCGGCTTCGTTCAGGTCATCCACCTTGCTGGTGTAGCGCCACATCGCGCTGGCCGCGACATTCCACGGCGTGGTCCAGACCACGCGCAGCTTGTTGCGCAGGTCCGGCGTCGGGTAGCCGCAGTAGGCCCCCCACTTGCCGGCACAGGCTTCCGTGGGCGCGCCCGCCAGTTCCTGCTGGTCCCACTTGTCGATGAGGGACATGACGTTGCTGACGTTCACGCTGCCCATTTCGCCGACATCAAAGACGTAGTCCGCAATCAGATCGAAGCCCGTGACCTTCTCGATGGCGAGGTTGTCCTGCAGCGCTACGATGTGGCCGCTGGTCTGGACATTGGAGCCGATCCACAGGTCGCCCGGGCGGCCCCGCTTGACCGACTCGCACTGGGACTGATTGCCATCGAGGCACTGGTCCAGAATGAACTCCGGCCCTAGGTTGTTGATGCCCTGCTCGATCTTGATGTTGTAGTAGTCAAGGGTGAGCGTCAGGCCGTCGATCGCCGCCGGCGTCAGGACGACGCCGAAGGAGTAGGTGTCGGCCTCCTCGGGGTTCAGTTGCGGATTGCCGCCTTCCAGGAAGTTGTACTGGCCGGCCGGCGAGTGGGCGATGTTGCCGAACTGTTCCGCCGTCACGCCGCTGCGGGCGCACTCCTCAAAACTCCGGCCCGCCTCCGTGACGCCGCCCGTCACTGGCCCGCCACAGGGGTCGCCGGTCATGTCGAACAGGTTGAAGCCCTGCGGCCGGAACAGCTCGCGCAGGTTGGCGGCGCGGATGGCGCGCTGAAAGCTGCCCCGGAGCTTGACATCGTGGTTGATGGCCCAGCCGACGCGAACGCCGAAGGTTTCCGTGGAGACGCCGTAGCTGTAATCGGAGTAGCGGAAACCGCCGTCCAAGGTGAGCTCCTCGGCCCACGCCGCCCCTTCCACCAGGGGAATGCTCGCCTCAACGAACAACTCCCAGAGATCGTAGCCGCCGCTCACCGGAGGAGTTGCGCCGCCTTGGCCTGCGCCTTCGCCGTTGCGAAAGCCTTCGTCGGGATTGAAGTCCAGGTTCTCCTCCCGGTACTCCGCACCGAACACCACCGCGACGCCGTTGTCGGCACTGGGCATCCGCACGCCGTACTCGCCCAAGTCGCCGGAGACGAAGGCCGAGGCCACGATTTGGTCGGTGGTGCCGCGGGCGAACAGGGGCAGGACGATGTAGTCCAACGCCTCTTGGGTGACACCGCCCTCTTGGAATATGTTCCAAGGCACGCAAGCCGGGTCGGAGCCGTCCACCACGGACCGGCAAACGGCTTCGCCGGTGTCCGGGTGCCGGACCGCGTCCAAGGCGCGCCGAATTTTGGTGATGCTCAGGTCGTTCAGGTAGGTGTTTTCCATGCTGACCTCGGCGTAGAGCATGGAGGCGTCGTAGGTCCAGTTGTCGTTGAGGTCGCCGCGCACGCCGAACACGCCCCGGAAGCTGGTGTGGCGCAGATCCTGCTGGCGATTGCCGCCTTCGATGTTGCGCCGGCCAATCCAGAAGGGCGCGCGAACATCGTCCATGGTCAGGCCAATGGAGCCGCAGACGGTATCGAATTGCTGCTGGGACATCAGCGGGTTGCCGCAACTGAGCGACTCGGTCACGAAAAAGGCGCCGGAGGGCGCGATCTGCGATACCGAACGGTCGTCCATGAACATCAACTCGGTGTACACCTCCGCCCGGTCGCTCAGGTTGTAGTGGGCAAAAGCGCCGAAGGTGTACTGCTCGTCCGGGCGTTGATAGTAGTTCAGGGGGCCGTAGTTGAAGGTCTCCCCTTGGCGCGCGGCAAACTCATTGCCCGATACGATGTAGTCCACGAACGGGCCGCCAACGCCGAAGTTGGTGAACCGCCCTTGGGGGATGGTGGATGAGCCGAAGCAGAAGGAGGTGTCGTCGCTCAGCGCGCAGGAGCTGTAGTCCCGGTCGCCCTGCCAGACGGCTTCGATGTCCCGATAGGTGGCATAGGCGGTGACGTTGCCGCGGCCGCCATCAAGGTCGCCGCCGACGATCAATGACACGTAGGACATGTCCCCGTCGGAGGTGCTGCCGTCAGCCGCGGGATAGCCCGCATCCTCAACAACGCCCTGCCACTTGCTGGAACGGTTGTTGTGCTGGTATTGGCTGAACTGGTAGTCGAACCGCAGGCCTTGGAAGTCGTCCTTCATCAGGAAGTTGACCACGCCGGCCACCGCATCCGACCCGTAGGTCGCCGAAGCGCCGCCGGTGAGCACCTCAACGCTGTCGATCAGGGCGCTGGGAATCTGGTTGATGTCAGCCCCGATGCCACCTTGAATGGGCGAGCCCGCCGGCAGCCGGCGGCCGTTGACCAGCACCAAGGTGCGTTCCGCGCCCAAGTTGCGCAGGTTCAGCGTGGCGGTGCCGGTGGCGCCGTTGGACTGACCGGTGTTCTGGTCCGAATAGACCTGCGGCAGGGTGCGCACCATGTCCTCCGCCCGCACCGTGCCTTGAAAAAGCACTTCTTCGGAGGTCACTTGGGTAACCGGACTGGCACTGACTAGGTTGGTCCGGCGGATGCGCGAACCGGTGACTACGATCTCCTCGATCGGCGCGGCTGACTCGGAAGGCTCCGTGGCCTCATCCGCGTCTTGCGCATAGGCGCCCAGGGGCAGGCCCACCATCGCCAGAAAGGCGGCGGCCACCAGCCCTACAGGCGCTGTGGAACGGTTTGATTGGAACATGAGAAAAGCACTCCTTCAGCAATAGTCGGCTTCGTGGCGAAGTGTAACAATAAATTGCAAAACATTGCATAATGTTGCGAGTATTTCTTTAGATTTTCTCAATTGTTTCGGCGGCCCTGTCCCAGCAAACCGGTCTCCAGCGGCCCCGCTGCCAAAAGCTCAACCGTTTCTGCTATCTTTTCGCCCCTGTCGCACTGGGAACAAGGCTTTTGGAGGGGCTTTATGAGCATCATTCGACATCCAATTTGGCAATACGCCTATTTCGTCAACGACATCGACGAGGCCTGCCACAAGTGGAACAAAATGGTCGGCGCGGGGCCGTTTCACGTCGTGCGCCACCACATCGCGGAGAGCTTCCGCTACCGGGGGGAGCCCGTGGAGGCCGACGTCAGCTACGCTTTCGGGCAAGCCGGGCCGGCCCACGTCCAGTTCATTGCCCAACACGATGACACGCCGTCCATTTACCGGGAGATGTACGCCGAAGGGGAGCAGGGCTTTCACCACATCGGCTTGCTGATTCACGACGTCAGCGGCGAAATCAAGCGCTTCAACGAGGCCGGCTACGAGACCGCCTGCACCCTGTGGGGCGGTGATTACGTCGCCTACATGGACTGCCGCAAGGACATGGGCTGCTACGTGGAGCTGCACGGCGATGCGCCCATCATCGTGGATCTGTTCAACGGCTGGAAGCGCGACCACGAGGAGTGGGACGGCGTGACGGACTTGATCCGGGAAGCAGGCTAGGGGCGGCCATCATGAGCGAAGCCGAACAAAAGCAACCCTACCAACCCGTCGCCCCGGCAGCCGTCGACGACATCAACCTGCTCAATGCGGACCTGCAGAACTGCCCCTACCACGCCTACGAAAAACTGCGCGACGAAGCGCCCGTGTGGAAGGACCCGCTGACCGGCTTCTACGTCATCACCCGCTTTGAGGATCTGCGCAACATCCTGCTCGACACCGAGGCCTACGTGAACGGCATGCGCGGCGGCCAGGGCGGGGGCCGCGGGCGCATCGACCCGGAGCGCGCCGAGCGCATGCACAAGCTCTACCAAGACCAAGGCTGGGTGCCCGCCCCCACCTTGGCCGGGCGCGACGACCCCAACCACAAGCAGATGCGGGCCATGTTCAACGAGGCGTTCCGCCCCAAGAAGATCAACGCCATGGACCCCTTCGTGGAGGAAACCGCCTACAGGTTGATCGATGCCTTCATCGATGATGGCCGCTGCGACTGGGTCAAGCAGTTCGCCGTGCCGCTGCCGCTCATCATCATCGGCCGCCAAATGGGCGTGCCGGAGGAGGACATCTGGCAAATCAAGGCTTGGACCGACGCTTGGGTGCAGCGCCTCGGCATGATGCAGACCGAAGCCGAGGAAAAGTGGTCGGTGGAGATGGAAATCGAGGCCCAACACTACTTCCAGCCCATCTTCGAGCGCCTGCGCAAGGAACCCGACGACACCCTGCTCTCCGACTTGGTGAACCGCGTCATCCCGGAGTGGGGCCGTCCCCTCAACGACAACGAACTGCATGCCGAGATGATGGCGGACACCTTCGTCGGCGGCTCGGAAACCTCCACCAACGCCATCGGCTACGGCGTCAAGCTGCTGGTCGAGAACCCAGAGGCTTGGGCCATGCTCAAGGCGGACCCCGACAAGCACCTGCGCACCTTCTGCGAGGAGGTGCTGCGCCTGGAGGGGCCGGTGCAAGGCTTGTTCCGCACCGCCGCCAAGGACATCGAACTGCACGGCGTCACCATTCCGGCCGGGGCCATGCTCAACATCCGCTACGCCGCCGCCAACCGCGACGAGCGGGAGTTCGAGTGCCCGGAGCAACTGGACCTGAACCGGAACAAGCCCGGGCGGCACCTGGCCTTCGGCTCCGGCATCCACCACTGCTTGGGCGCGCCCCTGGCCCGGCGGGAGATGTACTGGTCGTTCAAGGCGCTGGTGGACCGCGTTGACGAACTGTGGTTTGCGCCCGGCCAGAACGACTTCACCATCGCGCCCAACTTCGCCCTGCGGGCGCTGAAGGAACTGCACATCGAGTTCAAAGCCAGCCAATGAAGGTCCGGTCCGCCGCGGTGCGCATGCCACGGCTAGCCCTGCGGTACTGAACCCGCACGCAAAAGAAACAGCGCAAAGAAACGGCGCAAAGGGTGCTCGCGCCCGCTTATTCGGCTATCATTGCGCCGCGAAGCGCGGATCAGGCTCCTGGACCCGCTTCGATGGCGGCGATCGCACGGATCGCCGTGCCAAAAACATCCCCTAATCTCGACCGGGCCGCCAAGGCTCGATCAATCAAGGAAAAAACATGAAGACGAAAACGGCACTCCATGCGGATTGGCCGCCGAGCGCACTGCGAAAAACAGCAGCTTGCGCTTCGCTGCTGGCGCTCATCGCCACCCCCGGCGGCGTCGGCGCTGCGGCGGCCGGCGATGCGGCCATCGAGGAAGTGGTGGTCATCGGCACCCGCGGCGCACCCCGCTCGGTTGAGGATTCCTCCGTTCCGGTGGACACGATCAGCAGCGAGGACTTCGAGAACCAAGGCGGCAGCGACATGTCCAACCTGATCCGCGCCCTGGTGCCCTCGTTCCACGTCAGCGACAATCCCTCCCGCGACCTCGCCGCCCTGCTGCGGCCCGTCAACCTGCGCGGGCTGGCCCCGGACCACACCCTGGTGCTGATGAACAACAAGCGCCGGCATCGCGGCTCGGTCATTCAATGGATTTCCAACGGCGCATCCAACGGCGCCCAAGGGCCGGACATCTCCGCCATTCCGGCCATCGCCATCAAGCGCATGGAGGTGCTGCGCGACGGCGCCGCCGCCCAGTACGGCTCCGACGCCATCGCCGGGGTGCTCAACTTCGTGCTCAAGGACGCCCCCGAGGGCTTCAGCGTTGAAGCCAAGCACGGCTTCTACACCAAGGACACCGGCGAAGACCTGACCACCATCGCGGGCAACGCCGGCCTGCCGTTGGGCGACTCCGGATTCGTCAACCTGAGCCTGGAGCTCGGCCAGTCCTCGGACACCGAGCGCAGCGTCCAGCACGGCGACGCCGCGGCCCTGATGGCCTTGGGCATTGCCAACGTCGGCGACCCGGCCAAGCCTTGGGGTTCGCCCAAGGTGAGCGACAGCATCAAGGCGGTGGCCAACATCGGCATGGACATCAACGACGCCACCGAGTTCTACGCCTTCGGCAACTTCTCCAGCCGCGAGGTGGAGACGCCCTTCTTCTTCCGCAGCCCGATGAACCGCACCGGCGTGTACAAGACCGGCGACAACATCTTCCTGACCGCCGGCGACGGCTGCCAGGAGAAGCACGGCGTGCCCTCCACCGCCGACAACCTGCTCGCCTACCGTGACGCGGTGGCGGGGGATCCGAGCTGCTTTTCGTTCGTCGAGCTCTATCCCGAAGGATTCACGCCGGCCTTTGGCGCGGAAATGACCGACTACTCGCTGTTCGCGGGCGTCAAGGGCAGCATGACCAACGGGCTGCTCTATGACGTCTCCGCCGGCATCGGCGAAAACAACATGGACGGCTTTCTCAACAATTCGTTGAACCCGTCCTTGGGGGCAGAGTCGCCGCGGGACTTCGACATCGGCGAGTACACCCAGCAGGAGACCAACTTCAACATCGACCTGTCCTATCCGGTGGACGTCGGCATGGCCTCCGACCTCAACATCGCCGGCGGCTTCGAATGGCGCGAGGAGGAGTTCAAGATCACCACCGGCGAGCGCGCCTCCTGGGAGATCGGGCCGTACCAGCAGTACGGGTTCGGCACCGGCTCCAACGGCTTCGGCGGCTTCAACCCCGCCTCCTCCGGCACTTGGGACCGGGCCAACATCGCCACCTACCTCGACATGGAAGTGAACGCCACCGAAAACTGGCGCATCGGCGGCGCCTAGCGCTGGGAGGACTTCGACGGCTTCGGCAGCACCACCAACTTCAAGTTCGCCACCCATTTGCAGGTGACCGACGCCTTCGCCCTGCGCGGCTCCTTCGGCACCGGCTTCCGGGCGCCGACCCCCGGCCAGTCCAATGCCCGCAACGTCTCCACCGTGGTCAACGCCGCCACCAACGCCTTCGAGGAGCGGGGCACCATCGGCTCCACTCATCCGGTGGCCATGGCGCTCGGCGGCCGGGAGCTGGAGCCGGAGGAATCGGAGAACTTCACCTTGGGTGCGGTGCTGGCCCTCGACAACGGCTTGAGCCTGACAGTGGACTACTTCCGCATCGACGTCGACGACCGCATCGCGCTGTCCGGGCTGTTCGACGTCACCGACGCCATCAAGCAGGCGTTGATCGCCGACGGGGTGCCGGAAGCGGCTGAATTCACCTCGGTGCGCTACTTCACCAACGACTTCGACACCGAAACCGAAGGCGTGGACGTGGTGGCCACCTACGGCTGGGAAACGGACCTCGGCAGCACCGATCTGTTGGTGTCCTTCAACCACACCACCACCAAGGTGAAGAACTTCCGGCCCGGCTCAACGATCGCCAGCGGCGACACCATCGACAACCTGGAGCGCGGCGCGCCGGAAACGCGCCTCAACCTGACGCTGACCCACGCCATCAACAACTGGTACCTCGTCGGCCGCTACAGCTACTTCGGCGAGTGGTACGACGACCACAGCGCCGCCGAATTCGACGGCTACGGGCTGGTGGACCTGCTAGCCCAGTACAACTTCGACAGCGGGCTGGCGGTTACGGTGGGGGCGGAGAACGCGCTCAACGAGTACCCGGACAAGTCCATCAACCCCGGCAACGGGCGCAAGTACCCGCGCTACTCGCCCGCCGGCCACAACGGCGCCCTGATCTACGCCAAGATCAGCTACTCGATGTAGCGGCTCGCCGACGGCCCACGAGGACCGTGCTTGGGGTTTGGCGCCAAACGCAGTCGGCGTCAAACCCCGCCTCACGCATCGCCTGAAGCTCCGTTTCCAGCGGAAAGTAGGTGTCCTCGTCCGACCACTCGTCGAAGTGCTGGTAGGCCCGCGCCTCGGGGATGCCGCAGGCGACCAGATGCGCCGCCCAAGTGGCGTAGCCCGCAGCGCGTTCCGGATCGGCCGCCGGCATGGTCACGTCGGCGTTGACGAAGAGGCCCCCGGGTCGAAGCGCCTGCGCGATGCGGGCAAAAAGGGCGGCCTTGGCGCCGATGTCCGCAACATGGTGCAGGGCGAGGGAGGCGGCCACCGCATCGCAACCGGGCAGCGGCTCGTTGAACGACTGCCGGCGCAAACGGGCCCGCTCCCCGAAGCGCCGCAAGCGCGCCTGCGCACGGCCCAGCATTTCCTCGTCCACGTCCACCAACTCAACAACCGCCACGTCCGACTTCTCCAAGACCGCTTCGGCCAAGGCGCCCGTCCCAGCACCTAAGTCGAGCACCCTTTCCGGCTGGATTCCGGCGACTGCCTCCGCCGCGCACTGAAGCATGGCTTCGTAACCGGGAATGAACGCGCGAATCGATGCGTCGTAGGCCTCGATGTCGAGTTGCAGGTGCTGGCGAACGGAGTGGCTCATGGGCGCTAGTATGACCAAGCCCTCCTGAATTGCGAAACCGTGCCGTGATATGGTGCCCCGCTTTGGGCAATGGGCCACGGCCCAGTACTTTAATAAATGAAAGAAACACTGACCTTCATCGACTGGCCCACCGATGGCCTGCTGGTCGAGCCCCTGCTCCCCGCCATCGCCGCCCAAGCGGCCGAAGCCGATGCCAGCCGCAGCGTCAGCGCCGAGGTGATTGCGCTGATCAAGGACAACCCGGTCATGGGCATGACGGCGAGCCCGGAACTCGGTGGCCTGAACAGCGCCGTCACCGCCGTGGCCCGGGAACTGGCAGCCGTTGCCGCCTGCTGCACGTCCACCGCCTGGTGCCTGTGGAATCACCTGTGCACCTACCACTTCTTCTGCGCCCTGATGGGGCCGGCACACAGCGGCCTGCTCGGCGGCATCACCGCCAATCGGGAGTGGGTCTGCTTTCCGGCAGGGGCGAGCACCCGCATCAGCGGCGTTGTGGACAATGATCAAATCGTGCTCAACGGCAGTGCCGCCTTCGGGTCCGGAGCCCGCTACGGCGAGCACGCGGGGGCGGTGTTCCTCTTGTCAAAAGCCGAGAACCCCCGACGATTCACCTTGGTTGATCTGCGCAGCCCCGGGGTGACCGTGGACCCCACTTGGAAGGCGATGAGCCTGCGCGCCTCCGCCACGGACCACGTTCGGTACAAGGACGCAACCGTGCCGGCAGACCGCCATGTACCCTTCCCCGACAAGTTCCGCGAAGTCTTTCGCGCCCCGGACTTCCCGGTCATTCATCACCGCTACCGGGAGGATTGGGTGGCCCTGTCGGATCTGTGGCTCGGCGCCATGGCCGTCGGGCTGGCCAGCGCCGCCTTGGCGGAGGCGGCGGAGGGCATTCGTGAGCGGGTTGCCATCGCCGGCGTGAAGATGATCGAGCGCCCCACCATCCACGTGAACCTAGGGCAGGCGGGCACCCTCATCAAGACCGCCGGCGACACGGTGCTCAAGGCCTGCGCAGAAACCGACGCCCGCATCGAAGCCGCCG
The DNA here is from genome assembly GCA_964598305.1 of uncultured Pseudomonadales bacterium. Classification (GTDB taxonomy): domain Bacteria; phylum Pseudomonadota; class Gammaproteobacteria; order Pseudomonadales; family Azotimanducaceae; genus Azophilus. The sequence continues at coordinate 4,209 of CAZRBP010000071.1, read as the reverse complement.
CCCCCACCGAAACCGACTACCTGCGCCAACTCGGCGCATCCATGCAGGCGCTGTCCTGCTGCGACGACGCCATGCGGCTGATCCTGCGGGTGCTCGGCGGCAATGGCTTGCGCGAGGGTGGCACCTTCGAACGGCGCTACCGCGACTTTCAGGCCATGCCCCTGCACATCAACGCCCACCGCGACCGGGTGACGGAGCAACTCGGCCGCCACTTGCTCGGCCTACCGACGGAAAACACGTTTTAGTCGGCGGAAAGCCCCGATTCAGCTTGTGCCGGGGTGGTCGGGCCATCCAACGCGCTGAGCGCCTTCGCACGTCGCACTCGGTGGCGGCGGGCCAGTTCGCGCATGTCGGTCGTTGCGTCCGTTTCATCGACGATCTCAAGGCCGAGCAGGGTCTCGATGACGTCCTCCATGGTGACGATTCCCGCCATGCCGCCAAAGTCGTCGAGCACCACCGCCAAGTGTTCCTGGCGGTTGCGCAGGACGGTGAAAAGATCGGTGATCGCGTACGTCTCGCCAACCGCGACGATTTCCCGGCGCAGGGCCGTGAGCGGCTCGCTGCCCCGTCCTTCCACCAAGGCGGTGAGCATGTCGTCCTTCAGCACGTATCCGGTGACGTGGTCCTTGGATTCGTTGTACAGGGGTATGCGGGAGAAGTGCTGCCGCTTGGCGCTGCCGTAGTAGGCGGCGATGCTCTCGCCTTCGGAGGCCATGGCCACGACGGTGCGCGGCGTCATCACGTCCCGGGCCTGAATCGTCTGAAAGCGGATCAGATGGCCGATCATCTTGCTTTCCTCGGCCTCGAACACGCCTTCCTCCGCCCCGAGTTCCGCCATCGCCAGGAAGTCGGTGCGCGTCAGTATGGGCTGGGCCGTATCCCGCTTCAGGTAGCGGGTGATGGTCTGGCTCAGCCAGACGAATGGCACTAGGACTGTGATCAGCACACGCAGCGAATGCACGGTGAAGATCGCGAAACGCTGCCAGTGCAACGCCCCGATGGTCTTGGGCACAATTTCCGAAAACACCAGTATTGCGATGGTCATGGTCGCCGGAACGGCAATCCGCGTGATCCACGGGCTGGCATCCGCCCAGATCAGGGCCGCCTGGGCACCCACACCGATGGCGCCGGCGGTGTGCGCTATCGTGTTGAGCGTCAAAATGGCGGCCAGGGGCCGGTCGATGTTGGCCTTGAATTCCTCCAGCGTTTGGCCAGCGCGGGTGCCCTTTTGGGAGAGCACGCGCGCATGGCTCGGCGAAATGCTCAAGAGCACGGCCTCCCACAAGGAGCAGAGGAAAGAGAACACCAGCGCCAGTAGAAAGAAAGTGGCTAGCGGTATGTACATGAAGTCGGATTGCAACCCCCGATTGCTAAAGGCCAGAGTACACCAGATGAACCCTAACGCAAGTGAGTAAAGACCAGAGCAATGACTCGCTGCATTCGAGCCGTTCCAGACACCGAAGTCACGGCCTCAAATCACCCCGGCCCGGCGCAACGCTTCGATTTCCGACGGCGCACAGCCGAATTCGGCAAGGATGGCTTCCGAGTCCTGCCCCGGATCCGGCGCGGCCCGATCAAATCGCTCGCCCTGGGGATGGGCCCCCAGGTTGATAGGCGAACGGATCAGGCGCACCTCGCCCAGTTCCGGGTGCGCCGCGGGCTTCGCCATCCCCAGGTGGCGGACCTGCTCGTCCTCGAAGGCTTGGCCGATGTCGTTGATGGGGCCGCAGGGCACCCCCGCGCGATTGAGCTCCCGCACCAGCTCGGCGACAGTGAAGCGGGCCGTGACCGCATTGATGTCGGCATTCAGGGCGGCTTTCAACCGCTTGCGCTCCCCGGCCCGGCGGTACGCTGGCCGGTTGAACAGTTCATCGGCCCCCAACGCCCGGCAGAAGCGCTCCCAAAGCCGCTGGTTGGGCGCGGCGATGTTGACCAGGCCGTCGCTGGCCTCAAAGGCGCCCATCGGGGTCTGGTACGGGTGGTCGTTGCCCTCCTGGCCAGGGACTTCGCCGCCCATGGTGTAGCGGGCGCCCTGAAAATCCAGTTTGCACAGCATGGCTTCGAGCAGCGAGGTGTGAACCCACTGCCCTTCCCCGGTGCGCTCCCGGTGCAGCAGGGCGAGCAGGATGCCTTGGCCGAGGAACATCCCGGCGGAGGTGTCGCTGATGGCGATGCCCACCCGCCACGGGCCGCTGCCCGGCTCGCCGGTGATCGACATCAGGCCGCTCATCCCCTGAACGATCTGATCGACTCCGGCGCGCCCGCCGTAGGGCCCATCCTGGCCAAAGCCGGAGATGCTGGCGTAAATGATGGCCGGGTTGACCGCCTTGACGGACTCGTAGTCCACCTTGAGCCGATGCTTGACCTCGGCCTTGAAGTTCTCGACCACCACGTCGGCGCTGCGGGCCAAGCGCATGAACACTTCATGTCCCTTGGGCTCCTTGAGGTTGAGGGTCAGGCCGCGCTTGTTGCGGTGCAAGTTCTGCTCATCCGGCCCCCGCCGCGCGCCGGTGACCGCACGGCCTGAGCCCGCAGCCGACCGCGGCGCTTCAATCTTGATGACGTCCGCCCCCCAATCGGCGAGCAGCCGAACCGCCGTGGGCCCCGCCCGGGCGTGGGTGAGATCCAGAACGCGGATGTGCTCAAGGGGCATCATGGCGCGTCTTGGCCGGCTGACGGCTCCGCGTGCGCTGTGCCGCCGGACTCCAGCCATCGAAACAGCAGCGTGGCGGCAACCGCACCAGCCAGTTGGGCGGCGATGAACGCGGGCGCATGGGCCGGCGCGATGCCGGCAAAGGTGTCGGTGAACGAGCGGGCCACGGTGACGGCCGGGTTGGCGAAGGAGGTCGATGAGGTGAACCAGTAGCCAGCGGTGATGATCAAGCCCACAGCATAGGGCACCGCCTCCGGGCGGGTGCGCAGGCAACCCAAAATGGCGGCCAGGAGCGCAAAGGTGGCCACGAACTCGCCGAGCCACTGGCCGGTGCCGGTGCGCGCCTTAACGCCTTCGACCAACAGCGGTTCGCCGAACATCGCATGCGCCGCCATCACGCCGATGATCCCCCCAGCGAGTTGGGCCAGAACATAGGTGGCCGCATCGCCCCGCGTCAGTTCCCGCCGCAGCCAGAACGCCAAGGTGACCGCCGGATTGAAGTGGGCGCCGGATAACGGCCCGAAGACGAGGATCAGCACCACCAGCGCCGCGCCCGTGGCGATGGTGTTGCCCAACAGGGCGATGGCGTCGTTGCCCTCCGCCAAACGCTCGCCCATGATGCCGCTGCCCACCACCACGGCCAGCAGCAACGCGGTGCCGATTGCTTCCGCGACCAAGCGCCTCGGCAAGTCCAATTCCCCAGCCATGCAAACATCGTACACGCTGGCCTAGCGCATACCAAACGCCAATGTGAGTGGGTACGGATGAGGCGGGCTGCTGGCAGGCAGTTCGGTTATAGTGGCCACCATCGCCGCTTGACGAAAAAAGGAGCGCCCATGCCTGTATCCCTCGCCCAGTTGGTCACCACCCACTCCGTGCCCGGCCGCGAGACCCGCGAAGCCTTAGGGATAGTCAGCGCCGAGTGCGTGCTCGGCATCAACATCTTCCGCGACGTGCTCGGCGGACTGCGCGACATCGTCGGCGGCCGCAGCGGCACCCACCAGAAGGCGCTGCGCGAGGCCCGCGAAACCTGCCTCGATGAACTGGCCGAGCAGGCGTCGGCTCTAGGCGCCGATGCAGTGGTCGGCATCGACCTCGACTACAGCGAAATCAGCGGCGGCGGCAAGGGCATGGTGCTGCTGGTCGCCACCGGCACCGCGGTGCGGCTCAGGTAGCCGCCAACCGCAACTCCAATCGCCGTGACAGAGGAAGGGCGCGACTGCCACTCATCACATGCCGAGTGAGGTGAACCAGACACCGGAGCAGGTGGCCCGAGACCGAATCGACGCCCGCCTTCGTGCTTCGGGTTGGCATGTTCAAGACAAGAATGCGCTCGACTTCAACGCGGGGTTGGGCATTGCGGTGCGCGAGTACCAGACGGACGTTGGGCCAGCCGACTACGTTCTCTTTGTTGCCCGAAAAGCCGTCGGCGTCGTCGAGGCCAAGCCGGACAGTTGGGGCGCCAAGCTCACCGCGGTTGAGGAGCAGTCGGAGGGTTACGCCAGCGCCAAGCTGAAGTGGGTCTCAAACGCCGAACCGCAGATATCGCACGCTCA
>CAZRBP010000070.1:9458-17981 GCA_964598305.1 uncultured Pseudomonadales bacterium | reverse complement strand
GCCGCCCCACCCAGTCCCGGGCGAAGTGCTGTGCCGTTCTGCCGTTGCGCACGCCCCGGGCCAGTGCCCAGCGCAGCGCTTCGGCGCGGAGTTCGTCATTCCATGCCGCTGCTGTGCCGTGTTGACGGGCGAGGGCGTCCAGCCAGTGGCGGACGACCGCCAGGTAGGCGTCTTGGCGGAAGGGGTGGAAGGCGAGCCAGAGGCCGAAGCGGTCGGAGAGCGAGATTTTCTCCTCCACCGCTTCGCCATGGTGCAGTTCGCCGCCTTGGATGGTTGCGCCTTCGTTGTCCGCCATGGTTTCCGGCAGCAGGTGGCGGCGGTTCGAGGTGGCGTAGATGAGGATGTTGCCGGAGGACTTGAAGATGGAGCCCTCCAAGGCGCTTTTCAGCACCTTGTAGGAGGCGTCGTCCGCTTCGAAGGAGAGGTCGTCGCAGAACAGCACGAAGCGGTAGGGTTCGTCGCGCAGCCGCCCTACGATGTCGGGCAGTGCCGCGAGCTGGCTCTTGTTGACCTCGACCAGGCGCAGGCCTTGGTCGCCGAAGGCGTTCAGCAGCGCGTGTATGAGCGACGATTTGCCGGTGCCACGGGCGCCCCAGAGCAGGGCGTTGTTGGCGGGGTGACCGGCTAGGAACTGGCGGGTGTTAGCGATGAGGCGGGCCTTTTGGTCGTCGATCTGCAGCAGGTCGTCCAGCCTGATGTCATCCACGTCCGGGTGCAGGGCGAAGCCCCGATCCAGCCCCTCGCCGTGCCAGATGGCGGCGCGGTGTGCCCGCCAGTCCACGGCCGCGCGGTCCGGCAGCAGGCGCAGCAGCCGTGTGGCCAGCGTTTCGGCGGACTTCAGGAGCGGTGCTAGGGCCTTATCCATCGCTGCGGCGGCTTGGCGAGCTGGCGGGGCGCTACCGCGAGGTCTTCAGCGGGACCACGTTGTCGTGTTCCCGCCGATAGATGCGGGCCGGCAGTTCGGGGCCGTCGAGGCCGATCTTGCCGGGGCCGAAGTAGCGCAAGTCAAAGCGCTTGGGCGGGTCGTCGGAGTCCGGCGCCAACTTCAATTGGTTGCCGTTAAGGGACCACCGCCCCCGTTCCCTTCGGGTGCCTTCGACCAAACGGTATTGGCCGCCGTCCATGTCGCCCTCTAGCGTCAGGGCGCCGGAGTCGGAGCGCCACTGTCCGGGCAGATTCAGCTTTTTCAGCCAGTTCAACCGATTGCGCTGGGTGCCGCGCAGCCAGATGAAGGCGATTGCCGCGGCGGCGACTACGAGCAGCAGGGATGCCATGGCACCAGTTTGGGGGCTTTGAATCTCAGCACAACCACTCCCGCTCCGCGCCGATCAGTTGCGCATCGATGGCTTGCTCGAGGCGGCGCTCCGCCTCGGTGAGGGTCTTGTCCACCACCACGGCGTCGGCGGCGATGGCGACAATGGACCACTGGGAACGCTGGTGGGAGTCCTGGTAGGCGCTCTCGCAGACGGCGACATTGGCCACCTGGCCTAAGCGTGTGCCGATGCCCTTCAGGCGGCGGCGCTTTTCCTTCAGCGAACGGCAGCCGCCGAAGTGCAGGTCGATGCGCAGCAGGCAGGCTTTGGCCACGGGATCCGTCAACCCGGGAAGTCGTCCCGCTCCATTTCGTAGAAGACAGTGTCCAGGCCGTGCCACTCGCAGCGGCGCAGGAACACCATGCCGAGACGTTGCATGACGTTCACCGACTTTTGGTTGGGCGTGTCGGTGACGGCAATCACCCGGTCGAACCCGCAATCGGCGAAGCCGTGGCGCAGCACCTCGGTGGCGGCCTCGGTGACCAAGCCTTCGCCCCAGTACTCGGGGAGTATGCCGTAGAGCAGTTCGACGGTCTCGCCGTCCTCGAAGCGCCGGTGTCCGCAAAAGCCCATCAGGACGTCCGGCTGGTCCTTGAATTCGATGGCGAAGAAGCCTGAATTGCGCTCGTCGAAGAAAGCGGTGCTGGTGGCGACGATTTCCGCAACCCGCTCGACGGAGATGATTTGGTTGTCCCACAGGTAGCGGCGCACGTCCGGCTGAGTCCAGAACCGATGCAGCGCCGACAGGTCCGAGTCGGCAAGGGGCCGCAGCTTGAGCCGCTTGGTCTGTAGAACCGGCATCCCTCCAGATCCCTTCGGTTGCAAAAAACCGAGTTTGCCATAGCCCGCCGCATAAGCGAACATTTCGCGTTCAGTCTTGATTGGGATGTCCCCTTGCGATTCAGCTTCTGGCCCAACCCCACGCAGCCCTACGCTGATGTGCTGTCATTGGCGCGGCATGTCGAAGCCACGGGATGGGATGGCATCTGGTACGCTGACCACTTCATGCACTCCACGGATACCAGCACCCCGTGGACGGAGGCTTGGGTGACCCTTTCGGCCATCGGCGCCGCCGTGCCGCGGCTGCGTTTGGGCACCCTGGTGACCGGCAATACCTACCGCCACCCGGCGGTGCTGGCCAAGATGGCGGCGACATTGGACCACATCACCGAAGGCCGGGTGGTGCTCGGCCTCGGCAGCGGCTGGCAGGAGAACGAGCATCGCCAGTACGGCATCCCCTTCCACACGGTCAAGGGACGCCTACAGCGGCTCGACGAGGCCTGCGCGGTCATCAAGTCGCTGTTCACCGAGGCCAAGACCAACTTCGACGGACGCTTCTACCAACTTGAGGACGCGAGCTTGGAGCCCAAGCCCGTCCAGCAGCCCCTGCCGCTGCTCATCGGCGGCGGCGGCGAGCAGCGCACCCTGCGCATCGCCGCGCAGTATGCGGACGAGTGGAACGTTTGGGGCGACGTGGACCGGCTGCGGCAAAAGATGGCCGTGCTCGACGGCCACTGCACTGCCGTGGGACGCTCGCCCAAGGCCATCAAGCGAACCGCCGTTGCGCTGCTGTTCATGAGCGAGGACGCGGATTGGCTTGACCAGGTGCGGCGGTCGAAGCCCGCCCCGGCAGCCATCATCGGCACCATGGAGGAAGTGCGTGAAACCGTGCAGGCCTTCGCGGACATCGGGGTGGATGAACTGATCGTGCCGGACTTCAACTTGGGCGACCAAGAGCGCAAGGTTGAAGTGCTGGACCGATTCATCAAGGACGTTGCGGGCCGATAGATCTGCGGTCAAGCGCGGCTGACAAACAAGCAAGCAAGGAATCAACATGACGAAAGAACAACCGGCGGTGCCGGTTCCGGCAGCCACGGTCGTCCTGCTGCGCCCCGGCGCGGCGGGCGGCATCGAGATCTTCATGGTGGTGCGCCATCACCAGATCGACTTTGCCTCAGGCGCGCTGGTTTTCCCCGGCGGCAAGGCGGATGAGCAGGACTTCGCCGACGAATTGGTGCCCCATCTGGCGGGCGCGGACGCGGACCGCAACATGCGGGCCATGCAGGTGGCTTCCATTCGCGAGGCCTTCGAGGAGAGCGGGGTGCTGTTGGCGCGGCCCGCCGGGTCGGCCGATCTGGTGGATGCGGAGCGGCTGCTGGCGCTGCAGCCCTACCGTGAGCGCCTGCATGGGGGTGAACTCACGCTGGCTGAATTCGCCGCCAAGGAGGAACTGGTCCTCGCCTGCGACGAACTGGTGCATTTTGCCCATTGGATCACCCCGGAAATGATGCCCAAGCGCTTCGATACCCACTTCTTTCTCGCCCTAGCGCCGGCGGACCACTTAGCGGTTCACGATGGCCACGAATCCGTCGATTCGGTGTGGATCAACGCCGCCGAGGCACTGGCGGCCGGCGAGTCCGGCCAATACACCATCATCTTTCCCACGGCCCGCAACATCGCCAAGATCGCCGAGTTCCCGAGCCCGGAAGCCGCTTTGCAGCAAACGCGCGGTGCGGAAGTGGTGACCGTGCTGCCTTGGACGGAGCGGCGCAGCGACGGCAATTACCTGCGCATTCCCGAGGCCGCAGGCTACGACATCAGCGAAGAGCGACTGCCTGACCGAGCATAACCGCCGCGTTTTCCCTCAACTCACTCAAAAGGACCCTCACATGACCGATGCCGCTGCACCTGAAGTGCTTTATGACGTGGCTGATCACATCGCCACCATCACGTTCAACCGCCCGGAGCGGCAAAACACCATCTCCGGCCCCATGCTCGATGCCTTCACCGAACGGCTCATCGAAGCCAACGAGGACGATGAGGTCCGAGCGGTGGTGGTCACCGGCGCGGGCCGCTTCTTCTGCGCCGGCCTCGACCTGCGCGGCGGCGGCATCGCTTCGGGCCTCTCGGAGCAGGAGGAGTCCAAGCCGCGCCCGCCCGCCACCAATCTGGACCTGCGCAACACGCCGCCGACTGTGCTGCATGGGGTGGACAAGCCCACAATCTGTGCGCTGAACGGCTCCGCCGCCGGCTACGGCATGGACTTGGCGCTCGGCTGCGACATCCGCATCATGGCGGACGCCGCCAAGCTCTCGGCGGCCTTCACCGCCCGGGGCGTGCTGCCGGAGTCGGGCGGCACCTGGATACTGCCGCGCCTGCTCGGCTGGTCGAAGGCGGCTGAACTGGTCTTCTCCGGCCGCACTCTGAGTGCGGAGGAGTGCCTATCGATGGGCCTGGTGTCCAAGGTGGTTCCGGCGGACGAAGTGGCCGAGTCGGCCCGCGGCCTCGCTGAGGAAATCGCCGCCAACGCCCCACTGGCTGTTCAGGCTGCCAAGCGCATGATGCGCATGGGCATGAACGAAAACTTCAACGACCACGTCCACCACGTCTTCCTGCAGCTGCTGCCGCTGTTCAAGTCCGCGGACTTCCGCGAAGGCATGGCCGCCTTCATGGAGCGCCGCGCCCCGGAGTTCAAGGGGCTGTAACGCGGCTACGACAGCTTGATCGTCATGTTCGGGCCGGTGGGGGCCACGTCGTCGAACCAGCGGGCGGTCACCGTTTTGGTCTCCGTGTAGAACTTCACCGCCTGCTTGCCGTAGGCGTGCTGGTCGCCGAAGAACGATTGCCGCCAGCCGGTGAAGCTGAAGAACGGCAGGGGCACGGGGATGGGGATGTTGATGCCCACTTGGCCGACGTCGATCTCGTGCTGGAACTTGCGCGCCGCGCCACCCGATGAGGTGAAGATGGAGGTGCCGTTGCCGTAGGGGTTGGCGTTGATCAGGCCGATCGCCGAGTCGAGGTCGGGGGTCTCGGCGCACAGCAGCACCGGGCCGAAGATCTCCTCCTGATAGATGCTCATGTCCGTGGAGACGTTGCTGAACAGCGTCGGCCCCACCCAGTTGCCGTCCGGGTAGCCCTCCACCGTGCAATCGGAGCCGTCGAGCAGGCAGTCGGCGCCTTCCTCCTTGCCGGCCGCGATGAAGCCTAGGATGCGCTCCCTCGCCTCGGGGGTGATTTGCGGCCCGTAGGCGGACTTCTCATCGTCCCAAGGGCCGGGGCTGACTGCGGCCATGGCCTCGCGCACTTCGGGGATCCAGCCGGCGGCCTCGCCGACGAAGACCGCCACGCTGATGGCCATGCAGCGCTGGCCGGCGGCGCCGCAGGAGGAGCCGACCAAGTTGTTGATGACTTGGTCCTTGTTGGCGTCCGGCATCACCACCATGTGGTTCTTGGCACCGGCCATGGCCTGCACGCGCTTCAAGTGCTGGGTGCCGGTGCGGTAAACGTGCTGCGCCACCGGCACCGAGCCCACGAAGGAGATGGCGCGGATGTCCGGGTGGGTGAGCAGGGCGTTGACCTGGTCCTTGCCGCCGTGAATGACCTGCAGCACACCCTCCGGGGCGCCGGCTTCGACGAACAGCTCGGTCAGCCGATTGGGCGTCATGGGGTCCTGTTCGGAGGGCTTGAGCACGAAGGTGTTGCCGCAGGCGATGGCCAAGGGAAACATCCACAGCGGAATCATCGCCGGGAAGTTGAAGGGCGTGATGCCGGCGCAGACGCCGATGGGTTGGGTGTAGCTGTAGGAGTCGATGCGGCCCGCCACGTTCTCGACGGTCTCGCCCATCATGAGGCTTGCGATGTTGCAGGCGTGCTCCACCACCTCGATGCCCCGCCAGACGTCGCCCTGGGCGTCGGCGAAGGTCTTGCCGGTCTCTTGGCTCAGAATGCGGGCGATGTCGTTTTGGTGCTGCTTGAGCAGGTCTTGGTAGCGAAGCATTAGCCGCGCCCGCTCTGGGGTGGGGGTCTCACGCCAAGTGCTGAAGGTGTCCTTGGCGCTGGCCACGGCGCGGTCGATTTCAGCTTGGGTGGCGAACGGCAGTTCGGTGAGCGTCTCCTGGGTGGCCGGATTGGTGACGGCCAAGGTCTCGTTGCTTTCGCTGTCGATGAATTTGCCGCCGATGAATAGGGGCAGTCGATCCGCCATGGGCTTATCCTCCAAGGTGTGCCAAGTGAGGGAAACTATGTTGGTTGTTGGTCGGGACGGCAGGATTTGAACCTGCGACCACTTGACCCCCAGTCAAGTGCGCTACCAGACTGCGCTACGCCCCGGCGCGGGGCCATTGTAACCCGCCCGCGTGGTGTGACGCATCACTTGATCGCCTGCAGCAGGTCCTCGAGTTCCGCGATGAGCTGCTGGGCCAGCGCCTTCGACTGGGCTTGGTCCTGTTTGGCGTCGTCGCCGTCCAACACCCTCTTCGCTCCGGCGATGGTGAGCCCCTGCTCCTTTAGCAGCGAATTGATGCGGGTGATCAGGAGAACGTCCCGCTGCTCGTAGCAGCGCCGGTTGCCGCGTCGCTTGATGGGGCCGAGTTGGGGGAACTCCTTCTCCCAGTAGCGCAGCACATGGGGGGCTACCTGGAAGTGCTTGCTGACTTCGCCGATGCTCAGATAGCGCTTGTTGGGGAGGGGAGGTGAATCAGGGCTTGGATTCGGGACCGACATGGGCGCCCACTCTGGCCTTCAGCTTTTGGCCGGGATGGAAGGTGACGACGCGTCGTGCGGAAACCGGGATTTCCTCGCCGGATTTGGGATTTCTGCCGGGCCGTGCGCGCTTGTCACGCAGATCGAAGTTGCCGAAGCTGGACAGCTTGACGCGCTCATTCCGCTCAAGGCATTGGGCCAGCTCCTCGAAGAAGGTCTCGACAACCTCCTTTGCCTCGCGCTTGTTGAGCCCGAATTCCTCAAACAGCCTTTCGGCCATCTGCGCTTTTGTCAGCGCCCCCAAAGTGCCAACCTCCCTCCGACTCGATTTTGCCGTACCGCTGCCGCACCCCTGCCGCCATCGGCCCGGCCGCTAACGCAGTTGGGCACCCAATTCGGACTGCAGGGCTTCGATGGCGCTGCTCATCCAGACGGCAATGTCCTGGTCGGTAAGAGTGGACGATGCGCCTTGGAAGGTCAAGCCTACGGCCAGACTTTTTTTATTGGAATCAATGTTCTTGCTTCTATACACGTCAAATAGGGTCAGTTCGCGCAAAGCCGTTCCGAGCGCTTTGGAGAGCGTTTCCCTGACATTGTCGGCGGTTACGGTCTCATCCACGAGCAGCGCTAGGTCGCGGCGCGCGCGCGGCGTACTGGGAATTTCCGTGAACCGGCGCAATGGATGCGCGAGCGCCGCGTCGCCCTCGATTTCGAACACCAGCACGCCGGAGGCGAGTTCCAACTCGTTCTCTATGCGCGGGTGCAGGCGCCCGATGCGACCGATGGGCTGGCCCTCACTGTGGATGCTGGCCTGTTGTCCAGGGTGCAGAACGGGGTCGTCGGATGGCGTGAACTTCACAGCCTTGGCACCGGTCCATTCGAGCAGGCGCTCAACCGCGCCCTTGAGATCGAAGAAGTCAGCCGCCACAGGTTTGCCGTGCCAGGACTCCGGTGCCCGCTCCCCCCACATCAGGCCGCCAAGCAGCCGGACTTGGTTCAACGGCTGGCCTGGCTCTTCGGCACCCCTGAAGCAAAGACCGAGTTCGAAGAGCTGGGCGCGCCGCTGCTGGCGGTTTTGGTTGAAGCGCAGGGACTCGACCAAGCCGGGCAGCAGATTGGTGCGCATCACCGATTGGTCGGAAGACATCGGGTTGGCGAGGGCCAGAGCCTGGGTGCCGGGGTCGAGCAGGGCATGACGATCGGGATCGACGAAGCTGTAGGTGATGACCTCCTGAAAGCCGAGGGCGGCGAGTTCAGCCTTCAACTGCCGTTCGCCGCTTTGCTGCAAGGGTTTGGGCCGCGGGCGCAGCGCCGCGTTTGGCGTTTGGCTGGGGATGTTGTCGTAGCCGTGGATGCGGCACACCTCCTCCACGAGGTCGGCTTCGATGCCGATGTCGAAGCGGTGGCTGGGCGCTGCGATGGTCCAGACCACGCCGTCGTCGTCGGTCTCGCGGCGGCCGCGCAACTGGAAGTCCAGCCGCGAAAGCGCGGCATCGACCTGTTCGGCGTCCATGGCCACGCCCGCCAACTGGTGCAGGCGCTGCTGCCGCAGGGAAACCACCGCCGTGTCGGGCAGGTGTTCGGCGGCCAGGGCCTCCTCAGTCGGCCCGGCGCGTCCGCCGGCGATGGCGAGCAGCAGGGCCGTGGCCCGTTCCATGGCCTGCTGCTGCAGTTGGTGGTCCACCCCGCGTTCGTAGCGGTGCGAGGCGTCGGTGTGCAGCCCGAAGCG
>CAZRBP010000070.1:7563-9358 GCA_964598305.1 uncultured Pseudomonadales bacterium | reverse complement strand
GACAGGGCGCTCAGGTCGAAGGCGTGCATGGGTTGGCCGAGTTCGAGCATGACGTAGTTGGTGACGTCCACCACGGCGTTGATGCTGCGCAGTCCGCACCGGCGCAGGCGCTCCTTCATCCACAACGGGGCTTGGGCATTGATGTCGATGCCTTCGATGACTCGGCCTAAGTACCGAGGGCAGCCCGCCGGATCGGCCAAGGTGACGGGGATGACGGCTTCGGATTGGGCGGCCGTGGGCGGGGTGTCCTGATGGCGCACCGGCAGGCCGTTCAGCACCCCGATCTCACGCGCCAAGCCGCGCAGGCTCAAGCAGTCGCCGCGATTGGGGGTGAGCTTGATTTCGATGCTGACGTCGTCTAGCGCCAAGGCTTCGGCCAGAGCCGTTCCGCAGGCGCAATCGTCCAATTCCAGGATGCCCGCCGCATCGTCGCCCAACCCCAGTTCGGCAGCGCTGCACAGCATGCCCGCCGACGCGACGCCGCGAATTTGCGCGGCTTCGACGGTGATGCCGCCGGGCAGTTCCGAGCCGGGCAGGGCGAGGGCCGTGAGCAGTCCGGGGCGGGCATTGGGCGCGCCGCACACCACTTGGCGGCTGCCCGCCCCGTCCGCCACTTGGCAAATGGACAGGTTGCCTCCATCGGAGTGGCTGTCGCAGGCTTCGATGCGCGCCACCACCACATTTGGCAGGGGCGGCGCCACCGGCTCCACGATCTCGACTTCCAGGCCCGCCATGGTGAGTTGATCGAGCAGTGTCTGGCGGTCGATGTCCGGATCGACCCAGTCGCGCAGCCAAGCTTCGCTGAATTTCATCGGAACTGCTCGAGGAAGCGCAGGTCGTTCTCGAAGAACAGGCGGCAGTCGTTGACCTCGTGCAGCAGCATGGTCAGCCGGTCGCCGCCCATGCCGAAGGCGAACCCCGACCACGTCTCCGGGTCGATGCCCGACATCTGTAGTGCGTTTGGATGCACGAGGCCGCAGCCCATGATCTCCAGCCAGCCGGTGTGGCTGCATACCCGGCAGCCCGCCCCCATGCAGTGGACGCACTGCACGTCCACCTCCGCGGAGGGTTCCGTGAAGGGGAAGTAAGACGGGCGGAAGCGCAGCTCAAGGTCGCGCTCGAAGAACTGCCGGGTGAATTCCGTCACCGTGCCTTTCAGGTGCGCAAAGCTGATGTCCCGGTCGATCACCAACCCCTCGATCTGGTGAAACATCGGGGTATGGGACAGGTCGCTTTCCCGGCGGTACACCCGGCCCGGGCAGATGACGCGAATCGGCGGCGCTTGGCGCTCCATGACATGCACTTGGGCGGGCGAGGTGTGGGTGCGCAGCAGGGTGCCGTCGCCGAAATAGAAGGTATCGTGCATGGACCGCGCCGGATGGTAGGGCGGGATGTTGAGCGCTTCGAAGTTGTGGTAGTCGTCCTCGACCTCCAAGCCCGCAACCACGTCGTAGCCGGCACCGGTGAAGATGTCCTCGACGCGGGCTAGGGTTTGGGTGACGGGGTGCAGCCCGCCGCTGCCTGAACGGCGTCCGGGCAGGGTCACGTCAACGGCGTCCTCGGCCAAGGCCGCAGTCAACTCCGCGGCGGCGATCTGGTCCTTGCGCTCCGCGATCAGCGCCGTCAGGCGGCGCTTGGCGGCGTTGATGGCCGCGCCGGCTTGGGGGCGCTCTTCCGGAGTCAGCCCGCCGAGGCCCTTGAGCAGCGCGGTGACTTCGCCTTTGCGGCCGAGGTAGCGCACGCGCACCTGCTCCAAGCCCGCATCGTCACGGGCACCCTGAACGGCCGCTTCGGC
>CAZRBP010000070.1:3480-7463 GCA_964598305.1 uncultured Pseudomonadales bacterium | reverse complement strand
GCGAGATCGGCGAGCACCCGGCGGTCCATGTCGATTTCCGCTTGCTTCAAGCCGGCGATGAAGCGGCTGTAGGACAGCCCGTGCTGGCGGGCGGCGGCGTTGATGCGCATGATCCACAGCGAGCGAAACTGGCGTTTGCGCTGGCGGCGGTCGCGGTAGGCGTACTGGCCGGCGCGAATCACCGCCTGCTTGGCGACTTTGAACGAGCGGCTGCGGGCGCCGTAGTAGCCCTTGGCCTGCTTGAGTACCTTCTTGCGCCTCGCCCGGGAAGCGACGCTGCGTTTGGGTCTTGGCATGGAGATTTCTCCTGTTTTGCTGGGTCGGCGGGACGCTGCGCCCACGGACCTTCGGTGCGGCGCGGTGAGGCGCTCCTAGCGCGCCTTTTTCGGTGTCATGCGCTTGAGGGCGGCGGCGTCAGCCTTGGCCACGGCCTCAAGGCCGCGCAACTGCCGCTTCCGCTTGGACGACTTTTTGGTCAGGATGTGGTTCCTATTGGTGCGCCGATGCTTAAAGCCGGTGGCCGTACGGCGAAAGCGCTTGGCGGCGCCCCTATGGGTTTTTTGCTTGGGCATGATCCACTCCGTGATTTTTCAGTTTGAGCTGCGCTCCCGTTGTTTCGCTCCGGCGCCCACAGTGCGCCCTTCGGCGGGCCGAGACCGCTTATCCGGGCTTGGATGACGGCCCGGAGCCCCGTCGCGGGGCACTAGTGTTTCCGGCGCTTCTTGGGCGCCAGGATCATCACGACTTGGCGGCCTTCGAACTTGGGTTCGGTCTCCATCGATCCGTATTCAGCCAGATCCTCTTCGATGCGGGACATCAGCTTCATGCCGATCTCCGGATGCACCATTTCGCGGCCGCGAAACCTGAGCGACACTTTGGCTTTGTCGCCGTCTTCAAGGAAGCGTATCAGGTTCCGGAGCTTGACTTGATAATCCCCTTCTTCCGTGCCGGGCCGGAACTTCATTTCCTTGACGTGAATCTGCTTTTGGTTCCGGCGTTGCGCCGCCCGGGTCTTCTTGGCCTCGAACAGGTGCTTGCCGTAGTCCATCACCTTCACGACCGGCGGATTGGCGTCCGGCGCAATCAGCACGAGATCCATTTCCGAACGCTTGGCCTCCATGAGCGCGTCGTCTCGGGAGACGATGCCCACCTGTTTGCCGTCCGCGGCGATCAGCCTCAGCGTTCGGGCGGGAATCTCCTCGTTCAGAAGCGCGCGCTCGGCCCGCTTAGCGCCTTTTTTGATGAGTGCTCTCCATAAGTACCTTTGCGGTGTGTGTTGGGCGTTGCAATCTCAAACCGGCCAATGCCCCGCCCTTCATGGGCCATCTGGCCAGCCTCCACCGACGCGCCACCGAACTCGGTCCCAGCGGCGACATCGATCCCAATGGGGATAATATCAGCCTCTTTGGCGGCGTCTGCAACAGGGTGCAGACATGTCTGCAGGCGGGCCGCGTGGCGTCGTCAATCCCCTGTCGTCCGGCGACCGTTTCCGGCGGCTGGCGGCGAAGCGCGGCATTCTACTGCCGAACTCAACCTCGCACAACAGCAAAACACGCTTGTCCAAATGGATCGGTTTGATTGCAACCTGTTGATTAACAAATTCTTTATTTCCACTCGGGGTGGATCTCAGCGCTGTCCTCAGCGGTTCGAAGGAATCGGAAAGAGCGGCGTGGTCGTGGTAGGGTGGCGGCCACAACCTCGCGGGGAGAAGGAAATGCGGTTCGTTCGGGTGCTGGCGGTGCTGTGGACAGCACTGTTCATGGTCAATGGCTGCGGTGAGAACAGTCGAAAAGAGGCGGGTGTTGAGGGCGAATCTCCTACAACGGATGCGGCGGCCACCGATTTGGAAGAGGTCTCCGACCGCCTGGTGCGCTACACGGAGGAGCGAGCGCCCTGCCGCGACTACACGCCGCTGCGCCAACCCCTGTTCGGCGATTTGCACGTGCATACCAACTTTTCCTTCGATGCCGCTGCCAACAGCATTGGCGCCACGCCGGAAGACGCCCATCGCTTTGCCCAAGGCGAAGCCATCGACTTCTGGCCGCTCAACGAGAACGGCGAGCCAGCGGGCGAGTTCGCCATCGACCGGCCGCTGGATTTCCTGGCGGTGACGGACCACGGCGAGTTTCTTGGTGAGCGGGCGTTATGCCGGATATCTGGATCGGCAACCTACGAGACGCCGTTCTGCGCCGATTACCGAGCGGACGAACGCCAAGGCATGCTGATGCTCGGCCAAGTCATCACCACCGAGACGCCAGTTCGGGTCGGGGAAGTGTGCGGCGCGGACGGCGGGGATTGTCTAGCCGCCGCCAAGGGGCCTTGGAAGCGGTTGATTGAGGCTGCGGAGGCGGCATACGACCGCAGCGAGAATTGCAGCTTCACCAGTTTTGTCGGCTACGAGTACACGGGCACGCCGGGCGTCTCGAACTATCACCGCAACGTGATCTTCCGCAACGCTGAGGTGCCGGACCTGCCCGTGTCCTACATCGACGCCCCCATCGACAGGAGCTTGTGGCAGCAGCTTGATGTGGCCTGCAACACGGAGACCGGCTGCGACTACCTGACCATTCCGCACAATACCAACCTCGCCAACGGGCGCATGGCGCCCTATGTGGGTTTGGAGGCCACGGTGGCGAACCGGCGAGCCTACGCCGAGGTGCGTCTTGACCGGGAGCCGATCGTCGAGATCTTCCAGCACAAGGGGGCGTCTGAGTGCATCGGTGGCCTATCCGCGGTCATGGGCGCACCGGACGAACTGTGCGATGTGGAAGCGGTCCGGGTGCTGGGGCGCGAAGAAGCCTTCGCCGCCATGGACACTGTGGACGGCCAGCTAGTGACCAGCGAGCAGGTTCTTAAGACCACTGAGTGTGGCGATCAGGTCGGCGAAAACGGCATGGTCGGTGCCGGTTGCGTGGACGAGACCGATTTCGTGCGCTCGGCGTTGTTGGTTGGCCTGCAGGAGGAGCGAGCGATTGGTCTCAATCCCATCAAGCTCGGCATCATCGCCTCCACCGACACCCATACGGCGACGCCGGGCGCGGTGGCCGAAGCGGACTTTCGTGGGGCGGTCACGGGCGAAGCCACGCCTGAGGGGCGCTTGGAGCGCGGTCTTTTGACCAGCGGACGCGATGGCAACCCGGGCGGATTGGCTGGGGTCTGGGCGGTGGAGAACTCCCGTGACGCCATCTTTGAGGCCATGCAGCGGCGCGAGGTCTTCGGCACCTCCGGGCCGCGCATCACGCCCCGCTTCTTTGCCGGCTGGGGCTATTCGCAAGACCTGTGCGACAGCAACGCCCTAGTGGCCGAGGGCTACGCCGGCGGCGTGCCTATGGGCGGGGATCTTGAAGACGCGCCCGCCGGGGACGCCAAGCCAACCTTCATCGCGTTTGCCGCTCGGGACCCGGCCGAGGACGCAGCGCCCTTGCGGGAACTGCAGCTCGTCAAGGGTTGGATCGACGGCCAGGGCGCCCTCCGCTACGACGTGCGCCCCATCGCCGGCACCGATGCGGGAGCCGACACGCTCTGCGCCGTGGTTCAGGATGAGGCGTTCGACGCCGCGCAGTCCGCCTACTACTACTTGCGGGCCGTGGAAGCGCCAACGCCGCGCTGGAGCGCCTACGACTGCCAGCGCATCGAGGAGGCCGCGCGCCCGGCGGTGTGCAGCGACGGCTCCCTCCCCGAAACCATCGTCGAGATGGCTTGGACCTCGCCCATCTGGTACCGCCCGGCGGAATAACCCCGGAGCGAGGAAAACCCCGGAGCGAGGGCATCTTGCCCTCGAAGTGAATCGCGGTATCCCATCGAGGGCAAGATGCCCTCGCTCCGAGTTCCGCCCGACATCAACTGAACAGTGCCGTTCCTTGGTCGTGCTGGACGCGTTATGATGAAGGCTTCTTCTCGCTAGGCGCGTAGCTCAGTTGGTTAGAGCGCTACCTTGACATGGTAGAGGTCCCCGGTTCGAATCCGGGCGTGCCTACCAGACC
>CAZRBP010000070.1:1528-3380 GCA_964598305.1 uncultured Pseudomonadales bacterium | reverse complement strand
CGAATCCGGGCGTGCCTACCAGACCGGCGAATCGGCTGTTCTCGGCTTAGGCATCTCGTTCAAGCGCCTTCAGGTGGGCAAGGTGATCAATGGGACCGAACAGCCGGTTGAGGGATTCAGCCAGCGGCTGGTCGGGGTGGAAGCGGCGGGCACAGTGGATGAAGCGCAAGGTGCGCAGGCCGTCGAACCATTGGTGGGTGGCCTTGCGCAACGTGTCGGGACGGCGGTGCTGGCGCTGGGCTTGGGTGCGGAATCGGGCATAGCCCAGTTCCTCAAGCAGCGCCGCCGATTCGTCGGAGAGCGGCGCTCCACTGTCGATGTGCGCGATCACTTCCGCCAAGCGGTGAAACGACTCGGGCGCGTAGCTTAGAGGGTGATCGTCCTCTGTCATGCGGCTCAGGGCGGGGCCGGTGCCGAACGGCACCCGCGTGGACAGTCGCGTTTCGAGGCGGATTTCAGGGCGGCTCAAGCGATGGACGGGCGCCACCTTGGCCGCCTTGTTGAGCAGGTGGAAGTCCTCGCCGGCATTGCGCTTGGGCACCCCGCGCACCTTGGCGTAGGTGTCCGCATGAATGGTGATCGTGCTGCCGATGGTGTGGAAGGCGTAGGGCGAACCCGCCCAGCCGAGGCGATTGACGTAGTAGCGCAGGTGCAGTTCGTAGTGCCGCATGGCGGGCGCGAGCTCGGGCGGTGCCTCATGGCGGAAGGGATGAAGAGCGCAGCCGGGGCCGGCCGGCATTGGGGCGAAGTAGTCGGCTGGCAGTTCGGCATCGGCGTCGGTCATGTGAATCCACGGGCTGCGGATGCGACCGGCGGCGATCAACGCGCAGGCCATGTCGGCGGCGATCTTGCGGGCGAGGCCCACCCCTTGGCGACGCGGAATGAACCGGTTTGGCGCAGCCCGGTTGACCGCCAGGACATCGATCCGGCGGCGCCAACGGCTGAAGTGGAATGGCTCGTCATCCGCGCCGCCGAGTGCGCGCCACAACGCTTCAGTGCGGCGGCGGGGCTCAGCATCGGCATCGCTTGGCGCATTGATGACCAGGATCACCAGCGCGGAGGCGTCCAAGTGGCCTAGAACGGCGTCGACGCACTCCGGCGCTTCGTCGTAGCAGGGAACGGTCAGCACGTGTTCGTAACGGTCTGCCAACGGCGGAACCTGCCGCGCTTCCGGCTCACCGTAACGGCCCAAGTAACGTTCGATGGCCTGACGCGAAGTCAATGCAGGCGGGGCAGCAGCGGCAGGGCGGCGACGATGTCCGCTTCGATGCGGGCTAGGGCTTCGATGCGCGGCGCGACTGCCTCGGCATTGCAATGTTGCCGCGCCAGCTCCAGGAACAGCTCGCCGTGACGGCGTTCGCTCTCGTTGAGAGCGGCGAAGAAGCGCTGTTCCGCGCCCTCCGGCAGCGCATCGGCGATCAGCCCGAAGCGCTCGCAGCCGCGCGCTTCCACCACCGCGGCGATCAACAGCCGGTCGAGCAGGAAGAAATCCGGCCCGCGCCGCACTTGGCGGTTCATGGCGGCGATGTAGGGATCCTTGGCGTCCGGGGCGGGTGCGACGTCGCGCTGCGTGAGCAGGCGGATGACCTCCCGGTAGTGGGACATCTCCTCCACGGCGAGGTCCGCCATGGCGTTCAGCAGAGCCGGCTTGTCGGGATAGTGGGAGGCCATCTTCAGCGCCATGCCCGCCGCCTTCTTCTCGCACGAGGCATGGTCCTGCAGAAAACGGTCGAAGTCGCCGAGCACGGCGTCGATCCAACCTGGCGGGGTCGGTGCGAGTTGCACTGGCGCTATCCGTCAACCATAGACCCGGTTCAGCCAGTCGCTGATATGGGTGATTTCCTCCGGGCAG
>CAZRBP010000070.1:0-1428 GCA_964598305.1 uncultured Pseudomonadales bacterium | reverse complement strand
TCAACCATAGACCCGGTTCAGCCAGTCGCTGATATGGGTGATTTCCTCCGGGCAGACTTGGTGGCCCATGCCGTACTGGCGCCACTCGATCTGGTAGTTGAGGCCCAGCAAGGCTTCCCGGCAGGTCACCGCCCGGGTGAGGGGGATCATCGGGTCCATCAGGCCGTGGGCCATGAAGATGGGCGTGTCGATGTTGGCGAGGCCGATGCGGTCGGCCAAGTGTTCGTGGTCGTGAACGTAAGTGGACAGGGCCATGACGCCCGCCAAGCGGTGTTCATAGGCCAGACCCAGCTCAAAGGCGATGACGCCGCCTTGGCTGAAGCCCGCCAGCACGATGCGGTTGGCCGGGGTGCCGGCGGCGACTTCACCTTCTAGGATTTCGGTGATCTGGGCGGCGGAGGCTTTGATATCGGCCTGTCCAGACAAGGGCGCGCCGGGATCGATGTCGTACCAGGCGCGCATCTCGGCGCCGCCGTTGATGGTCACCGGGCGCACGGGCGCGTTCGGGAACACGAAGCGCAGCGGGGCGTCCAGGTTCAGCATGGGAATGATCGGCTCGAAGTCGTGGGCGTCGGCGCCCAAGCCGTGCATCCAGATGACGCAGCCGACGGGCGCATCGCCCGATTCCACGGTAACGCATTCCAAGCTCATGGCATTTCGCCTCCTGATCTATGCCGGCGGGGCGAGATTAACAGGTTTGGGTGATAATGCGCCCATGGACGACGGCTACAATCGACAGGCTTCGCGGGAACTGACCAAGCTGCTCCCTGCGCTGAAGTTCCTGCGGCCTTACCTCAAGCAGGTGATAGTCGCGGGCCTGGCCTTGGTGGTGACCGCCACCATCACGCTTTCCATCGGCCAAGGCCTGCGCTTGGTGATCGACCAAGGCCTGTCCGGCCAATCCGATGCCTTGCTGGAGCGCAGCATCCTGATCTTCGCCGTGCTGGTGGTGGGCCTCACCGTCGGCACCTTTGTCCGCTTCTACTTCGTCTCCTGGATCGGCGAGCGGGTCAGTGCCGACATCCGCTTGGCGGTCTTCAACCATCTCATCCGCCTGCATCCCGCGTTCTTCGAGGAAAACCGCCCGACGGAGATCCAAAGCCGCATCACCACCGACACCACCCTGCTGCAAACGGTGATTGGCTCCTCGGTCTCCATCGCGCTGCGCAACGTGCTGATGTTCTTCGGCGGCATCGTGCTGCTGGTGCTGGCCAACCCGAAGCTGTCCCTGATCGTGGTGGTCTGCGCTCCCTTCGTCATTGCGCCCATCCTGCTGATCGGCCGCCGGGTGCGGCGCCTGTCGCGCAGCAGCCAGGATCGGCTGGCCGATGTGGGCACCCACGCCGGGGAATCCCTGCGCCACGTCAAGATCGTGCAGTCGTTCAATCACGAAGCCCGGGACGAGGCGGAGTTTTCCGACCGGGTGGG
>CAZRBP010000069.1:0-18175 GCA_964598305.1 uncultured Pseudomonadales bacterium | reverse complement strand
GGCGGGCATCAAGGCCGCGCGCGGCATCGACTTCTAGGGTTGCTCCAAGCAAGTATTGACAGCGGCTCCGCAAATCCCACAATGCGAGCAGGTGGTGCCGCCCGACGGGCGGCTAAAAGGGAACCCGGTGCAAATCCGGGGCTGTACCCGCAACTGTAAGCCAAGAGCTTGCGGCCACGAGGCCACTGGAGATTTCTCCGGGAAGGCGGCCACAAGCGCGAATCGGCGAGCCAGGAGACCTGCCATCGCGTCGTTCGTTCGGGGGCCGGGCCTATTGCCCACGAACGGGAAAGAGCACTTCGGTGCCCCTTCATCTGGCAGCACGCGGCAAGCCCTCGCGCTCCCCGGCTGAGGGCCTTTGCCTGCGAGGGGCGAGCCCCTCGCGCTCCCCGGCTGAGGGCTCCCTGTAACGACACTTGAGCGGTGCGCCGCGTCCGGAAGGGCCGGCCACCGGTGTTGTCACTACAGCGCGCCCCCGCGGGGGTGAGGAGGGAGCCAATGGCTCGCAACGCCCTGCTAGTCCTTCTGGTCGCTTCAGCGACCGCAACCGCCGCTGGCCAATCGCCGGCCAGCGGCGAAGACCAAGATGGCATCGACACCATCGTGGTTACCGGAACGCGCATTGAGCAAACCGCCGCCGAGAACGGATCAACGGTGCGGGTGATCGACGCGGCGCAGATCGAAGCGCTCGGGTTTCGGCATGTCCTGGATGCCGTCGCCAAGGTGCCGGGCGTCACCGTCAACCAGAACGGCGCCTTCGGCGGTTCGGCCACCGTGCGGATTCGCGGCGCCTCCAGCGACCAGACGCTGGTATTGATCGATGGCGTGTCCGTCAACGATGCATCCTCCCCTGGCGGAGGCTTCAACTTCGCCCGGCTGGACACCGAGAACATCGAGCGCATCGAGATTCTGAGCGGTTCTCAATCGACGCTCTGGGGAAGCGACGCGATCGGCGGCGTCGTTTCCATCACCACCCGGCAGCCGGTGGAGGGCCTCGTCGGCGGCCTGTTCGCCGAGGCCGGCTCGTTTGGCACTATCCGCGGCGGCGCATCGGTCAGC
This sequence comes from uncultured Pseudomonadales bacterium, assembly GCA_964598305.1. Taxonomy (GTDB): domain Bacteria; phylum Pseudomonadota; class Gammaproteobacteria; order Pseudomonadales; family Azotimanducaceae; genus Azophilus. Next base: position 17,116 of record CAZRBP010000069.1, on the reverse strand, counting down.
CAGGGCGGCTCCGCCGGCGACTTCCGGCTCGCCGTCACGCGGCTGGACACCGATGGCATCTCCCGTGCGGATAAGCGCAACGGCAACGCCGAGGACGATGGCTTGGAAACGCTGAGCGTCTCCGCCCGCGGCGGCCTGAACCTCCCCCAGGGCGCCCGGCTTGAGGGCAGCCTGCTGTGGAGCGACTCCGACGCCGAATTCGACGCGTTTCGCTTCGGCGCCCAAGGCAACGTCGGCGACGGCGATGAAGTCAGCAGGACAGAGGAATTGTCCGGGCAGCTGGCTCTGAAGGCACCCCTCTTCGACGGACGCTTGGACAATCTCCTGCTGGTCGGCCGCGCCGAGATCGACCGCGAGAACTTCAGCGACGGCGAACGGAGCTTCGCGGCCAAAGGTGAGCGCACCCTGTTCCGATATCAGGGCACCTTGGCCATGGATGCGCGCAACACCCTGGTCCTGGGCACTGAGCGGGAGGAGTCATCCGCGAGCGGCAACGACTCTTCGATCAACGGCCTGTTCGCACTCTACGAATGGCGGCCCGTCGACCGGCTGACCCTCACCGGCGGCCTGCGCTCCGACGACCATGAGCGCTTCGGCTCACAAACCACCGCCCGCATTGCCGCCGCCCTGGTGCCCGTCCCGAGCCTGACGCTGCGCGCCAGCTGGGGCGAAGGATTCAAGGCACCGACGTTGTTCCAGACCACGTTCTTCTGTTGCGGGGCTCCCGCGGCCAACGACAGCCTCAAGCCGGAGCGCTCCAAGAGCATCGACTTCGGCGCCGAGTGGCGTCCCGCCAGCGGGCTCGGGCATGTCGGCCTAACGCTTTTCAAGCAGGACACCGACGATCTCATCGACTTCTCGTTCGCCATCGGCGGCTACGAAAACATCGAGGAGGTGACGTCCAAGGGCATCGAAGCGTCCGCCGGCTGGAATCTTACGGACTCGGTCACGCTGTCGGCTGACTACGCCTACATCAAGGCCCGCCAAGGCGACGGCACGCCGCTGCAGCGCCTGCCTAGGCACTCGGGCGACCTAGCCCTCGGCTTCGACCCCTCCGGTCCCTTCTCCGGCACGATTCTCCTGCGCTTCAATGGCCGCGAGACCAACAGCGACGGCAGCCGCCTGGACGACTGGACCCGCGTCGACATCAATGTCCGATACGCCCTCTCCGATAGGCTTACGCTGTTCGGACGCCTCGAGAACCTGTTCGATGCCCACTACCAGCAGATTCTCGGCTACGGCACCCCGGGGCTCTCCGGCTCGGTAGGTGTGCGGTGGCGTCACTAACCCAGAGAAGACTCCGCAGAGCCGCGCTGGCACTGGCGCTTGCGTCATTGCTTGGCGGATGCGGCCATGGACCTCGTGAACAAGACGTCGGCGACCGGCAGCCTCAGCGCATCGTCAGCCTCGACTACTGTGCCGATCAATACGTGTTGAGGTTCGCGGACCGGGAACGCATCCTGGCGGTGTCGCCCGATGCGCAGCGCGACTTCTCCTACATGCGCAAGCGGGCGGCGGGCCTGCCCACCGTCCGTCCGGTGGCCGAGGACGTCATCGTTCTGAAACCGGACCTAGTGGTGCGTTCCTACGGCGGCGGACCCCAGGCAGCGGCGATGTTCGCCAGAGCCGGCGTGCCGGTGCACGGGGTTGGCTGGGCCGAGGACTTCCCGGCGATTCTGCTGACGATCAGGCGCACGGCCAAGGCGCTCGGCTCCGCCGAGGCAGGCGAGCGGGTTGCTGCGGAAATGCGCCGTCGCCTGGAGGCGCTTTGGCCCACCCGAACCCAAGGACGTCCAGCACGCCGCAGCGCCCTGTACATGACCCCCGCCGGCGTGACCTCGGGGCCGGGCTCGCTGATCCATGAAATGCTCGTCGCCGCAGGTGTCGACAACTTTCAGGCCCGTCCGGGCTGGCGAACATTGCCCTTGGAACGTCTTGCCTACGAACAGCCCGACCTGATCGCGGCAGCGTTCTTCCAGAGCCTGACCAACCACCCCAGCGGCTGGAGCCCCAGCCGGCATCCCGTGGCCCAGTCCCAACTCGCCGAGCGCGACGTGGTGCCCATCAAGGGCGCTTGGACCGCCTGTGGCGCCTGGTTCCTGATGGATGCGGTGGAATCGCTGGCACGGGCTGCAGGCGCGCCCGGGCAGGGCGGCGTTCGATGAGAACCGGCAGCGCCTGGTCCGTGCCGGGTTCGGCAGCCCTGATGCTGGCCAGCTTGGCGGCGCTGTTTGCCGCCTGTCTGCTCGGCTCCACCCCACTGGAGGCGGAACGGGTGTTGGCGGCGCTACTCGGCCGCGGCACGGCCGGCGATCAACTGGTCGTGGTGCACATCCGCCTGCCCCGGGCGCTGACCGCATTCACCGTCGGTGCGGCGCTCGGAGCGAGCGGCGCCGCGCTGCAGGGCTTGCTCCGCAACCCCCTGGCCGAACCGGGGGTGCTTGGCGTATCGGCGATGGCTTCCCTCGCCGCAACCGCTGTACTCTACTACGGCTACGCCGCCGCCAGCGCTTGGGCAATGCCCGCAGCGGCCATTGCCGGCGCCCTCGCGGGGACGGCCCTGATCGCTTTTGCAGCGCTGCGCACCGCCTCGGCAGTGACCCTGATCCTGATCGGGGTGGGCCTGTCGAGCTTTGCCGGCGCGGCGATGAACCTGTTGATGAACCTCGCACCCAATCCGTTCTCCCTAGCGGACATGATCAACTGGATGCTGGGCTCAGTGGCCAACCGGAGTTTCCTGGACCTGGCCTTCGCCGCACCTTTCCTGGTGGCGGGCCTAGGCCTCCTGTTTGCCGCCCGGCGCGGTCTCTCGGCGTTGACGCTGGGCGAGGAGGCGGCGAGCGGCGTCGGCCTCAACCTGAGGCAGCAACGCCTGCTGGTGGTGCTCGGCACCGGGCTCGCCACCGGCGCCGCGGTGGCCCTGGCCGGCGTGATCGGTTTCGTTGGCATCGTCGCCCCGCACATCGTCCGGCCGATGGTCGATCACGACCCGGCCCGTTCCCTGCTGCCCTCCGCTCTGTTGGGCGGCGTGATCCTGGTGCTGGCCGACATCGGCGTCAGACTCGTGCCCACGGCCAGCGAACTCAAGCTCGGCGTGGTCGCGGCGCTGATTGGGGCGCCGGCCTTCATCTGGATCGCCATGCAGCGCCGCAGCGTACACGACTGAGCGGGCGTCGATGACCGTGGAAGCCAGCAAAAACCAAGGCGCCCGTGGCTTGATCGTGTCCGGCTTGCGGCTCATGGCGGGCGGCACCACCTTGGTGGAGGACGCCTCGTTCCGCTTGCGCGCCGGCGAGCTGGTCGCCCTGCTTGGCCCCAACGGCGCCGGCAAGACCACCCTGCTCCGGGGTGCCGTGGGGCTGGCCCACCCAGCGGCCGGGCGGGCCGAGGTCGAGGGCGAGGATACCGCCGCCATGACCCCGAGGCGGCGCGCCCTGCGACTGGCCTATCTGCCCCAGAATCGGCCCTTGGCATGGCCAAGCCCGGTGCGCGACGTGGTGGCGCTTGGGCGTTTCGCGCATGGCGCCGCTCTCGGGCGATTGCGCGGCGCCGACCGCTCGGCCGTGGAGCGGGCGCTGGCCGCCTGCGACCTGCAACAGCTAGCCGGGCGATCGACCGCCACGCTGTCCGGCGGTGAACTGGCCCGCGTGCACTGCGCCCGCGCCTTTGCCGCCGAGGCGCCGCTGCTGATCGCTGACGAACCGGTGGCGGAACTCGATCCCTACCATCAATTCCGGGTGATGGACTTGATTCGCGCCTTCGTGGCCGAAGGGGGTGGCGCCTTGGTGGTGCTGCATGACCTGGCGTTGGCCAGCCGTTACGCCAGCCGGCTGATCTGGATGAAGGCCGGACGCATCCGCGACGACGGGCCTCCTGCGGCCACCTTGACGGCGGAGCGGCTGGCCGACATCTACGGCGTTCGCGGGCGCATCGATGGGACGCGCGTCGAAGTCGAAGGCCCGTTGTGAGCTGAACCATGCCAGCTAGGGGATTGATGATCCAGGGCACCGGTTCGGACGTCGGCAAATCGGTGATTGTTGCCGCCCTGTGCCGCATCGCCCGTCGGCGAGGGATTGCCGTGGCGCCCTTCAAACCCCAGAACATGTCCAACAACGCGGCGGCCTGCGCGGACGGCGAGATCGGGCGCGCCCAAGCGCTGCAGGCACGGGCAGCGGGTCTTGAACCCGAAACGGACTTCAACCCCGTGCTGCTCAAACCGGAGTCGGACCGCAGCGCGCAAGTGGTGGTGCAGGGCCGGGTCGCCGACAGCATGTGCGCGGCCGACTACATGGCCCGGCGCGACCTGCGCATGGGCGCGGTGCTTGACAGCTTCCAGCGGCTCGCCAACAGCTACGAACTGATCATCGTGGAAGGCGCGGGGAGCCCGGCGGAGGTCAATCTCCGAGCGGGTGACATCGCCAACATGGGCTTCGCCCGCCGGGTCGGCCTGCCGGTCTGCCTAGTGGGCGACATCGACAAGGGTGGCGTCATTGCCAGCCTAGTCGGCACGCAGGCGGTGCTGGACCGGGAGGACGCCGGGCTGGTCTGCGGATTCCTCATCAACAAGTTTCGCGGCGACCCGAGGCTGTTCGACGATGGCCTAGTCGCGATCGAGTCCCACACCGGCTGGCGGAACTTCGGGGTGGTCCCCTGGCTGCAATGCGCTGCGGATCTACCGGCGGAGGATGCCGTGGTGCTCGACCGCAACCGGCATGAAGCCGGAACGGGGCTCCGGGTAGTGGCGCCGATGCTCTCGCGAATGGCCAATTTCGACGACGCGGACCCGCTGCGGATGGAACCGGGCGTGGACTTTCGCTGGGTGCCTCCCGGCCGCGCCCTGGCCCGGAACGCCGACGTGGTGATCCTGTTTGGCACCAAGTCCACGCTGGGTGAACTGGCCTTCCTCCGCGCCCAAGGTTGGGATCACGACATTCTCGCCCATGCCCGGGCGGGGGGCCGGGTGTTGGGACTGTGCGGCGGCTTCCAGATGCTCGGCCGCCGCATCACCGACGATGCGGGTGTCGACGGCCCCCCTGGCCGGGCAGACGGACTTGGCCTGCTCGACGTGCACACGGACATGTCGTCCGCCAAGACCGTGGGTGCCGTCCAAGGGCGTTGCCTGCGCAGCCGCCTGCCGGTTTCAGGCTATGAGATCCATGTTGGCCGCACCACCGGCGCGGACCGTGCCCGGCCGCTGTTCGACCTCGGGGACCACACCGACGGCGCCCGCTCCGCCGATGGCCTGGTCGAGGGGAGCTACCTGCACGGGATGTTCACCGACGACGAGTTTCGCCGGGCCTGGCTGCAGCAAGCGGGTGCCGAGGCCGGTTCGACACTGCAATACGGCGCTGCGGTCGAGGCGGCACTCGAGGCGCTCGCCGATGGAGTGGAGGAGGCCCTCGACATCGACCGGCTGCTGGCTTGCGCGGGGACGCCCCGGTGAAGCCGTCGATCGGCCCATGAACAGCGCGAGCCTCATGCTGGGCGCTTGGGCTATCGAGTCCCCGATTGGCTATCCCGCCTGGCTGCATCGGCGCATCAAACACCCCGTTGTCTGGATGGGCGCGCTGATCCATCGACTCGACCAGACGCTCAACGGTCCCGGCCGGGGCCGCGGCCAGCGTTACGCGCTCGGCATGGCCACCACCGTGGCGACGGTGGCCTTGGCAACCGGCGCCGGGCTGGCTGCGGCATCGCTGTCGGCGTCCCCGCTTGGTTGGCTGGCGCAGGCAGCAATCGCCTCGAGCCTGCTCGCCTCCCGCAGCCTGTACGTCCACGTCGCCGCCGTCGCCGACGCCTTGGCATCTGAAGATCTCGCCAGTGCCCGCCGGGCCCTGGCCCAGATCGTGGGACGCGAGACGACTGAACTGTCAGGGACGGGGGTCGCCGGAGCGGCCCTGGAGAGCCTGTCCGAAAACACCTCCGATGGCGTCATTGCGCCCTTGTTCTGGGGCGTGCTGCTCGGACTGCCCGGCTTGGCGGCATACAAGGCCGTCAATACGCTCGACTCCATGATCGGCCATCGCAGCGAACGGCACGCCCACTTCGGCGCCTTCGCCGCCCGTCTCGACGATTGGATGAACTGGCTGCCGGCGCGGCTCACGGGTTTGCTGCTCGCGGCGGCGAGCTGCAAATGCCAAGCCTTCACAGTGATGGGTCGCGATGCCAACAAGCACCGCTCCCCAAACGCAGGGTGGCCGGAAAGCGCCGCCGCGGGAGCGCTCGGGGTGCGGCTCGGCGGACCGCGCCGCTATGGTGAGGACATCGTCGGGGAACCTTGGCTGAATGCGGATGCATGCGAACCCGAACTGGCGGACCTGCGCCGCGGATTGGCGCTGTACGTCAAAGCGGCCGGTATTGCTGGCTTGCTGCTCGCGGCTATCGCCCTGCTGCCGAGGCTGCTGTGAACTCGGCCGATGAGCACGGCGGCGCTCTCGACGCCATGCGCCGACTGTTTCCAAACGCCCCGGAGCCCTGGGTCGATCTGTCCACGGGCATCAACCCCTGGCCGTGGCCGACGGCTGGCCGCGAGTTCGCCGGCCTCCACCGGCTACCCACGCGGCTGGACCGGGAGCGGTGCGCCGCAGCCATGGCCGAGGCCTTCGGCCTGCCCGAGCGCGCCGTTGGGGTGGCGCCGGGCAGCGAACTGTTGATCCATTTGCTGCCAACGCTGCTGCAACCCCGACGCATCGCCGTTCTCGCCCCAAGCTACGGCGATCATGCGCGGGTGTGGGGCGCTGCGGGCATCGAAGTGATGGAGACCTCCGACCCGCTTGCCGAGGCCGGGAAAGTGGATGCGGTGGTGATCTGCAATCCAAACAATCCCGATGGGCGGCGCTTCCCTGCGGAGCAGATCGAGGCGGCGCGATGTTGCTTAGGCAAGCGCAACGGCTGGCTGATCATCGACGAAGCGTTTGCGGATCTCGAGCCCGACTTGAGCTCCGCACCGCGCGTTCCGGCCGGCAACCTCCTCGTGCTGCGCTCAACCGGCAAGTTCTTCGGATTGCCGGGGCTGCGGCTCGGCGCCCTGCTCGGCCCGCCGGAGTTTCTGCAGTTGTTGGCGCAACGCCTCGGCGGCTGGAGCGTATCGACGCCAGCGCTCGCCATTGGCGCCGCCGCCTATGCGGATCGCGCTTGGCAATCCGCGACACGGCACCGTCTAGCCCAGGCGCGGCAGCGGCTCGACCCGGTGCTTCTAGAAGGGCCATGCCGGGTAGTCGGCGGGACCGACCTGTTTCGGTACGTGGAAGTGCCGGACGCCCATGGGCTTTGGCGGCGGCTGTCCGACCAAGGGATTTACGTGCGGCGCTTCCCTTGGACCCATTCTCGCCTGCGGATCGGCCTGCCAAAGGACGCCGCCGCCGAAGCCAGGCTGCTGGCCGCGCTCAGCGCCTAAGGAGGCGAACCCGCCGGCTTGACGGTCAGCGGCAGCCCCGCAACCATGAATTCCACCCGACGGCACACGGCGGCGACCTCCCGATTCAGTTCACCTTGAGCGTCCCGGAAACCCCGGCCTAGGCGCGTCTCGGGCACCAAACCCATGCCGACTTCATTGGATACCAGAACCACCGGACCGGACGCCTTGGCCAGAAAGGCAGCAAGCGCGCGCGTGCCGGCGCGCGCATCGCGGCGTTCGCGCATGCAATTGGACAGCCAGAGCGTCAGGCAATCGACCACCACCACCCCGGCTGGAGACACCTCGGCTTGCAGCGCGTCGATCAGGTCCAAGGGCGCTTCAACGGTCCTGAAAGCAGCCTCTCGCTCGGCGCGGTGCCGGGCGATGCGCTCCGCCATCTCCGCGTCCGAGGGCTCCGCGGTGGCAATGAAGACCCGCTCCCCGTCGATTTCCCGGGCAAGCTGCAGCGCCCGCCGGCTTTTGCCCGACCGGGCGCCGCCAACAATCAGGATGCCGTGCATGTCAGATACCGCAACAGGCTGTATCCATTGGGATTATGGAAGATTGAAACGGAAAAACAACTTGGCATACTTACCGCCTTGGAAGCCTGCAGCGCAGGTTACTAGACCGCCCCATCCCCTGCAGCGGTTCAGTATGAGCAATTCGGGCAGCGACAGTCGCGGCGCCCTCGTGCGGTTGGCACGGGAACAACTCGGGAGGTCCCGCACCGACTGGCGCTGGGGTGCGGCGCTGGCGCTGTTCCTGTTCGCGCTTGGCGGTTTCCTGTCCGGCGTCGGCCTGACCGAAAGGTCCGAGGTCGCGCAGGCCAGCCTGTTGACCCAGGCTTACTACAGCTTGGGACTGTTCGTCGTTGGCGGCCTGGACATCGGCACGCCCACCGGGGGGCCGCTGATCGCGCGCTGCTTCCTCTGGATCGCCTACTTCGGCGCCCCGATTCTGACCGCATCGGCGGTGATCGAAGCCGTGGCCAAAATTCTCTCGCCCCGTCCCTGGCAAATGCGGCGCATCCATCACCATGTCGTGATCGTCGGCACCGGCGCCATGACGGACAGCTATCTGCGGGTGCTGCGCCGACACGAACCACGCCGGCCGGTGGTGGTGGTCGATGAACGCATCGAGATGATTCGGCGCCAAGAACTGCAGCAAACGTTCAACGCCACCGTGGTCACCGGCGACATCACCCACGAGTTTCTGATCACGGCCCTGCGGCTGCATCGGGCCAGCAAGGTCGTGCTGCTCGGCGAAAGCGACTTCCAGTCCTACGAGGCGGCAAGCCGCATGCTCGCCCAGTTTCCCCGGCTCGCCGGACGCATCGTCCTGCGCTGCCACAACCTGCGCTTCATGCGGGCGCTCCAGGAAACCGCCGTCGCCCGGCAATGCCTGACGTTCAATTCCTACCAACTGGCTGCTGCCGGATTGGTTCGGGACCATCTCATCGACCACTTCCGGCAGACGAGCGAGCGCGATGCCGTGGTCATCGCGGGGTTCGGGCGCTTCGGCCAGACAACGCTCGAAGAGCTCCAAGCCCATGCCCAACTGGAAATCTCCACGGTGGCGCTGATCGACTCCGATGCGACCCGCCGGTTGCTGGTCGCCGAGGAGCAGCGTCGAATCGGTGGCAGCTACCGTAGGGAAATCCTTGAAGGCGACATTTCGCATCCGGAGGTCTGGCGCCAGCTCGACAGCGTGCTGGACCTTTCCGTCGGTTCACCGACCGTCATTCTCGGAACAGGCAACATCGAGGAGAACCTGCGCGCGGCACTCTGGATCAAGGGCAAGCACCCCAACGCCCTGGTGTTCTCGCGAACCACGGACGCCTCCCAGCTCGCGCTTCAAGTCGGCGCGGAGCACGACATCAACTATTTCAGCATTCGGCAATTGGTCGAGGACAACATTCCCGCCGAATGGCTCAGCTAAAGCCGTTGTTCGAGGGCGGACGCCCTCGCTCCGAGGGAATCACTTCGAACGACGGTCGGAGCGAGGGCGATCCGCCCTCGAACTGGCTGCCGGAACCCGCGTTGGACTCATCGGTGGTTGGGCGGGGTCAACCGGTTTGGAACAACTTGGGCAAATCCTCATCGGGCGTTTCCAGGATGGCATCCACCCAGCGATGGAAGTTCTGGCCGCCGCTTTCGTTGCGCCCAAACAGGACATGGCTTTTGGCGCCGGTTGGCAAGTTCTTCTGCAGGGCGATGCCGGTGGCGTAGTCCTCTTCCTGCACGACGTACTTGAGCAGGTCAAACTGCTCCTTGGCCTCGGCAACGGCTTCATCCGAACTCGGCGCGCGCTCCATCAGGTAGTTCTGAACGGTGTAGGAGGTCTCCGGCGCATCGCCGGGAAACAGTTGCGAAATCATCACCGAGCGGCCGCCGCCGTCGAAGCTCGCGATGGAGACGTGGGGGAAAATGGTCCAAACGCCCATCAGCAGCTTATCCGTTGGCCACTCATCCTCCCCAGCACCCTCAAATTCAGCCCAGCCAGGGTCCGGACGGCCCAGATGCTGATGCGGCCCCCAACTGTAGTAATTGGCTTGGTTGCCGATGTCGGTGCCGAAGCTGTCCTTGTGCAGGATGGGCAGGTGGTAGTAGTCGAGATAGCCGTCATAGGCCACCTTCCAGTTCGGACCGTGGACGATTTGCGAGGCCTGGTGGTGCCAGGAATCGAAGCCGAATTCGGCGAGCATCCCGTCGTACCCGCACAGGAACAAGCCGATGTCCAAGGTGGATTTGGGATCCAGCGTCACCCAAATCAGGCCGGCTCTCTCAAGTGACGGCAGTTCCGTCAGGCCGTGGCAACTCTTGTCAACGGCACCGAAGTCGTCGGCGGAGTAAACCGCCACCAAGTCGCCCTCTTGGCTGTAGGTCCATGCGTGGTATGGGCAGGTGAACCGGTGCGCGGTTCCCGTGCCTTCCGGCATGATGCGCGCCCCGCGATGGCTGCACATGTTGACGAACGCCTTGATCCGGCCAGCCTGGGTGCGCGTGATGAGCACCTGCACGCCCGCCGCCTCCATGGCCTTGTAGGCGCCTGCTTCACGCAGTTCCGCGGTCGTCGCCAGCATCAACGGCATCCTGCGGAAAACCTGCCGCATTTCGGCGCTCCAACGGTCCTGCGCAAAATAGTTTTCCACCGGCACACGCAAGATGTCGTCGGCCTGGGCGATGGTGCCCTTCCTCCCGTGCTGCAAATCGTTTCTGGCCAATTCGATGAGTCGCGCCTTCGACACAATCCCTCCTTGGTATGACGGTGGCTGGAACCGGCGCTACGCGAACGCCAGAAAGGCCAATCCGCCAATGCCGCCAATGACATAGTGGCGCCGGATGAATGATCGATCGATGTGGGCAAATGCCTTGGCTGGCTGCAAGCCGCCCCAGTTGGTGCGGGCGATGATGGGCCACTCGATGACGCTGCCGAACACCGCAAAGGCAAAGGTGGCCGCGACGAACCCGGATTGCGCCAGCGTGGCCATCGGCAGCAGCAGGAAGGCCGCGGCGAAGACCGCCCAGTGCGCCACGTTGCCGCCGAGGCTCATGGCGGTGAACTGCCCCAATGAGTTCCTCTCCAGATCGAAGCGGTAGCGAAAGAACGAAAAGCCCGGCGGCTTGACCCGCGGCGCCACAGAGCGGGCCAGCTTAGCCCCTGCGTAGTGGCCCCATTCGTGCAGCACGCTGGTGATGACCCAGCCAGCCACCAGCGCATTACCCACGGCAACCACCTGGGCCAGGGCCAAGCCGCTGGCAGCGGCCCAGGCCTCCGCCCCGCCGAACAGCGCGAGGCCCGCGAGAATGAGGGCGCCATCCTGGGTCAACTGACCGCCGAGCGCGGGCTCCGCCGCATCGCCCGCGCCAACGCCCAACTCAGTGCCGATATCTTGTTCGTCCGCCATTGAACGCTCCTTCGGGAGTGGTGGTAGTTGAAGTCTATGCCAAACAAGGCTTGCGAGACCACCGCTCGACGGCTTTAATGCACGTCCATTTCTTCGGTTGAGACTCCACACATGCACACGAAGGCGTTTTTTGGACTATCGCTGCTCTTGGTCTGGTCCACCGTCCTGGCCGACGAAGGGGCTGCGGACTACCGCCACCACACCATGGAGGCCATTGGCGGCCACACCACCGCGGTGTTTGACATCCTGCAAGGCAAGGTGCCTCACGGCGCCCATTTGGCCGCGCACGCCAACGCCATCGCCGACATGGCAGCCATTGCCCACACGCTGTTTCCGGAAGGCTCCATCGGCGGCAACGCCAAAGCAGCCATCTGGGAGCAGCCGGACGTCTTCGCGGAACGCATGCAGGCCTTCCAGGAAGCCGCCCCCGCCTTTCGGGACGCGATAGTGGGCGGCGGCGAAATCGGCCCGGCGGCCCAAGCCCTCGGCCAAGCCTGCAAGGGCTGCCACGACGACTTCAAGGACGAGTAACGCCACCGCCCTAAGGCACCAACCCCCCACCTACAACTGCGGTTGCAGCGATGGCGGCGGTGACGGCAGCCCGCAGCCAGTAGTTCCCAGCCGGTTCGACGGCGGCGCGCTTGCGCCCAGTGAACATCGCCAAGGGCGTCGGGTCATGCTTCAGGGCGTAAACCACATGGGCGGTCAGGTGAATCGCGACCAAGGCGATGAGGCCCATGAAGACGCGGTTGTGCACCCAGGTGAAGCGGTCGGAAAGCGCGTCGCTGACGGTGCGCGCCAGCGGCCCTTCGGTGAAGATGTCGTCGTTGGCAAAGAGGCCCGTCCCGGCCTGAACCGCCGCCAACGCAACGAAGCCGATGGCCAGCACCCGGCCCGGCGCAGTATGCGGATCATCCACACGCCCGCCACGAAAGTGGGCCACGAATTGGCGCAGGCTGGGCACATAGCCCCGCCAGCGGGCGTGGATTCCCCCCCACAGCCCCCACAGCAGCCGAAACAGCAGCAGCCCCACCATCAATGCGCCTAGGCGCATATGCCACTTCAACAGCGACAAGTCCCCGGATAGACCCGTGTAGAGCAAGGCCGCCAAGCAGGCGGCAAAGGCCCAGTGCCAGATCCTTAGGGGGAGATCCCAAACTTTGACGGTGCCGGAAGGCTGCATGGCCTCTCCTCGCCAGAACGCAGGGTGGTCAATATACGTTAGATTAACGGCCACCGCCTTGCTTGACGTGCCCATTCAGACGGGCACACTGCGAACCATGTCGCTATTGCAGGAAAAAAGTCTAGCGGACGCGGACGTGCAGCAACGTCCTGACGCCTACCATGAAGCGTTGCGCGAGCGCTCCGTGCACTTCGATGAGCGGCTCGGCTTCTTTGTCTGTGGCCGCTACGCGCTGATGCGCCAAGTGCTGCGCGACACGGAGACGTTCTCCAGCATCGACAGCCAAACGGTCGATGGCCTGCGCCCGCCACCGCCCGAAGCCGTTGAGGTCCGCAAAACCTGCCATCCGACGGTCAACACCTTGGTCACCAACGATCCGCCGTCCCACACCCGCATCCGCAAGATGGTCGATGCGCCCTTCCGAGTCCGCAGCTTGGACAAGCTCGAGAGCCGCATCGAGGAAATCGCGCACGGCGCCATCGACGAGTTCATCGGTGAGGGCGCCTCGGAAATGGTGTCCCGCTTCGCCGTGCCCATTCCAGTCCGGGTGATCGCCGACATGCTTGGCCTGGACCCGGCGTTGGCGCCTCGGATCAAGGTCTGGTCGGACGCCTCCGTGGAACCCTTGGGCATGATGGTCGACGACCAGCGGCTGATCGAGTGCGCCAAGCTCATCAAGGCGTTTCAGGACTTCATCGTCGAGGCGCTGGAAACGAGGCGAAGACAACCTCAAGACGACCTACTGACCCATCTCGTGCAGGCTCGGGACGCCCAAGGCGAGGGCTTCACCATGGCTGAAATGCTGTCGCTGACCCAACAGTTCCTGGTCGCCGGCAATGAGACCACCACCAACGGCATTGCCGCTGGGGTGCGCCTGCTGGCGGAACAGCCGGCGTTGCTGCAGGCGATCAGGCGGCAGCCGGACCGCGCCCTGAGTTTCGTCAACGAGGTGCTGCGCTTGGAGTCCCCGGTGCAAGGGCTGTTTCGCGTGGTGCGCAAGGACACCGAACTCGGCGGCGTCCACCTGCCCAAGGGGGCGCGCATCATGCTTCGCTTCGCGGCAGCCAACCGGGACGCTCGCAAGTACGCAAGCCCCGAGCGGATCGACTTGCATCGAGCCAACGCCGGCACCCACGTCGCTTTCGGTGCAGGCATACACCACTGCATCGGCGCCGGCTTGGCCCGCTTGGAGATGCGCCAGGCATTCACCGCCCTCGCCCAGCGGCTGCGCCACTTGGCGCTCGCCCCAGACAACGACTTCACGCACCACCCCTCCATGATCCTGCGCGGGTTGAAGGCCCTGAGAGTGACTTTCGAACCAGCATGAAGGTTCGCTACGCCAGCTAATTGAACAGGAGTTTCGCGTTGGCGAAACTCCATACGAACCGCCGGTTCGCTTTCGCGTCAGCGAAACCCCATCGCGAACCGTGGGTTTGCGCGGCTGCCGACACCGAAGCTGCGGCGCAGGAAGTCCATCTGGTCGCCCAGAATCCGGCCGCTGTTGATCAAGGCGAGATACTCCGCGAAGTTGGGCGCGTAAGGCAACGCCAGCAGCTCCCGCCCCCATTCATGCATCAGCCGATCGCCCTTGGCGTGGTTGCAGCGTTTGCAGGCCGCCACGCAGTTGTCCCAAACGTCCTTGCCGCCCCGGGAAGTTGGCACCACGTGATCGCGGCTGAGCTGACCCGCGGGAAACTCGCCGCCGCAGTACAAACAGGTGTGGCGGTCGCGGCTGAACAGCGCCGCATTGGTGAGCGGTGGAATGCCGACCCGGGGGGGCGCAATTTCTCCGCTGCAGGCTATGATGCTGTTGACGTCGATGATGCTCTGGCTGCCGTCCAGCCGGGAATGACCGCCCCGCAGGCGGAGGATTGGATCCCCCAAGGTCCAGACCACGATGTCCCTTGCGTACAGGCACACGGCGTCCTTCCAGCGCACCCAATCCACCGGACGGCCGCTGATGTCGAGCCGCAAAATGTGCGGAACTCGATCATAGGCGTCGATGGTCGCGATCATGGCAAATTTCCAAACTATCAGGCGCGACTGGAAGCAAAGTGCGCCCGCTTGGTGATGGGCGCGTATAATGAACAAAGCCGCGGTCAGGTTCAACGCCGTAATTTGATGATTTCGTGACGATTTTCAAATGATCAATATTTGCTGGCGAAGGAATCGCCCCTCGTTGCGCTCATCTTGGCTTGCCTGCTGGTCAATGGTTTGCTGCTTGGCGATGAGCGGATGCGCTTCCAAGGCGCCACAAGAGGCAAATGAGCCAAGCAGCTACCCGCCTTGGGTATGTGGACTGTCCCACAACAAGGACCGCTGGCAATGCCAGCGGGAGGGCAAGGAGCCTGCGCCACCCGCCGCCCAACCGGCGGATGCTGGCCAAGCCGCCCCACCAGTGGATACTGACCAAGCCGTCCCAGCCAAAACGGTACAGGCCAGTCCAGCCGCTGACCCAGCAACGGCGCAGCCCGAACCCGAGCCGCCCCCGCCACCCACTGAACCGGTCCCAGACGGCGACGCCGAACCCTCCGTTGCGGCTGACGCGCCTACCGAACCGGTCCCAGCCGGCGACGCCGCACCCTCCGTTGCGGCCGACCCACCCCCCGAATCGGCCGACGAGGCATCCGAGCCAGCTCAGCAGGCGCCCCCGGCAGCAACGCCGCAAGGCGGCGCGCCCGAGGCGCCCGCCGAGCAGAAGAGTGCGCTGATGGACCTGCCGCCAGACTACTTCGCAATACAGGCCGGGGCTTTTCCCAACGCCGAAGCGTTGCAAAGGCACAGCCTTCAATATGGCATCGAGCCCGCCTATCGCGTGCGCCTAGCCAGCAACAGTCGCCTTTTCCACGTGCTGATTCTGCAGGTTCACGACTCCCAGCGCGCCGCCGAGGCGGCCTTGGCGAACCTTCCCCAACCCCTCAATGACCTGGACCTCTGGATTCGGTCGGTCGGCTCCCTGCAGAACGCCGTGCGGGCGGGCGATGCGCTCGCGAGCGAACAGCGCCCGCCTTAGCGAGCCAGATGGCGGCGCAAGCGCCAGCCTTGATGCAGGCTCTCGGCGGAGAGCGTGGCCAGCGCGGCCCAGATGCAGCCAAACGTCAGCCATTGGCCATCCGCAATGGGCTGGCGGTAGTAGAACGCGGCTACCAGCAGGGTGAGCGTCGGCGCTAGGAACTGAAAGAAGCCGATGACCACCAAGTTCAAGCGGTTGGCCGCTGCGGCAAACAGCACCAAGGGAATCACGGTCACCAGGCCGCCGAGTGCCAGCAGAGCGACCTCTCCACCGGATGCAGCAACCAACGAGCCTTCGGAACGGGCGGCTTGCCAAGCCAAATAGGCCAGTGCGAGGGGCACGGCCAACCCCGTTTCAACACCCAAGCCCACCGCCGAGTCGACGCGAATGCGCTTGCGGACCAAGCCGTAGAAGCCGAAGGTGATGGCCAGCGTGAAGGCGGCCCAAGGCAGTGCGCCAAAGGCGACCACTTCATTGGCCACCCCCGCGCCCGCCAGGATCAAGGCAGCCGTCTGCGGCCAACGCAGCCGTTCGCCCAGGAAGACGACGCCTAAGGCCACCGTAATCAAGGGATTAATGTAGTAGCCGAGGCTGGTTTCAACAATGCGACCGTTCTGCAGCGCCCACACGAAGGTGAGCCAGTTGATAAGCAGCAAGCCGCCCGAAACCGCCAGCCAGCCCAATTCCGTTGGGTTGAGTCCGCGAACGCCCCGCCACTGCCGCCGCAAGGTGACTAGTCCGATAAGAATGAGCAGCGCCCATACGATGCGGTGCGCCGACACCTCCAATAGCCCAGCGAACTCCACCCACTTGAAGTAGATGGGCGCCACGCCCCAGAAACTGTAGGCGGACACCACGGCGAGCACACCGGCCCGCTGTTCTGAGGCGATCAAGAGCCCTCAGCCGGGGTGCGCGAGGGGCCTGCCCCTCGCATAAAAGTGCCGGCAAACCGGCCCTAGCGCACGATCCCTAGATTCAGAGCGCCTCCAGCATCGCTTCGGCCGTGCTGGCCTCGATGGCGCCGGGCGCCTCCACCGCCAAGGCGGTGACGGTGCCGTCTTCCACGATCATGGCGTAGCGCTGCGAACGGGTGCCCAAGCCGAAGCCGCTGGCATCCATCTCCAGGCCAAGAGCCCGGGTGAAGTCGCCGTTGCCATCCCCGGCCATCACCAAATCGTCGGCGTTTTGGGCCTTGCCCCAACTATCCATCACGAAGGCATCGTTGACCGAGATGCAAACGATGCTGTCCACACCCTTGGCCTTGAGTTTGTCCGCGTTCACCACGTAGCCGGGCAGGTGAACCTGGGAGCAGCCCGGCGTAAAGGCGCCCGGCACGGCAAACGCCACCACCTTCTTGCCGGCGAAGAGGTCCGCCGTAGTCACCGCCTTCGGGCGGTCATCGCTCATGATGTGCAGCGTCGCTTCCGGAAGCTTATCGCCTTCTTGAATCGCCATATCGTGTCCTCCTAGTCATTGAGATCGCGTCGTTCGATTGTTGCAGAGAGTCGTACAGGGAAACGCCAAGTTTGGCGCACGGCTTTGGTTCGGGTCAATGGCTGTAATTCAATTGGGCCTTAAGTTAGGCATGCACCGACGTTCCTGGTAAGTTGGAGCCAA
>CAZRBP010000068.1:6520-18371 GCA_964598305.1 uncultured Pseudomonadales bacterium | reverse complement strand
TGACGTAGGACACGCCAAGGCCGGCGAGCAGCACCCAGCCCGCCGCGCCCTTCTTAAGTTGGCGAGCGGCCAGGTAGTCGGTCGGCACCGATTCGTACTCCACCCCGCTGGTGGAGCCAGCGCGCGCATCTGTTGTGCCTTGATCGGGTTCGATTGCCATCGCCTTTCCCCTTGCTCATCGACTCCCTGGGACTTGGGCCCGCATGTAGTCCCGCAACGCCCGGTTGATAGCCGTTTGATAGCCACGTCCACCTGGGGTCGCGCCCTTGAACCACTCGATGACGTCGGCATCGAGCCGTAGGGTGATTTGCTGCTTAATGGGGCGGTAGAACTTGCCCCGCTCGGCGCGGGACCAGTCCGTTACTTCAGGAATGTTGGTGGTGTCGATCTGGTCATCGGGCAGCGCTTTCATCGCTTGAACTTCTGCCGCCTGCTTCGGAGACAGCGGTTCAGATTCACTGGATGCCTTCCTCATAAGCCCTCCTTTCTCTCGGCGTTGCTCTTCGAGCACTGATGATTCGACCAACTTGCCTGCCTGTTGCTGGGTCAGGTTCCGGATGTGTATGGATGACCAATACAGTTACGCCGCCGACCAAGCCGATGGTCTGCCAGCGCCACTCGTCGGAGTTTGGGTCCAATTGCGAAGCCGCGTGTGGATCGTTGAACACGAGAGTGGCTGTGTCGAAGCTGAGCTTGTGGTTTCGCTTGTTCGCACGGTTCTTCCGCCAATCCCAAGTCCATTGCATGCTATGGACCTGTAGTTACAGAAGGGTAGCTACGTATCCTGTGGAAATCAATGCCGCTCACATAGCCGTCTTCACTAGGCGGGGCATCAGCACAGCATGGCTGCCGCGGCGGTGGCCGGGCGCTTGGAGGAGTCTGGAAACTGCGGTTCGGCATCGTGCGGCTCGGTCGGCAGGAATTCGAAACACCTTCCCACAGGGCGGCGAGATTGGGTATATAGCGATCTGCGCCAGGATTTGTGCGATATCACGTGCCGTCCGTGCGACATTCGCCATGAACTGATCCTGAGCTAGTGGCAATCGAGACGCCGCAAGACCCATCAGGGAGCGGTCTTGAGATATCAGGCCCGTTTCCACGTTGACCAAAAAACACTCATGACCTTTTTTTGGTCCTACCAAAAAAACTCATGTGGAGTGCAAGGCCCAAGGCAGGCAGCAATCGCCGCACTTGCGCTACTTCCGGGACCGCACGGACATCCCCGCTTTCTATCAAGTCCACCTAGGCAGCGAGGACTACCAAGCCGCAAGGGGCATTCGGGTGCTGCCCTTCACCACGTTCGTCCGCGAGCTGGGAATGCCCTGAACTTCCACGGCACGAAGCTGCAGAACCCGCCCCGGTGGGACGGGCTGGGCTCAACACACCCTATTCAAACAACTCCCCGCCGCAGGCCGAGGCCGTGGTGCCGTGCTTCTCGAACGCCTTGATCACGTTGGCGCCAGATCGCCAGCGATGCACCTCGTCCGGCCCGTCCACCAGCCGTTGCGAGCGAATGCCCGTGTACCAGCGGGCCAAGGGGGTGTCGTGGCTGTAGCCGAGGGCGCCGTGGAGCTGAATGGCGGTGTCCACCACCTGATGCACCATGTTGGCTAGGAACACCTTGGCGATGCCGTTCTCTTGGCGCAGGTCCATGCCCTTCTCGGCCTTGTAGGCGATGTGCAGCAGCATCAGGCGGGCCTTGTAGATTTCCGCGGCGCAGTCGGCGAGCATCCAGCGCACGCCCTGACGGTCGGCCAAGCGCTTGCCGAAGGTCTCGCGCTGGACCACATGGCCAGCGGCCAAATCGAGCGCCCGTTGCGCCATCGCCACGTTGTGCATGCCGTGGCGCAGCCGGCCATAGGCCAAGCGGTGCTGGCCCATGTTGAAGCCTTGGCCGCGGCCACCGAGCAGGTTGTCCCGCGGCACCCGCAGATTGTCGATGTTGACTTCCGAATGGGAGCCGCCGAGTTTCAGGCCCAGTTCGGTGTGCGGCTGCATGGTCTCGATGTTGCGCAGAATCTGGTAGCCCGGGTTGGGCAGTTCGACTAGGAAGGTGCTGTAGCGCTCGTGGCGAGGCGCGTCGGGGTCGGTCTTGGCCATCACCAGCGCGATGTCCGCCACGCTGGCGGATGAGCTGAACCACTTCTCGCCGTTCAAGACCCACTCATCGCCCTCGAGCACGGCGCTGGTCTGCATGCCGGTCGCGTCGGCGCCGGCCGCCTTCTCGGTCATGGAGTAGCAAATCCGCTTCTCGCCGTTGAGCAGGGGCTTGAGGAAGCGCTCCCTCTGGTCGTCGGTGCCGTGTTCGAGCAGGGTCAGCATGGTGGCGTCGTCCGGCCCCTGCGTGTTCAGCGCCAAGGCGCCCAGGAAGCTCTCGCCGAGCTCCATCTGCACCAGGGCGTTCGCCAAGGGCCGCAGCCCCATGCCACCGTGCTCCTCGGGCACGAAGGGGCACCACAGGCCTTGGCTGCGGGCTTTGCCGCGCAACTCCGCCAGCACCTCGTCGAAGTTGTCGGCGGTGCATCGCTCCTCGGCGGGATGGCACTCCTGCTGCACGAACTCGCGCACCTTGTTGCGCACGGCCTTGGTGGCCTCGGGTATTTCAAAATCAATCATGTTGGGTCCGATGGTTAAAGTAAGGGGAAGGGCGGGAACATAGCAGAAGCCTTGCCGGGCTTGTAGTGCGCCAGCGATTCCAGCACACCATGCAAAGTTGGAATTGTCGTGGAATAACAAAATTAGTCTTTACTAATTGACTCTTGGTAAAGAAAATCATAGTGTTTCTAGTCCTAGTAGGCGCAGGAGCGGCCAATGCCCAAGGTCAGTGCCAAAAGACAGATCACTCTCCCAGTCCATCAGTGCCGCCAAGCGTCCATCGAGCCAGGTGACGAGTACCGCAGTTTTGTCGCCAACGGCCACATCACGATAGTGGGCCTCAAGGCGGGCAGTGCGTGGGGACTTCTCCGGCATGTGGAGGCGGACGAAACGATATCAGAGGAGCAGTCGCGTCAGGACGGGCTTGAACGCAGCTCGGGAAGTGACTCTTGATCGCAATCGACACGAACGTTCTGCTCCGTTATCTGCTGAGAGATGACGAAGCCCAAGCCGAGCGGGCGCGCCGGTTAATCACCGGAGAGAGCCGGGTTCTCATTACTGACGTGGTATTGGTTGAGATGTTCTGGACACTGCTGGGGCGCAGATATCGAGTAGGCAAAGTTGACCTGATCGCAGTGGTCGAAGGCCTCTTGCGGGAGCCTAACCTTTGCTTTGAGGACGAAGAGGTGATCTGGCAAGCCTTGCAGGCGTACAGCGAAACCGAAGCTGACTTCGCGGACGCCTTGATTGTGTGCAAGGCCCTAAAGGTCGCCGCCCTTGACGACGGATTGGACGCCATTTACACGTTCGATTCAGCAGCCTTGCGATTGCCAAGGGCCCAGAGCCCTAAAACTTGAAACAGCGGAGACTGTGGAACCCCTATCAATGCGTCCGCTCCCCGCTGGTGAGGTCGGTGGCGATGATCGCGGCGCAGTTGCCGTCGGCGGGCATAATGGGCCCTTTCTTGGCGGGAGCGGGGCGTGAACATTCTGGTCACTGGCATGAGCGGCTTGATCGGCGCAGCGGTGCGTCGGCAACTCGCGCCGCGGGCGCGGCTGTCGGCGCTGAATCGGAGCGCCGTGGAGGGGGTGCCCACCACGCGGGCGGATCTGGCGGATTTGGAGGCCATCCGTCCTGCCTTTGATGGGCAGGAAACGGTCATCCATCTGGCTGCGAAGGCGGGCGAGAACTATCGTTGGGATGAACTGCTGCAAACCAACATCGTCGGCAGCCGCAATGTCCTGGCGGCGGCACGGGATGCCGGCTGCAAGCGGGTGGTTTTTGCCAGCAGCGGCGCCACCGTGGCGGGCTGGGAGCGGGAGGAGCCCTACAAGGCGCTCGTGGAGGGCCGCTATGGCGACGCGCCGGAGCGCTGGCCGCTGATCCGCCATGACGAGGCCACTCGGCCGCTCGGCGTGTACGGCGCCACCAAGGTCTGGGGCGAATCCATCTGCCGTCAAGTGGCGGATTCATCGCCCATGTCGGTGCTGTGCCTGCGCATCGGCTATGTCAACGCCGAGGACCGCCCCATCCATCCGCGCCACTTTGCGGTGTGGTGCTCCCAGCGCGACATCGCCGCCGCCATCGAACGCTGCTTGGATGCGCCGCCCGATCACCACTTCGACGTCCTGTTCGTGAACTCGCGCAACAAGTGGGGGTACCGGGACCTGTCGCACTCGGAGACGGCCTTGGGTGTTGTGCCGCAGGACGCCGCCGAAGACCATCGCTGAATGGCGCCGCAGCCAGCTTGGAAAACCCCCGCGTGGTCTATGATGCCCGCGTGGACACCCTTTGCCGAGATTGCGGCGAGCGGCCGCCCTCAGCCGCCAAAACGTGCCCGGCCTGCGGCTCAAGGCGCATCGTGCGGCACCCGGAACTGCACGCCCTTGGCATCGCCCATCTCGATTGCGATGCCTTCTACGCCACCATCGAGAAGCGCGACCGGCCGGAGCTGCGCGACGTACCGGTGATTGTCGGCGGCCGCCATCGGGGCGTGGTGGCGGCCTGCTGCTACGTAGCCCGCACCTATGGCGTGCACTCGGCCATGCCGATGTTCCAAGCGTTGCAGGCTTGCCCAAACGCAACCGTCATCAAGCCGGACATGGCGAAGTACGGCGCCGTCGGCCGGGCGGTGCGGGCCATGATGCAGGACCTCACGCCCTTGGTGGAGCCGCTGTCGATCGACGAAGCGTTCATGGACTTTGCGGGCACCGAGTCGCTGCACCGCGCCAGCCCAGCCGAGACCTTGGCGGCCTTGGCGCGCCAGGTGGAGGATGAGCTGTCCATCACGGTGTCCATTGGCCTCAGCTACAACAAGTTCCTCGCCAAGATCGCTTCGGATCTGGACAAGCCGCGCGGCTTTGCGGTGATTGGCCAAGCCGAGGCGGTCAGCTTCCTAGCCGATAAGCCGGTGAGCCTGTTGTGGGGCGTTGGCGAGGCCATGCAGGAGCGTCTCGCGCGCGACGGCATCACGCGGATTGGCGAACTGGCCGGGCTCGGTGAACAGGCGCTCACCCTGCGCTATGGCCGGATCGGCCACCGGCTCGCGCTCTCGGCCCGCGGCGAGGACGACCGCCAGGTCAGTCCCAACCGCGAGGCCAAGAGCCTGTCTTCGGAAGTCACCCTCGACCGGGACATCTCCGAGTTGGACAGGCTGCGTCCCATTCTTTGGCAGCTCGCGGAGACCTTGGCGCGGCGCTTGAAGAAGGCCGGCTTGGCTGGTGAGGGCGTCACCCTGAAGCTCAAGACGGCCGATTTCCGCATCCTCACCCGGAGCCGCCGTCTGAGCGGTGCGACGCAATCGCCGGAGGTGTTGTTCCACAGGGTGGAGCCGCTGCTTGCCACCGAGGCGGACGGCCGCGCCTTCCGCCTGATCGGCATCGGTGCGCAGAGTCTTGTCGAGGCGGACAGCGTGGTTCAACGTGACCTGTTCGGCAGCGTTGACCCGGCGGGCGAGCGGATCGATGAGGCGATGGATGCGGTTCGGGCCCGGTTTGGTGCGCAGGCCATCGTGAAGGGCCGTGGCCTCGGCGTCACCCTCAAACGGCAGGGGCCATCCAAGGCAGAATGACGGACTGTGGCCCAACACGGCAGCCGCGCTGCCGCTAGCGAGCCGTCTCGGCCTACTTGCCGGAAACCCGGTCGAACACTCGCACTGCGCTCAAGGCGTCACCGGCGGACTTGATTTCGATGGTGATGGCCAATTGGCGGCCGCCTTGGCGCAAGCGCATGGTTTCGGTGGCGCGCGCGTCGTCCGCCCGCGAAGCGATGATCAACCCGTCCTCCGTCCAGCCGGCGTTGACTTCCCATAGTCCGCGCCGTCGCTGGCCCCAGGAAACGTCCCGGTAGGCGCCGCTTTCGTAGCGAATGCCCATCGAGTTCGGATCCTGCTCGATGATCATGGATCTGGAGGCCAGCACCGGAAAGTCCGCAGTAACGAAGGCGAGCATGCCCATTCGCCGTCGCTGCCCCAAGCGGCCCATTTCCAACAGTGAGCGGTCGGCCTCGTCCTGCAAGCGCCGTTCGTTGGGCGGCGGGTCGCTCAAGGCCCGGTTGATGACCCAATGGCCGTTCAGATCGAATCCGGTCGGCGCTTCGGGGTCCAACGGGACGCTGCCACAGCCGCTAAGCGCCAGCAGCCATGCGCTTCCCAGCACCCAACCTGAGATTCTGTCCATGTTCAGTCCCTCCGCCAATGCCTGCTTCGGCTACCGTCCGGGTTAGTATCGGACAGCAGATGTTGCAGCGAGAAACAATCCTATCAGTGTTCGGGGCCCTGCTGATGGCGTGCTGCCTTCCAGCAGGCGCAGCGGACCTGCCGGAAGCGTTTTCGCGCCCATGGTGCGCCTACCGGACAGCGCATTTCGAGTTGTTGACCGATCTGCCCCGACGCCAAGCTTTGGCCAGGGTCAGGACGCTGGGCCGGTTTCGGACGTTGTTCATGGCGCTCTTCCCCGAGGCCCGGACGCACTCGGGCGTGCCGGTGCGGATGCTCGTCTTCCGACGGGCTCGGCACTTTATCGAAGTCACTGGCGCTTCGGACTTCGCCGGTATCACGGTGCCCTCCCTGCGGGCCTACCAACTGCTTATCGGCCCAGCCCAACCCAGCGCCCTCGCCGACACCGGGCGGCATGAGTACGCCCACTACCTGCTGCGCAACCAGACCAAGCCGCACTATCCCCTGTGGTACGAGGAAGGGCTGGCCAACTACCTCAGCGCGGCCAATCTCAGGCGCAACCCGGTTCCGCTCGGCCATCTCGAACCGGAGCTTCGGCGGGGCAAGGCCCTGTCATCGAAAGTGAGCTTCGAGGAGGTGGTGCAGGCCCACTCGGTGGCGGATTGGCCGCCGGAGCGCCTGATGGCGTTCTACGAAAAGGCCTGGCTGCTGGTGCATTTCATTCGTCTCGGCCACCATTTGGACTATCCTGACTTTCGCCCTGCCCTGAGTCGCTACCTGGAGCAGCCGGAACGCAGCTTCGCGGACGCCTTCGCGCTGCCGCCCTCTGGCATGGGCGAGTTGATCAAGGACTATTTGCGCCGTCCGCGCCACCACATCGAGTTTGCGCAGTTGCCGAACAGCGAAGAAGCGGCTGTGCAGGCACCGGATCGACGGCGGTGTTTGGACGAAGCCGAGGGCCGGCTCGAACTGGCCCGCAGCATCGTCAACCAAAATCCGCGTCTGGCCGCGAGGGCCTTGGAGCACCATCCCGGCGGCAAAGTGGACGCGGATTGGCTCACAGTCCAATCCGAGGCCTTGTCCACCGTTGACTACGAGCGGGCAATGGCGGTGATTGAAGGAGCGCTTAGGCTGGCCCCGAGCCATGCGGCGGCCATGGCCCAGCTCGCCCATCTGAAGGCGCAGCGCTGCCCCCTGTCGAGCGACCCGGCCTGCATGCGCAACTGGGCCGAGGCGGCGACGCTGTACGGCCAAGCTTGGGAGCGTGACCCGCGCCGCTACGACGTGGCCTACGGCCTAGGGGTCGCCTACCTGCACACCGGGCGGGCCGAGCAGGCCTTGGACCACCTGCGCTTGGCCTACGAGCAAATGCCTTGGGCCGCCGAAGCCAACTTCTATCTTGGCGAGGCCTATCGCATGCTCGGCGATGAGCGCGCGGCCGAGCATTTGCGCAAGGCCCGCAGCTGGGCGGTCGATCCGGCTTGGCGGGCGCGGGCGGCGGCGGCGCTGACACGCGTGCATGAAGCGTCCTTCGAGTAGTCCTAACTCCGGGGACCGGAGGTCCGCCGCTCCTGCGGACCGGAGGTCCGCTGCCTGCCGTGCAGGCTGAGGATCGGCGCGGACCCTGAAACGCCGCCGAGTTGGGATTCGAGGGCGGAGCCATTGACCAAGCTCTCGGCAAAGGCGCGAATGGTCTTGTGGTCGTAGCTGTTGCAGGCTTCCTCAAGGGCGTCGAGGGCGGGACGCAGCTCCGGCCAAGGCACGAAGTGCTCCTCGGCGCGCATGATCTTGCGATGGTCCGTGCCGGCGACGTCCTCGCCCACTAGAAGTTCCTCATGCAGCTTCTCGCCGCGGTTGAGGCCAGTGAAAAGGATTTCGATGTCGCCGTCGGGATTGGCGTCGGACTTTATTGAGTAGCCCTTGAATTGGGCCATCCGGGTGGCCAGATCGACGATGCGGATCGGCTCGCCCATGTCGAGCAGGAACACATCGCCCCCCTTGGCCATGCTGGCCGCCTGCATTACCAGTTGCGCGGCCTCTCGAATGGTCATGAAGTAGCGGGTGACCTCCCGGTGGGTCACTGTGATGGGGCCGCCTTTCTCGATCTGATCGAGAAACAACGGCACCACCGAGCCCGACGAGTTCAGGACGTTGCCGAAGCGCACCATGGAGAAGCAGGTGTCCTCCGCCATCGGCTGCATCGCCTGCAGCGCCATCTCGGCCAATCGCTTGCTGGCACCCATCACGCTGCTGGTGCGCACCGCCTTGTCCGTGGAGATGAGGATGAAGTCCTTCACGCCGGACCGCATGGCCTCCTCGGCGGTGTAGAGCGTGCCGAAGGTGTTGTTCTTGAAGCCCTCGATCACGTTGTTCTCGACCAAACTGACGTGCTTGTAGGCGGCGGCGTGATAGAGGGTCTCAACGCCGTAGTGGGCTAGGCTGTGGCGTACGAAGGCCCGGTTGGTGACCGACCCGAGCACCGCGGCGACCGGCACGTCAAGGTGTTCAACCATGCAGATTTGCTCCACCTCCCGCTGCACCCGGTAGAGTTCGTACTCCGAGTGGTCGAGCAGCACCAATTGCTTGGGCGCCTGGCGGACGATTTGCCGGCACAGTTCCGAACCGATGGAGCCGCCCGCGCCGGTGACCAAAACCTGGCGGTCCGCCACCGACGCTTTAAGCAGATGCGGCAGCGGATCGATCTCGGTGCGGCCGAGCAGGTCCTCGATTTGCACGTCGCGCACCTCGGCTAGGCGTCCGCGCTCGAATTGCAGTTCGTCGATGTCCGGCACGAGGCGAACGCGCAGACGGTAAGGCTCCAGGAACTGCAAAATCTTGGCCCGGCTCGCTGACGAGGCGGAACCTGCTGCCACCAGCACTTGGCGGGCATCGGTCTGGCGCACGAGCGCTTCGAGCGCCTTGGGCGCATGCACGGTGAGACCATCAATGGTGCGCTTGCTCAAGGACTTGTCGTCATCGATGAAGGCCTTGGGTTCGTAGCGGCCCTCCTCCGCCAGCGCCCGGGCCAACTCCACGCCCTTGCGTCCGGCGCCGTAGATGATGACGGGCTCGCGCTCCGCCGCGCGGGCGTTGCGCCATTGCAGCCAGTGGCACAGGGCGAAGCGGCTGCCCGCAACGTAGAGCGTGGTCAGCAAGCCGAAGATGATGGGCACCGACCGGGGAAAGCCGGGCAGCGGCGCCATGTAGGCCACCGCGGTGACGGCTGCGGCACCTGCCGCGGCACCCTTGACGACGGGCCAGAGAGCGCCCTTGCCGATGTAGCGAATGACCTGTCGATACAGGCCCAAGCTGATGAAGACCGGCACGGAGGCCAGCGAGGCGGCCAGGAAGGCGGGCCAGTAGTGGGCCACCTCGGGCTGCCACTCACCCAAGCGGAGCGCAATGGCAGCCCAAAGCGCCAACGGCAGCACGATGCCGTCGGCAAGCGCGGCGAACGCCTGCTTGAGGTGGCGGGGCAGGCCCAGGAACCAGTCGCCGATCAAGGTGTCATCTCGTTGGTTTCTCGGTGTCCGGCAACCGCGCACCGCCATTCGGGAGCCCGCGGCCTGGAAGGCCGGCCCGCAATAGCGGAGCGGCAACGGCCAAGGGGAGGGCGGCGGCCAAGAGCCAGAGCCAGCCGTAGGCGGGCCGAGTCTGCGCGAGCCACGCCAGCGGCAGTAGCCACAGTAGGCAGAATCCTGAAAAGGCCAGAGTTGTCCATAGCTGTCCACGCCGCGCCGCCACCTTTTGGTAGAGGTGGCTTCGATGGGCCTCGGTGAATCGTTGACGCGTCGCTATTCTGACACAAAGGGTATAGGTGGTGTCGAACCAGAGCCCGGTGAGCAGAATCAGGCACGCGGTTGCGGATAGAATGCCTTGGGCGATCAGCGCCACGACGATGGCTGCGAGCAGCAGGCCGAGAAAGACACTGCCTACATCGCCCATGAAGATGCGGGCCGGGGGCCAGTTGCAGGCCAGAAAACCCAGCGTGCCGCCCGCCGTCACCCACAGCAGGTCGCCCAGCCAGCCCGGCGCGCCGCCGCTCAGCAATTGAACGGCCAAGCAAAGGAACAGGCAGGCGGAGCCGGTCAAGCCGTCGATGCCGTCCATGAAGTTGAACAGGTTGACGTGCCAGACTGTAAGCACGAGCGCCACAGCCAACAGCATCAGCGGCCAATCGGGGGCGAGTGCCCAGAGCGCCAGCGCCGCGGCCAGGCAGTGAGTGGCCAAGCGCGGCGGCCAGCGGAGTTCGCGCAGATCGTCGATCAGCCCGATCAAACCCACGCCGCCCACCGCCACGGCCAGTGCGGTGAAGCGCGGTTCCTGCATGGCCAGCCAACCGAGCCAGGCTAGGATCGGCAGGGCGAAGCCGAGACCGCCCAAGGTGGGGGTTGGCTTGGCGTGGAAGCCGCGGCGGTTGGGAACAGCCACCCAGCCGCGCTTGGGAGCCAAGAGCAGCAGGCCGCCCTCAATCGCGATCGATGCGACGAAGGCGCTCACCAACAGGCTTACTGCGTCGCTGCCCATCGCCAAGTCTTCTCCAGCAGTTCACGCGTCGAGTGCGGCGGGTGCCAGTCCAGCGCCCGCATGGATGGCCCGGCATCCACCCGCAACGGATCGAACAGGCGCGACGCCGTCGCCGCCAAGCCCAGTGGGCGGGCCATCAGCCTGACCGTGCGGACCGGAACGGAAAACTGCCGGTTGGGCCGTCCTGCCAAGCGGCGCAGTTCGCGCACCAAGTCCGTCGTTGGCCATTCCTCGTCGTCGCGCACATGGATGAGGGTGGGTGGATTGGCGTTGCGCGCCAAGCGAATCAGCAAGTCCACCAAATTGTCGAGGCCGAGCAGGGCACGCGGGCCGCAGGCGTTCGCCAGCGGCAGCGGCCAAGGCGAGGCGCACAACTTGAGCAGGCGCGCGAAGTTGCCCTTGACGCCGGGGCCGTAGACCAACGGCGGGCGCACGATGGTCAGCCGCGGACCGCCCGCTTGGTTGGCACGCAGCAGCCCGAGTTCGGCCTGCGCCTTGCTCCGCGCGTAGTGGCCTTGGGGCGCGCGCGGGGCATCCACGCTCAAGGGCGCCGCGGCGGTTTCGCCAAGCGCCTTGATGGAACTCAGCCAAACGAATGCTGCCACGCCGGCCGCAGCGCTGGCGTGATAGAGATCCAGGGTCAGGTCGCGATTGACCGCCATGAAGTCGGCTTGGCGGCTGTGCGCTGCCTTTTCATGGGCGATGCCAGCCAAGTGGTAGACGATGTCTACCCCCCGCAGCCAATGGGCAAGCGCCTGCCCGGTGAGGGGCAGGCGTTGGCCATCTGGGTGGCTGTCGGGGCGAACCGCCATGTCCTGGGCCGCAAGCGCCGGGACCAAGGCGGTGCCGATGAAGCCGGACGCGCCACTGACGGCGGCGAGCGTCACAAATGGGCCGACGGAGGATTCATCCGCCTTTAATACCCTTTTGGCTGGCGCATCGCATCCGTTTTCTGTGGCGCGTCCGATCCAGGCGCCTAGGGCGCCGCCTCTTCAACCTCGATGCGCTCCATGTTTTTGCTCACCGTGCTTTCGCCGATGCCGCGCACCTTGA
>CAZRBP010000068.1:0-6420 GCA_964598305.1 uncultured Pseudomonadales bacterium | reverse complement strand
TCGATGCGCTCCATGTTTTTGCTCACCGTGCTTTCGCCGATGCCGCGCACCTTGACCAGTTCGCTGGCGTCCTGGAATGCGCCGTTGGCGTCGCGGTAGGCAACGATGGCTTCCGCCTTCTTCATGCCCACGCCGTCGAGCACTTCGGCAATGGTCACCGCATCGTCGGTGTTGATGTTGACCTTCATCAGGCCGGGCTCGGCGGCGCCTGCCCAGCCAGCCAAGGCCAGCGACACCACGAGGGTCACGAGGGTAATGAGCTTACGCATAATGGTCTCCCTTTCGGTTGTTCAGTGGTTTGGGATGCCAAAGTCTAGGGAGGCCAGATGAGAAAAACTGTAGGTGAAATCCCCAATGCCTGTAGGAAATTGTCCCGCCGTCGCCGCAAATGGGCCACTTTCTTGCGCAAAGCGCTTTGGAGCGTTGTGTTAGACTCGATTGCCCGAAGGTTGCGGAGACGGGACCTTGGCCCTCCCCGACTACAGCCTCGCCGCCGAGCGCATTCCGCAGCACGTGCCTGCGGTGCTGGAAGACGCCGAGCGCAGGCGGCTGAAGGCGCGCATTGCTGATTTGCTCAAGGCCCGTGACGCAGTGTTGGTGGCGCACTACTACGTGGACGGCGATGTGCAGGACCTGGCGGAGGAGACCGGCGGGTTCGTTTCCGATTCCTTGGAGATGGCTCGCTTTGGCCGTGAGCATCCGGCCAGCACCCTGATCGTCGCTGGCGTTCGCTTCATGGGCGAGACGGCGAAGATCCTGTCGCCCCACAAACAGGTGTTCATGCCGACGCTGGAGGCGGAGTGCTCGCTGGACCTCGGCTGCCCGCCGGACGATTTCAAGGCCTTCTGCCGGGAACACCCGGACCGGACCGTGGTCGTTTACGCCAACACCTCGGTGCAGGTGAAGGCGCTGTCCGATTGGGTGGTGACCAGCAGCATTGCCCTGCCGATCATCGAGCATCTGGCCGCCAAGGGCGAGAAGATCCTGTGGGCGCCGGACAAGCACCTCGGCCGCTACATCCAAAGCCGCACCGATGCCGACATGCTGCTGTGGAGCGGCGCTTGCGTCGTGCATGAGGAGTTCAAGGCCAAGGCCCTGCACGATCTCAAGCGCATCTACCCGGATGCCGGCGTTCTGGTCCACCCGGAATCCCCGGCCGCGGTTATCGGCATCGCTGACGCGGTGGGGTCCACCAGCCAGATCATCAAGGCGGCGGGCGAATTGCCCCACGAGCTCTTCGTCGTCGCCACCGACCGGGGCATCTTCCACAAGCTGCGCCAGCGCAACCCCCACAAGCGCTTCATCGAGGCGCCCACCGCTGGCGAAGGGGCCACCTGCCGAAGCTGCGCCCACTGTCCCTGGATGGCGATGAACGAACTCAAGCAGCTAGCCGAGACCTTGGAGAACGGCGAGCGCTTGGCCGCCAATGAAATTCATGTCGAGCCGGAAGTGGGCCGCCGGGCGATGGTGCCGCTGGAGCGGATGCTCGGCTTTAGAGTTTAACTGCGTTGTTCGCGCAGTTTCGTTCGCAGGTCTGCGATGCGTTGATTGAGCCGGGCGACGGCGGCCTCGTCCTTGTGGCTGGTGAGGCGGCGGGCATACTCAAGGTGCTGCAGCGCCCGTTGATAGGCGGCGTGCAGGTAGAAGAACTGGGCCCGCGCCAGATGCACGCCGATGATGTTGCCCGCCAAGCCGGAGACTTCGGCTAGGTTGTACCACACGTCCACATCGTCCTGGTGGACGATGCTCTGGCGCTCCAGCACCGCTTCGGCTTCGCGGTGGCTGCCTTTGGCGATCAGCGCTTCGGCATGCAGCATGGCCAAGGGCGCGTTGTCCGGGTTGATGGCCAGTTCCCGCTCCACGAGGGCAATGGCTTGGTCGGTCTTTTCGGCTTGGATCAACACTTCGGCCATGCTGGCGCTGTAGAGGATGTTGCGCGGGTTCGAGACCAGAATCCGGTCCAGCATGGCGATGGCTTCGGTGTGTTCCTCCGCCGCCGCCAGCGCCAGCGCGAGGCCGTATTGAATGGTCAGGTCGTCGGGCTGCTCCCGAAGCTCGCGCTCGAACACCTTCACCATCGACTCCGGGGAATCCGCGAAGTGCAGGCGCGCCCGGTTGCGCATCATCTGGTAGTCGAGCGAGTGCGGATAGCGCTTGATGCCGTATTGCAGAACTTGGCTGCGGGCGTCCGCGATCCGCGTTTCACTTAAGGGGTGGGTCAGCAGGAACTCCGGCGGCTTGCTGGTGTAGCGGTAGGCGCGGTGCATGCGCTCGAACATCCGCACCATGCCTTGGGGGTCGAGGCCTGCCCGCACCACCGTGTTCAGGCCCACCCGGTCCGCCTCCTGCTCGCGGCCTCGGCTGTAGCGAAGCTGATTGGCCTGAGCCGCCGCCTGAACGCCGGAAACCGCGGCCATGCCGGCGTCGCCGCCGCCGATGGCGCCGATCATGATGGCGGCCACCATTGCCGCCAAGGTGGGCAGCGTCTGCGCTCGCTGCACCTCGATGCCGCGGGCGAAATGGCGCTGGCTTAGGTGGGCCAGTTCATGGCCGATGACGCTGGCGTACTCATGCACGTCCTCGGCATGCAGCATCAGGCCGAGGTTGATGCCGATGACGCCGCCCGGTGCGGCGAAGGCGTTGATCTGCTCGTTGTCAATCAGGATGGCCTTGAGCACCGCCTCGCGTAGCTCGCTGTACTGGGCAAGATCCGCCACCTGCTTTTCAACGTAGTACTTGAGGATGGGGTCATCGACCGTCGGCAACGCGGCCCGCACCTGCTTGAGGAAGTCCTCGCCGATGCGGCGCTCCATTTCCGGCGAGATCAGGCTGGAGGAGGCATCGCCCAGCGTCGGCAGATCGTTGCCGCCTTGGCCGTGCGCCGCCCACGGCAGGCCAAGGCCGGCAAATAGGCAGGCAATGAAACTGCCGAGCCTCAAGCTGTTCATGGGCCGCAGTATAACTTGCCACTGATGCGGCACTATCAGTGTGATGGAGCACTAGTGTCCTGTCCGGTTAATAAGTGGGTTTTAGTCGCTAGGCCGTTTTGGTTCCCGGCAAGGCGCGACAACGCCGTGTGGCGGGCTCCACACAAGGCGGAGCAACGCAGCCGGGGGCCGAAACGGCCACGAATAATCACACTTATTAATCGGACAGGACACTAGGGGCCTTGGGAGCGCTTCATCCCAACATCCAATCGTACGCGGTCTGGACGACCACCCCGTTGGCAGCCTCCGACGGGCGGTCGGATGCGGTCAGCGTGAGCAGGCGCTTGGTTGCTCCGGGCGTGCTCCCTTGGAGTAAGGGCGTCCCGCCCTCGATGGGACCCCTCGGTTCGTTGCGAAGGCAGGCTGCCTTCGCTCTGCCAACCTATGCGATACTTAAGTTCATGCCCGAAGACCTTGTCACCGTCGATGCGACGGGCCTGACCTGCCCCATGCCGCTGCTCAAGGCCAAGAAGGCTTTGAACGGGATGACTGCCGGTCAGCGCTTGCGGGTGCTGGCGACGGATCCTGGCTCAGTGCGCGACTTCGAGGTGTTTTCGGCGCAAAGCGGGCACAAGCTGCTTGAGTCAAGCGAACAAGGCGGCACCTACCGCTACCTTCTCGAACGGAAGTAGGCTAGGCCTCGGATTCGGCTTCCAGGGCTTCAGCGGCTTCCAGCCAGCGCTGCTCGGTGGCTAGGAAGTCGCGGCGCAGGGCAGCGGATCGGGCCAAGGTGGCTTCAAGGTCGGCTGTTTCGGTTTGCTGGTAAGTTTCCGGATCGGCGATTTGCGCCTCCACGGCCTCTAGTTCGGCGCTGAGCGCCTCCATGCGCCGCTCATGGCGTTTGACCTCCTGGCTTAGTTGGCGACGGGCGGCGCGGCTCTCGGCGGCGGCGCGGCGTAAGGCTTTCCTGTTCGGTGCCGGGGCGTCCTGCGGGGCGGGTTGCATCGTCCCGGCCCCTCGGACGCGGGCGACTTGCTCCCGGCGTTTTGCCGCATAGGCCTCCAGATCGTCTTGGTAGGTCGATAGGCGACCGTCCTCGATCAGCCAAAGCTCATCGATGGCTCGCTGCAGCAGGGTCCGGTCATGGGCCACCAGAACCACCGCGCCGGGGTAGTCCTGCAGAGCGCGGGCCAAGGCGTCGCGCATTTCGAGGTCCAAGTGGTTGGTGGGTTCGTCGAGCACCAGCAGGGCCGGGCAGCGCAGGGCGATCAGCGCCAGCACCAGACGCGCCTTTTCGCCGCCGGAAAGGCTGCCCGCCGGACGGCCAATCATGCCGGCCCCGAAGCCCCACTGGCCGAGGTAGTTGCGCGCTTGCTGCTCGCGCCAGCCAGGCTCGGCCCGTTCGATGTGCTGCAAGGGCGAATGGCGCTGCTCCAAGTCCTCGAGTTGGTGCTGGGCGAAGTAGCCCACCTCCGCATGGCGACCGCGCACGACTTCCCCTGTCAAGGGGGCCAGCGTTCCTTCCAGGCACTTCAGGAACGTCGATTTGCCGGCGCCGTTGGCGCCCAGCACGCCGATGCGGGCGCCCGGCAGAAGGGACTGGTTGATGCCGTTGATCACCGGCTTGCCGCCGTAGCCGAGATCGACGTCGCGCAGGCTGACCAGCGGATGGGACATTCTGTCCGGTGCGCCGAAGGCAAAGGAATAGGGGCTGCGCACCTGCACCGCCGCCACCCGCTCCATGCGTTCCAACGCCTTGATGCGGCTTTGCGCCTGCTTCGCCTTCGACTCCTTGGCGCGAAAGCGGCGGATGAACTGCTCCATGTGGGCGATTTCCCGCTGCTGGGCCTCATGCTGGCGCTGCTGGCGCACCAGGGCGTCGGCCCGTTGCCGCTCGAACGCCGAGTAGCCGCCCCGGTACAGGGTGGCCCGTCCGCCCTCAATGTGCAGGCTGTGAGCGGTGGCCCGGTCCAGGAACTCGCGGTCGTGGGCGATGACCATCAGGGTGCCGGAAAAGCGGCGCAGCCAACTTTCCAGCCAGAGCGTGGCCTCCAGGTCCAGGTGATTGGTGGGCTCGTCGAGCAACAGCAGGTCCGCC
This sequence comes from uncultured Pseudomonadales bacterium, assembly GCA_964598305.1. Taxonomy (GTDB): domain Bacteria; phylum Pseudomonadota; class Gammaproteobacteria; order Pseudomonadales; family Azotimanducaceae; genus Azophilus. The sequence continues at coordinate 1,395 of CAZRBP010000068.1, read as the reverse complement.
GGGGCCATCAGCGTCCGGGCCAAATTCAGGCGGATGCGCCAGCCTCCGGAGAAGGCGGCGTGGGGTTTGTTGAATTCGTCCGGCCCGAAGCCCAAGCCGTGCAGGATGGCCCCGGCTTGGGCGGATGCTTGGTAGCCGCCAAGGTCGTCGAAGCGCATGTGCAGTTCCGCCACCCGCTCCGGCTCGCCATCCGGATCAGCGGCGGCGAGCTCGGCTTCGACGCGCCGCAGCGCCCGGTGTCCGTCGAGCACGAATTCCAAGGCGGGCCGCTCGCTGGGGGCCACGTCCTGGGCCATGTGCTCCACCCGCCAGCTTCGGGGCCGAACCAGATCGCCGCTTTCTGGGTGCAGGCGCCCCTGGATCAGTTCAAAGAGCGTCGTCTTGCCGACCCCGTTGCCGCCGACCACACCGACCTTCTGCCCCGTGTGCACGGTAAAGGCTAGACCCTCGAAGATGGCCCGCTCGGCCCTTCTGAAGGTGACATCCGAGGCTTGCAGCATGGAACTGCGAAAGGCGGACCCGGCGGCCGGTCAGGCGGAAAGACGTTGTGGTCGCGGGCCTTTTGAGTGCGCCGGTGCGACAGGAAGCTGGTTGCCAAGAACGGAGCTCGCCTGTTCCGGAATGCCGCGGCTGGCATCGGCCGAGGGACGGCCGGCGGCCAAGGGCCGCGGATGGCCGGCGTGGGCGGGCAGTTGGTCCTCGACCCAATCCACAAGCGTGCGCCAAGCGGTCATTTCCCTGCGGGCGGCGCGGACATCGAATAGATCCGCCACCCCAAGGCCGGAGCCCATCGCGTCGCCGTAGAGCGGGCTGTCGCGCAAGGTGACGGCTACCGGCACGTTCAGGCAGCCCAAAAAGTGCATCAGGCGGGCTTTTGCGGGGGTGTTGTGCTGCACCCGGTTGGCGATGACGCCGATGGGCCGCGGCGCAGCGCGGAATCTGGGCCGCGTCATGAGCGCTGTGATGAACCGTTCGCCGGCGCGAATGTCGATGGCCGATGGCAGCACCGGCACCAGGATCACGTCGGCCATTGCGATCAGTTCGTCGGTTGTGTGCGCGGGACTGCCCGGCTGCCCGTCAATGATGATGCGGTCAAGCGCTGGCCTGCCACTGCCGGACAACTCAACTTGTGGTGCATCCGCAGGCCGCTGCGCGATCCAGTAGGCGCCCGAGCCTTGGCCGTCGTGGTCAACCAATCCCACGGGCTGGCCCCGCACCGCATAGGCGGCGCAGAGATTGGTGGCCACCGTGGTCTTGCCGCAGCCGCCCTTGGCGTTCACCACCAGTATGCGGCGGCAGTGATCCGGCTCCGGCGCTCTGGCTGTTAGCGTTTTCAAGCGTCACCCCCGCATCTGACGGCGGAGTTTCTTCCCTGGCGGCTGAATATAGCACCGC